>JAFUQW010000078.1 GCA_017472115.1 Bacteroidales bacterium | reverse complement strand
TAAAGGTTTCTTCTCGAATCTCCATTTGCCGTAATTACTTTGCATACCTTTCTGTTTAATCTTAGTTTAATGCTGTATGAAATCTTTCACTCTTTTCTTCTTGTCATAGATAATCTCTACGCCTTGCTGCTTCACCATCTCCAGATATTCCTCAATCGGACTTAACCCGACTGATTGACGCAGTTGATTCAGCTTGTCCGGATTTTCGACAGGCCAGATGTAAATCACCGCCTTGCCACCTGCGGTTATTGAGTATGCCTGCGTACCGTATTTCTGAGGCTTGCCGGCATTCATCAGCATCCGGTCTTCCATAGTAACGAGTTCATCCATAGACAGATATCCATTCTCAACCGCATCGTGAAAGAGTCCGACGTACTTCTTCATGGTCTTAAGATCACTGTGGTCAATCACCAGAAAAATGGCATTGTTTGCATCTTCGGAAAGGCCGTCAGGCCAGCCGTATGTATCAAGAATCCGTGAGACAACTTCAAGGTTCGCATTGTCTGTCTCCTCCATCTTCATAGCATATGCGATGATTTCATCCTGTGTGGCCTTCCCTGCCGCAACCTTCGCCCAATCAGAACGCACTTCCTGGTCTTTTCTACCTATATCGCACAAAAGAGAATCCAGCATATCCCTTGTATCTGCTGTTCCGGTTTGGGCGCTTACGGAACAGCAGACTAATGCTGCGAGTATTGTTATGAGCTGTTTTGTCATAGATGTTACTATTTCCAGAACTTGTCCGGGTCGTGAGTTATAGTGTAGACGATATCCCTGAATGGTTCGAATCCTTCAGGTACAAGTGCGTAATAGCGGTTTCTAAGAGCCGACTGAGGAAGAGTAGTGTAATCCTCCTGATAGAATCCCAATGCTCCCCAGCAGCAGAACCAGTAGGTGTTCTTGGCCATGTATGCGTAATAGTCAGTCATCTTTGAACTCCCTTTTTCAAAGCCAGGGTAGAACTTCATCTTTTCTCCGCTTATATATTTCTCACGCATTTGCCTCAGAGAAAGAAGATTTCCGTCAAGGTCTGTGACATAACGTCCGCCCATGTCTGTGTCAAGCATCACCCATTGCTGACTTTCCGGCAGCCAGACCTCATTTACTACGTGACAGTCATTATCATTCTCATCCTGTGGCAGGCAGGTTATGTATCTTGCCTTGATTCCTGCTGCAGTCAGAAGTTCAAAGGTCATGATGCTGTGCAGACGGCAGTTGAAAGCAGGTTCAACATTCTTGGTATATTCCCAGAGACCGATAGCATTCTTGTATTCAGGCTGTATCTTCTGATTTTCGTGAGGGATGTTGAACGCGACAAACTTGCCGATAGCAAGAGCCTTGTCCCATGTTGAAGCCGTAGCATCATATAGCGTGTCCAACTGGAAATAATCCATAATCTCCTTTGCCCGGATGCTGTCTTTAACGTATTCAATATCAACGAATGTCGAGTCAGGACTGTATGCCCCGCATGTTCTGAGCAGATCAACTCTTTCTTCAAATCGAGCCAGGTTGCTTTCATCGAAGCTTACACTAACGTAATAAAGCTTTGAGGTGTTGATGAAGATGATAAATGATACAGTCAATGCTCCGATGAGTGCCAGCAGATATACGATAGTTTTGAGGATTATCTTGAATGTTCGTTTCATGTTCTTCTATTTCTTTGATTTGATCGAGTGCGATTTTACTGCAAAAATGCACTCGATGCGTCGGAGTCATAAGCCTTCTTTGCTTTGTATAGAATGATATTGTTAGTTGTTGAATAAATTACAGCTGCTGTAATGGCCAGATAAAGCCAGTTGAAATATCCTCCCGGTCCCATACAGAATCCGACTATTGACAAAGCTGTCATGAGTACGATAGAGACGAAGTTGGCTATTATCATTCCCTTTTCTGTCTTGGCAAGATATGCCGGATTGTTCTCGTTTTTAATACGTGTATAAAGGCTTACAGAACCGAAGATTATGATTACGCTAAATGTCGTTGTCAGGATTCCGTCAAATCCTTTATCCAAGGTTCTATAGATAAAAAACACAATCAAAAACGCCATCATCGGCACAAATGAAGCTATGCGGAAGACTTTAAGTGTTTTCATAATCGTGTCAATTTATTAGGTCAGCTGTTTTTCAGTTTGCGGTACTTGGTCAGATAGTATACGAAAAGAATGATGCTGCAAAGCAGTGATCCAAGGGCCAGATACAAGACAAGGTCTGATGAAATTCCGGACTTGTCTTCAGGTGCAGAGCCAAAAATGTTTGCCAGGCAGACGCAAAGCAGTGCAGCGGCCGAAAGCCCTGTGGCTTTCATCCCGCCTTTGAGGTCTTTTTCAGTGAAATCTTTCATATTTGTATGTGTTCGTTTTATATAATACAGATGTCCTTGGCAGTCGGCGGACTACCAAGGACAAATTTAGAAAAAGGAAATGACTTTTTGAATACTTTGTGGGATTTAAAACCTGAACGCAACCTTGAGCATGCAGTTTGCGGGGGCCTGCGGATAGATGCCGACATCGGAGATGTAGGCATCATCCTGCTGGAAATAGGCTCGCCAGAGCCATGCATCGGCATAATACATCCTGTTGAAAAGGTTATTGACATGGAAGGAGAGGGAGACTGCAGAGTTTCCGGAAACAGGGATCTCATACCCCATCGCAAAGCCTGCCACGAAATATGCCGGAATCGAACGCTCTTCGGAAGATGTGTTGTCGTAATACTGTCGGCCGACATATTTACCGTTCAAGGACACATAGGCGGAATTCAATGAACCCGACGAGAATGCAAACGGACGTACAGTCACTCCGGCCATACCCACAACCGAAGGAGACATCAGGATGTCCGTATTCTCGAACTCGACCTCATGCTGGCCAAGATAGTTCCAGTCATTCATGTTGTCATACATCTCATAATACGCGGTATATCTACGTATCTTATTGTCCGACAATGTGATATTACCATTCATCTGAATCCATTCGAGAGGTTTCCACGCTGCTGCAACCTCGATGCCTCGACGCCAGCTGCGCGGCACATTCTCCTTTATGGCGTAACCGACATCGGTTAGCTTTCCGGTCTCCAGAAGCATGTCCCAGTATTCCATCAGATAAAGGTTTGCGGACAACGAGAATTTTTCTGTCACATGCTCATAGCCGATTTCCAGATCGAGCATCTTTTCAGGACGAATGTCCACTCCCCTTCCTGCGACCCCGGCTGAAGCAGCCTTGTTCGCATCCAGAATCAGCTCCTTGATGTCGCTTCTGCCCGGCTCACGATGGCCTAAAGCAGCCGAGATGAATGCTCGTGACGAAGGATTCCAGCGGTATGAGAGGCCTGCGCGCGGATTGAAGAACTGCCAGTCATCCTTATGGTCAAGAAGGACGCCGTCGTCTTCCGGTCCCGACATATTCAGCCATACCCCTCTGTACTGAAGGTCCGCATATGCGGTCAGAGAAGGTGAAACATGCATTTCTCCGCGTACGAATGCATTTGCCTCATGCTTGAGACCGTTGTTCATATACCACTGATGGCCGGCATAGTCGAACGAGTCACCGAGCACGTCGCTCCAAAGGACAGATCCGATATGGTCTCCGTCGTAACGGGACAGATTGATTCCTGCAGTCAGGTTAAGAAGCTCGGAATTATAGCGCAGGTCCGAATTCAGGACGAAATAGTCATTTGCCAGAGCTTCCTTGGTAATGAAGTCACCTTCGTCATACTGAACACCTCCGACAACCGGAGAAGGCATCAGATATTTTGAGAATGATTTTCCAGCCTTGTAGTTCTCATAATATCCGTCACCACGGGTGTAATTGAAAGTGGAGCTCCATGCCAACCGATCGGAAAAGGAATGGGTATAATTCAGCTGAAGATGGTGCTGGGTATAGTTATCTGTCTCATTATCATAATAATGTACATTCCCGAAGGCATCGTAATACTCGCCTGCCGGGTTGTACCTCCTGTCCTTCTCGTATTGCTCGAGGCTTATGCCTTCCCATGTGATTCCCGTCCTCTGGTCGCCCATGAGCCATGTCAGACGCAGGGAATTGCGCTCATTCATCCAGCCGAGGACAGCCATGGCAGACTGTACGTCAGCGAATGCATTGCGGATGTATCCGTCAGTCGAGCTGCGCGAGTACGCAGCATTGAAATACATACCCGACTTCATCAGTCCTGTACCAGCTGAATAGACATTCATGAATGTGCCGTATGAGCCTACGGACATTTCAGCCGATGCGAAAGGATCGGGACCGACCGAAGCCGTACTCATGTTGATGCTGGCTCCGAATGCGCCTGCACCATTTGCGGATGTGCCGAGTCCACGCTGGAGCTGGACGCTGGAAATCATGGATGAAAGAGCGGGAATATTGACCCAGAAGACTTCCTGCGACTCGGCATCATTCAGCGTGATGCCGTTCAGGGTAACATTGATCTGCGAGCCCTTGGATCCGCGGACAGTCAGCTTGGAATAGCCCAGACCGGTTCCTCCTTCGTTTACAGAGACGACTGAAGGCTGGAGGGCCAGATTCATAGGAAGGGAGTTAAGCGGATTGGAGCGCCTGAGCTCTTCCTTTCCGACCATTGTGTAGGTTACAGGCGTATCCTTGCCTGCCCTGGATGATGAGACGACAACGCTGTCAAGTCTCTCGACCTTTTCATCGGCCGCTTCTTTCTCCGCACCTTGTGCCGGGAAAGGGATCAGCGAAACTAACGCTGCAAAAAACAAAAAACCTCGCATAATGTTGCCACATTTATGCAAGGGGGCACGCCCGAAAGCGCACATGAGATGATGCTTCCCTACGCCGGCATTATCCGGATCAGGTTCATGGGTATGATCTCAGCCCGGACCACTCCGGACACCCCTGCAAATATTCTTCGTATTCAAGATTCCCGATCAGGTCGGGGATGACGTCATGGCCGGCCTAAGGTCGGAGATGACGTCATGGCCGGCCGGACCGGCCATCTCTATTTTTCTACCAGCCTGACCTCGTAAAGCTTCGGCCAGTTCTTTCCGGTAAGATATATCTTCTTCGTCTGAGGATTGTATGCTATTCCGTTAAGCACGTCTGTATCAGCAGTATGAAGACTCTTCGGAAGCAGTCCGCGGCAGTCCACGACGCCTTCGACCTTTCCGTTCTTCGGATTGATTATCACGATCTCATCTGTCGTATATACGTTCGCCCAGACCTTTCCATCTATATATTCAAGCTCGTTGAGCCACCTTACAGGACGTTCGTTCAAGGTAACCAGCTGCTTCTTCTCCAGACCGAACTGCCCGTTCATGAAGAAGAGGTTCGCCGAGCCGTCAGATGCAATCAGCTGTTTTCCGTCGGTGGTCAATCCCCAGCCCTGTCTCGGGTACTTCCATGTCGACAGATACTCCAAGGTATTCGCATCATAGATGAATGCGACCTTCGATTCCCACGTAAGTATGTACAGATTGCCGTCGAAGATCACGGATCCTTCCACAAAATATTTCTTGTCGAAGTTCAGCCTCTGCAAAGCATTTCCTGTCTCCATGTCAACCTTTCTGAATGTCGACTTGCCGTTCACGCCTGTGCTCTCATACATCTGTCCGTCGTGGAAGAAAAGTCCCTGGGTGTATGATTCCGTATCATGCGGATACTCAGCCACGACCTCGAGAGTGTATTCCCGGACCTTGGCCTCAGTACATGACATAAGGAGCAAAGACAGTATGAGTGCGGTCAACGTTTTCATAAAAGGCGTATAAAGTGGTACAAAAGTAGTCAAAAAATACATTTTGCGAAAATATTGTTACATTTGCAGATTGTAAAGACTGCAGAAACATGAGCACATACTATATAATAATGACAGGAATGGCCGTCATGGCCGTCATCGTATTCATCGCCTTGTTCTTCTTCAAGGCCGGATACGGATACCTGTCGGCATCAAACTGGGGTCCGAAGATCAGCAACAGAACCGCTTGGATCATCATGGAAGCCCCGGCCTTCATATTCCTGCTGTACTATACGATAAGATTCGCCCTCTCGGGAGCGGATACCGGCAACTCCAAGGCCGTTCTTTATATGATGGCAGGATTCTACCTCCTCCACTATTTCCAGAGGTCATTCATCTTCCCTCTGATGATGCGTGGAAAGAGCACGATGCCTGTAGCCATAATGCTCATGGGACTGACATTCAACACCTTGAACGCCTACCTTATCGGAGGATGGCTGTATGGAGAGGCACCGGAAGGGATGTATTCCACAGACTGGCTGTGGAGCCCGCAGTTCATCATAGGAACCATCGTGTTCTTTATCGGAATGGGCATAAACCTCCATTCCGACCATGTGATCCGAAACCTCCGCAAGCCCGGAGACACAAAGCATTATATTCCCCGCAAGGGACTATATAAATACGTAACCTCGGCAAACTATTTCGGCGAATTCACCGAATGGATCGGGTATGCGATACTTACCTGGTCGCCTGCAGGAGCGCTTTTCGCGCTCTGGACCTTCGCAAACCTCGGTCCCCGCGCAAAAGCCCTGACCCAAAAATACGAGCAGGAGTTCGGCGAGGAATATAGAAGACTTGACAAGAAACACATTATACCATTCATTTGGTAATGAGCGAATTATTTACACCATACAGGATCGGCCCTCTCGAGCTGAAGAACCGCACCATAAGGTCTGCCGCCTTCGAGGCCATGTGCCCCGGACAAAGGCCGTCGAAGGAGCTGTTCGACTACCATACGGCCGTGGCACGCGGAGGCATCGGAATGACCACCGTGGCATATGCTGCGGTCTGCAGGAGCGGCCTGTCGTTCGAGAACCAGCTATGGATGCGCGAGGAGATCGTGCCTGAGCTGAAGAAGCTGACGGACGCAATCCACGCCGAAGGCGCAAAGGTTTCGATACAGCTCGGCCATTGTGGCAACATGTCCCACCGGAGCATCTGCGGATGCATGCCGTACGGAGCGAGCAGAGGCTTCAACCTCTACTCCCCTACCTTCGTGCAGAAGATGAACATGGAGCAGATCAATGAGGTGGCAGATGCATATGGAAAGGCTGTCGAGCTTGCTATAGAAGCCGGATTCGATGCCATAGAGATACATGCAGGACACGGATATCTGATCTCCCAGTTCCTCTCGCCATACACAAACAAGAGGCGCGACGAATTCGGAGGGTCACTCGAGAACCGCATGAGGTTCATGAAGATGTGCGTAAGCAAGGCGGTCGCTGCCGGCAAAGGCAAGGTAGCCCTCTTCGCAAAACTCAACACCCGCGACGGATTCAAGGGCGGTCAGGAAACCGACGAACTTATAGAAGTCGCAAAGGAGCTGCGCAGCCTCGGAATAGAGGCGATAGTCCTTTCGGGAGGCTTCGTCAGCCGCCACCCGCAGTATGTGATGCGCGGACAGTTCCCCGTAAAGACGATCGTCCACTATTTCCCATGGAGCAAATGGTGGCTCAAGGCGGGAGTTTCGCTGGCAGGAAAACTGGTGGCGCCAAGCGTACCGTTCAAGAAGCTTTTCTTCATGGAAGATGCCCTGAAGTTCCGCGAGGCGATGCCTGACTTCCCGTTTGTATATGTCGGTGGAGTCGTTTCCCGCGAATCTGCAGACGAGGCCATCAGCAAAGGTTTCCCGCTGATACAGATGGGACGAGCCGTACTGGAAGACACTGACTTTGTGAACAAGATGCAGGCGGATGAGAATCATTGCAGCGGATGCACGCACAGCAATTTCTGCATCGGAAGGATGTATTCAAGGTCCATGCAGTGCCACAAGAATTGCGAGGACATCACTCC
>JAFUQW010000077.1 GCA_017472115.1 Bacteroidales bacterium | reverse complement strand
CGGTCACCTTCACCAGATTCTGTGCAGAAACTGTGAGAGAGCCGGCCAGAATGAGAAGCATTGCCATTGCAGTGCCCAGCATTCTTGAGAATGTTGAATTGGTTCTCATGTTTTTGATGGTTAATGGTTAGTGATTAGTATAATGAATTTAAAATCCGCGTGTCGGGAACTGACGGATGAACTCCATCAATTCTTTATCGTGGTTGTATTTTATTTCGCATTCGTTGTCGAAGATCATCATAGCACCCTCCTCTGGGTTATATGCAGGCCATTCCGGCAGCCTCTTTGCGTTCGGATTGCCTGTGCGTGCGAAGTTGATCCATGCCTGACTCATTCTGTCGGCAAGTTCAATGGCTTCCTTGCCGCCGCCTGTCATGGATGCGTGAAGGTCTGCGTTGTTGAATACGAACGGTATTTCCATGCAGTGGGTGCTTCGGAGGATGCCGTCCATCACTGGAGATTCCCATGCAAACATGTACATGTATACGGGCGCACCCTGCTGAGCAACCTTCACGTCAGCCTGAGCTATTGTGCTTGGTCTGAAGATCATGTCTGTGTCGAAGAGGTCCTTCGGCTGGTAGTCAGGATATGTCTTCTCGAAAATCGCAGCGAACTCATCGGTTCTGTCTCCGAACTTGGTGGCTCTAAGGTATTCCATGGCCGCTTCCTTTGTTGCGGTGCGCAGCTGTGGGACATATGTGCTCATCGAGAATTCGTGGATGGTTGTTCCGAGCATGACAGGAATGTCTTTCGACTGCTCTGGTGCCTGTGGCTCAAACGGCTGTGCCGGGAGGTAGTTGCCGTCAACAGTAGGTGCCCATCCGAAGATGAATGATGCGAATCCGTTTGCTTCAGCCTCCGGACGTACCTTTGCAATAGCCTTTGTGCCGGCAGCGAGGAGTTGCTCATAAGGCGCAGTCAGGACTGCGTCAATGCCTCCAAGCTCCGCTACAACGGCTTCTCCGATCTTTGAAGACCACTGCTTCTCCATAGTCCTGAGCATTGAGCCGCTTTGGATGATTGCCTTGTGGAAAAGTCCTGCGGCAGACGGGGTGGCCAGAAGGGTCGATACTTTTCCGCCGCCTCCTGACTGACCGAATATGGTTACGTTTGAGGCGTCGCCTCCGAATGCCGCTGCATTATCGCGTACCCATTCGAGAGCCGCTACCAGGTCGAGAAGACCGGCATTGCCGGAAGCTGCATATTCTTTTCCGAATGAAGACAGGTCGAGGAATCCCAGGACGTTGAGTCTGTGGTTGACGGTCACGACTACAACATCGCCTTTTCGTGCAAGGCTCGCTCCATCATATGATGGCAGTTCCTGGCCTGAACCTGTGGCATATCCTCCTCCGTGGAGCCATACCATGACCGGGCGTTTCTTTCCGTCGTTTATGCCAGGAGTCCATACGTTCGCTCTGAGGCAGTCTTCGCCAGGAAAGCCGTCGTTCCAAGCGAATGAAAATCCAAGTTCGTCGCTTGCCCATCCTTTTCTCACCTCCTGAGGTGCTGTAGGACCGTAGGCTCTGCAGCTTCTTACCCCTTCCCAGTTATCGGCCGGTTGAGGAGGCATGAATCTTTCGGCTTTCGCATATGGGATGCCCTTGTAGGTGTAGATGCCTTGTTCGATGTAACCTGCTACTTTGCCGGTCGCAATCTGGACTACCGTTGTCTCTTCCGAGGTCAGAAGCTCTGAGGCCTCTGTCTTTCTGCCGGTCTTTTGGCAGCAACCTATGGTTGCCAGGGCGGCAATTGCAATGGAGAATAGAATTCTGGTGTTCATGTGTCGTGTGTATGTGGTTATTATTCTACAAATTTCGCCTTATTATCGCTTTTGGGGTTTTCAATGCGTATTTTTGGTTTTCTGCCTCGTTCAATATGTCTGGGTGGGTTTTCGTATTTGTTTAAAAGTTTTTCCGTATGTTCAAATGCTAGGGCAGGTAGTGACGGTTCGTGGTTTTTTGGTTAATTTTGATTTTCAATGGAAGACTTTATGAAAAGACTGTTTTATATTATCTGCATTGTCGCTTTGGCAGGATGCGCCAGGAGGACTGCAGAGGACGTGTATCTCGATCGGGAATCGCTACAGATCGCCAATGACCTTTCCAATCAGAAGGTGTCTTCTTTTGCTGAGGATGTCAACGGCCATGTCTGGATAGGCACATTCCGAGGTCTCAACAGGCATAATGTGCATGAGTATCACCAATATTTCTGTACTGATGAGGAATGTTCGCTTCCTGACAACCAGGTGCAGTGTATGTTGAGAGATTCCAAGGGAAGACTTTGGATTTCTACGGTCAACGGTATGGCTCTTTATACCGATAAGGATGATTTTGTCAGGATCCCCATGGAGACGCAGAGCCGTAACTCTGTGCAGATCCTTGAGGATAATGCCGGAAGGATTTTCATAAACACTTCCGTTTCTCTGTGTGAATACAATGAGGAAAGGGGAGTGTTTGAGGAGAAGATGCTTCTTGTTGGGCAGGATGCGCCACCGGTCAGTGCATGCTTCATTACTCCTGATAATGACCTTATACTTGCAGGAGCATTGTCGTTAAGACGTTATGATCTGACTACGATGCAGCTTGAACATACTGTTTCTTTAGAAGGATTTCCGACTTATTTCGGAATGACTCCCGAAGGTGTCATATGGATGAGTTCTCATACTGGTGTCTTGTTGTATGACACCAAAACATCATCTTTCATTGATGTTCCATCTGTGTTTGAGGTCCATCCTATCTTTTCGGAATCCGTCGTTACGTATGCACACTTCTCGTCTGCCAAGGTTGTATATATAAACACCGAAAAGCATGGACTGTTCGTATATGACAGCGAGGAAAAGACTCTTAAGCATCAGTCCGAGAATGGTTTTCCGTTTCAGGTGCCGGATGTGAAGATCACCTGCATGTATACGGATACCCGCGGCAATCTTTGGATAGGAACATATGATCAGGGCTACCATATCGTTTACAGCTATCAGGAACGTTTTAATAATGATGGATGGCTCAAGTTGAGCTTGGGCAAGAAGTCTGTCATTTCTGTGGAT
>JAFUQW010000076.1 GCA_017472115.1 Bacteroidales bacterium | reverse complement strand
TTTAAAGATTCTTCGCTTCGCTCAGAATGACAACTGTTGCATCTAAATTATGAACTGTTGCATCTGTAAAGATTCTTCGCTTCGCTCAGAATGACAGTGAAAACCAGACTACATTGTTTACATATCTTTGAATCTTAATATAGGCTGTCGCGCTGCGGTGGTTTCATCAAGACGACGCACAGGAGTTGTGTGCGGAGCGGTCTTGAGAGATTCCGGATCTTCAAGAGCCTCAGCCGCTATATGCTTCATTATCTCGATGAATCCGTCCAAAGATTCCTTCGACTCCGTCTCGGTCGGCTCGATCATGATCGACTGATGGAAGAGAAGTGGGAAATATATGGTCGGAGCATGGAAGCCATAATCCAGAAGCCTCTTGGCCACATCGAGGGTGGTAACGCCTGTTGACTGGTCTGCAAGACCGTCGAATACGAACTCATGCTTGCACACTGTCGGAATAGGAAGTTTGTAACAGTCCTTGAGTGACTCCTTGATATAGTTGGCTCCGAGAACGGCAAGTGGACCGACCATCCTTATGTTCTGCCTGCCGAGCATAAGGATATAGGTATATGCCCTCAGAAGCACGCCGAAATTGCCCATGAATCCGGAAATCTGACCGCAGGCCTGACATCCGCACCTGCATTCAGGCTTGCATCCGCATGCAGGACCGAAAGCACCGGAGCCTTCAGGAGAAGAAGAGCATCTGCAGGTACCGTCAGCTATATAAAGGCTGCCGTCCTCAGCTTCCATCACTTTCGGAACAGGGAGATGAGAAGCCAGGTGAGCCGCGACACCTACGGGACCGGCACCGGGACCGCCGCCTCCGTGAGGAGTAGAGAATGTCTTGTGCAGATTGAGGTGAAGGACGTCGAATCCCATATCGCCCGGACGTACGACACCCATCAGAGGATTCATGTTGGCTCCGTCATAATAAAGAAGTCCGCCACATTCATGAACGAGGGCTGCGATTTCCTTTATTTCTTTCTCGAAAAGTCCGAGAGTGTTCGGATTGGTCATCATGATGCCGGCGATGGTATCGTCAAGCAGAGGCTTGAGATCTTCCACATCGACAAGGCCCGACGCATTCGACTTGACCTGTACGATTTCAAGACCGCAGACAGCTGCAGAAGCCGGATTAGTGCCATGTGCGCTGTCAGGAACTATGATTCTCGTACGCTTGAGATCGCCACGGGATATATGATACTGACGGATGACCATAAGTCCGGTGAGTTCGCCATGAGCTCCTGCAAACGGATCCAAGGTGAACTCAGCCATTCCCGTTATAGCCGAAAGTGCATGTGACAGGTCTTTGTACAGACGCAACGCGCCCTGGACGGTAGAAGCCGGCTGAAGAGGATGCAGGCCGGCAAATGCAGGCATCGCAGCGATCTCTTCGTTGATCTTAGGATTGTATTTCATGGTGCAGCTTCCGAGAGGATAGAATCCGGAATCCACACCGAAGTTCATCTGTGAGAGATTGGTGTAATGACGTACCACGTCAAGCTCGCTCACCTCAGGCAAAGCCGGAGCTTCCGAGCGCAGAAGACCTGCAGGAAGTTCGGCAACCGCGTTGTCCCATTTGTTTGCAGGCAATGAGTATCCCTGTCTTCCGGCCTTGGAAAGATCAAAGATCAGTTTATCGTAATACTTCATGACTATTCCTCCGTATTTGAAAGGTCCTTCGTTTCGCTCAGGACGACAGATGAAAGATATCCGATAATGTCGTCAATGTTCTCCTTAGAGACCTTCTCGGTCACACAGAAGTTCACAAGTCCCTTCTCGACCTCGACTGCTCCGAACACACCTATGAGCATGAGAGCGTCCTGAAGTTTGTCCACAGGCACAAGTGACCTGAGAGTGAACTCCTTAAGGAACGGCTTGTCGAATGCCTTCTCGAAAAGTCCGGTCTCAAGAAGCCTGTCATGAAGATAATGCGCACCGCCGTAGCTGAGCTCGTTTACCTCACGAAGTCCGCGAGGACCCATGAGAGACATATATACGGTCACATAAAGTGCCATCAGAGACTGGTTCGAGCAGATGTTGCTGGTCGCTTTCTCGCGACGGATATGCTGTTCGCGGGCCTGAAGTGTAAGGACGTATGCACGCTTTCCGTCAACATCCTTTGTCGCTCCTACGATACGGCCCGGAAGTTTGCGCACATGATCCTTCGTGCAGGCAAGGAAACCGACATACGGACCGCCGAAACAGAGAGGCACTCCAAGAGACTGAGAATCTCCGCATACGATATCGGCGCCCCACTCTCCAGGAGTCTTGATGACTGCAAGGGATGACGGATCCGAATAAACCATAAGGAGGCCCTTCTGGGCATGTACGGCATCTGCAAAGCCGGTCATATCCTCGATGATGCCATATTTGTTGATGCCGGGAACAAGCACACCGGCCACATCACCTGCCGCAAGTTCGGCTACGAGTGCCCCATATGACGTTGCACCTTCATGACATGGGATGAATCCGAGTTCCACTCCATTGAACTTAGCATAAGTCCTGACCACCTTTATCACCTGTGGAAGAAGGCCTTCAGACAGAAGGACGCGTGTCTTTTTCTTTGTAGCTGCCATGGCCATAATCATGGCCTCGGCAGCCGCAGTGGCTCCGTCATACATCGAGGCGTTTGTGCAGTCCATGCCCGTGAGTTCGGTTATCATTGACTGATACTCGAATATATAACGCAAGGTACCCTGGGAAACTTCAGGCTGATATGGCGTGTAAGCAGTCAGAAACTCCGAACGGGAGATGATATGAGGAATGACTGCAGGAGAATAATGGTCGTAGGCACCAAGGCCGCAGAGACAGAACAGGCCGAGGTTCTGGTCGGCCAGTCCTTCGAAATACTGACGTACCTCCAGTTCTGACATAGCATCAGGAAGATCATATTCTTCACGATATATGACGTCCTGAGGCACATCGGAGTAGAGATCCTCGAGGGATCCTACTCCGATTCTGTCCAGCATCTGGCGTATGTCATCTTCCGTATGTGGAAAATAAGCGAATGCCATAAGCGTATGTATTACTCGTTAGCGCACATAGCCT
>JAFUQW010000075.1 GCA_017472115.1 Bacteroidales bacterium | reverse complement strand
AGGTAAGCCTCAAGAGATATCAGAAGCTTGAAAAGGACAACAAATTCCTCGCAGACCTCAAGACTGTGATGGAGGAGTTCAATACATACATGGCTCTTAAGGCAGAGCGCACATCTCCTTCTGTGGCATATTTCTGTATGGAGTATGGTCTTGATACTTCCCTCAAGATCTATTCAGGCGGTCTCGGTATCCTCGCCGGTGACTACATCAAGGAGACTTCGGACATGAACACCAACCTCGTGGCGGTAGGCCTTCTCTATCGTTTCGGTTACTTCAACCAGAAGCTTACAGCACAGGGCGAGCAGGTGGCTGAAGACGTGGCACAGGACTTCATGAAGATTCCTGCAACTCCTGTACGTGACGAGAACGGCAACTGGCTTACAATCAGCGTAGCCTTCCCTGGCCGCAACCTCAATGCACGCCTCTGGAGAGTCGATGTGGGTCGTACAGAACTCTATCTCCTTGATACAGACTTCCCTGAGAACCTTCCTGAAGACAGGTCCATCACATACAACCTCTACGGTGGTGACTGGGAAAACCGTCTGAAGCAGGAGCTTCTCCTCGGTGTCGGCGGTATCCGCGCCCTCCGCAAGCTCGGTTTCGCTCCGCAGGTATATCACTGCAACGAGGGCCACGCTGCATTCATCGGTCTCGAAAGACTCCGTGAGCTCATCGCTGACGACAACCTCGAATTCCAGGAGGCACTTGAAGTGGTAAGGGCTTCGTCACTCTTCACAACCCACACTCCTGTCCCTGCAGGACACGATGCATTCGACGAGGGACTCCTCCGCAAGTACATCGGTCACTATCCGCAGCGTCTCAAGATCGACTGGGAGACAATGATGGGTCTCGGAAAGAACAATGGAGCAGACGTGAGCGAGAAGTTCTCCATGTCGATTCTTGCCGCCAACATCTCACAGGAGGTCAACGGTGTGTCATGGCTTCACGGTGAGGTGAGCCGCGACATTCTCGGTCACATGTGGCCAGGCTATCTTCCGGAAGAGCTCCACGTGAGCTATGTCACCAACGGTGTACACTATCCTACATGGACTGCACCGGAATGGAAGGAAGTCCACGCGAAGGTGTTCGGTGAGGAGTTCAAGACACACCACTATGACAAGTCATGCTTCGACGGAATCTACAAGATATCAGATGAAGAAGTCTGGGATATCCGCACTTCACTCCGCAAGAGACTCATCGAGGAAGTGAAGAGAAGACTTTCTGATCCTGCTGCAGCGAGTCACTATTCACCTCGTCAGGTGGTGAAGATCAAGGAGACTCTTCGCGATGACGTTCTTACCATCGGTTTCGCACGTCGTTTTGCGACATACAAGAGAGCGCATCTCCTTTTCCGTGACCTCGACAGACTTGCAGAGATCGTGAACGATCCTAAACAGCCTGTGCAGTTCCTCTTCGCAGGTAAGGCTCACCCGGCTGACAAGGCAGGTCAGGACCTCATCAAGATGATTGTGGACATCTCGAAGCAGGAGCGTTTCATCGGTAAGATCGTCTTTGTACCTAACTACGATATCGCAGTGGCGAAATATCTCGTTCAGGGAGTGGATATCTGGATGAACAACCCTACACGTCCTCTTGAGGCTTCCGGAACATCAGGCGAGAAGGCTGCCATGAACGGCGTTATGCACTTCTCCGTACTTGACGGATGGTGGGTCGAGGGCTATAAGAAAGGCGCCGGATGGGCTCTTCCTATGGAAAGGACCTATGATGACCAGAACTATCAGGACGAACTCGATGCCGCTACCATCTACAACATGATTGAGAACGAGATCGCACCTACATACTACAACAAGAGCATTTCTACTGGCCGCTCATCTGATTGGATCGAGTATATCAAGAATTGTGTGGCACAGGTTGCATGCAATTTCACAACCAACCGTATGCTCACAGACTACATCAACCAGTACTATGTGCCACAGTCTGCGAGATACGAGAAAATCGTTGCAGATGATTATGCAATGGCACGTGAGATTGCGGCTTGGAAGAAGCATCTCCGTCGCGAGTGGAAGAATGTCGAGGTGGTTTCAGTGACCGCTCCGGACGGCAACAGCGACAGCCTTGCCATCGGAAACGATTTCCAGGCAGAGGTTGTCCTCAATATCGGCGATCTCAGACCTGAGGAGATCGGTGTAGAGCTTCTCTTCGCGACAACAGACAACAAGGGCAAGCTCCACATCCAGGAGAGATATGAATTCACTCCTTCAGAATCTGCAGACGGCAGAGCGAAGTATGTGGCTTCGATCAACCCTGACAGATCAGGTCTTTATCAGGTGGCAGGAAGAATTTATGCAAAGAACGCAGACCTTCCTCACCGTCAGGACTTCGAACTCGTAAGATGGTTGTAGCAACCGGATTCTTCGACGGTGTCCACACCGGACACCGTCTTGTAATAGAGCAGCTCGTCAGGGCTGCAGCAGTACGCGGGGATGAAAGCATGGTCATCACATTCTGGCCACATCCCCGTAATGTGCTGCAAAAGGAGGCCCGTTCACTCAGGCTTCTTACGACTCTTACGGAAAAGAAGCAGATGCTTCACGACCTTGGAGTCGGTCATGTTGAGGTGCTTCCGTTTACGAAAGCCTTCAGCGCCATGACTACGGAACAGTATCTCCGCATGCTCATGGATAAATATGGCGCCAGGGCCATCCTTCTCGGATACGACAACAGGATGGGCTGTGATGCCGAAGGTGCGGATCAGGTGGCCTCTGTGGCCGTGAGCCTCGGACTCGAGGTGATCAGGACGGAGATGGTTTCATCCGGAAAGGGCTTTGCCGTGAGTTCTACCAAGATCCGTCAGCGGCTTGAGGAGGGAGATGTGAAGGGTGCTTCCGAGATGTTGGGTTATGAATATTCTCTGCACGGGGTTGTGGTCGCAGGCAACAGATTAGGCCGCACGATAGGATTCCCGACAGCGAATATGCAGCTCTACGAACCTCTGAAGCTTGTCCCTTGCAACGGTGTCTATTTCGTGAAGGTGAGGACTGTCGGACAGGAATTCTACGGTATGTGCAACATCGGTTGCAGACCTACTGTCGGAACAGGTAACGCCCGCACGATCGAGACCCACATCCTTGAGTTTGATGAGGATATATACGGACTCGATATGGAACTGACCTTCATTGACAGGATACGTGAAGAGATCCGTTTCGATTCCCTGTCCGACCTCAAGGCCCAACTTGAAAAGGATAGAGATACCTGTCTCTTAAAAATAAAGAAAGTATGGAAACGATATTAGGCTTACTTCTGGTGCTTCTTCCATTGGCGTTCAAGCTTGTGGAAAAGAAACTGAGGTCATCCGGCAGAGTAGAGACTGCTGAGAAGGTCCATGAATGGGCCGAGATGTTCGGCAATGATAAGGATCAGGATGATGACTCTGATGAGGAAGATGTTGCTCCGGCTCCGGTAGCTGTTTCTCCGCAGCCGAGCTTGCAGCAGATACAGGTGACACCGGTGATGCCGAGGACAAGAAAGCCGGTTTCCAAGCCTATGCTTGTTGAAGAACAGACAGAAAAGAAAGAAAAGATAGATCCGAAGAAACTCGTGATCTACTCTGAAATAATGAAACCAAAGTTTTAATAATTAAATAATTATGGCACTTCAATATATGACCCAGGAGGGTCTTGACAAACTAAAGAAGGAACTTGCGGAGGCGATTGCCCAACGTCCTGTAATATCTGCGGCCATCGCGGAGGCCAGAGATAAGGGTGACCTTTCTGAGAATGCGGAATATGAGGCTGCAAGAGAGGCTCAGGGCCTTCTCGAACTCAATATCGCAAAGCTCCAGAATCTCGTGGCCAATGCCCGCGTGATCGACGAGTCGCAGATCGGTACGGACAAGGTGCAGATGCTCAATAAGGTAAAGGTAAAGAATCTTACCACCAACCAGATCATGAACTTCACCCTCGTAAGCGAAAACGAGGCAGACTTCATGGCCGGCAAACTCGCTGCCAAGACCCCTATCGGACAGGCTCTTATGGGACACGCTGTAGGTGACGTTGTGGAGGCCAAGGTTCCTGCCGGCGTCATCAAGTTCGAAATCCTTGACATTACATTGTAATATGGCAACAATTTTCACTAAAATAGCTAAAGGGGAGATTCCTTCTTATAAGGTAGCTGAGAATGATGATTTCTACGCATTCCTTGACATCGCTCCCATGGCAAAGGGACACACCCTCGTGATTCCTAAGCATGTAGAGGATGACTATATCTTCAACCTTGAGGATGAGACATATATGGGTCTCTGCGCCTTTGCCAAGAAGGTGGCTCAAGCCGTCAAGGCAGCGGTTCCATGCATGAGAGTCGGTGTTGCAGTGCTCGGAATGGAAGTCCCTCACACCCACATCCATCTTGTACCCCTCGCAACGGAGGCTGACATGGATTTCAGAAAAAAGAAACTTGAGCTTACTTCAGATGAGTTCACTGAAATAGCCTCAGCAATTCTTAAAGAATATGAAAAGATTAAGTAAGATCATAATCGTTGTTGCTGCCGCAATCATGGCTGCAGCATGTTCAACCAACGCCGTCATCGAAGGAACTGTCGCTTCAGCTCCGTCGAGCGAAGTGATTGTCAAGCTTCTTGACGTAAACAGGTACGTTGTACTCGACACCGTGGCCACAGATGCAGCCGGAAAGTATTCCTACAAGGTTGCAGTAGAGGAGGGACAGCCTGAATTTGTATATGTGTTCTATAAGGACACAAAGATAGCCTCACTTCTTCTCGAGGCCGGTGATGCAGTGACTGTCGAGTCCGATACTCTTGGCGGTTTCACTCTTGCCGGCTCAGAAGAGTCACTCAAGCTTGCACAGGTAGAGAAGGATTTTGCTCAAGCTCTCTCCAGGCTCGATGCCCTTTCTCTCAAGTTGGAGTCTGCCTCAGAGAAGGAAGCTCAGCAGATAACCCGCGATATGGGACAGGAGTATCTTAGATATTATCGTGACCGCGTGAGATATGTCATGCAGAACAGCCGTTCGCTGACAGTCGTGCCGGTATTCTTCCAGAGTTTCGGACCGGAGCTTCCGGTGTTCTCACAGCATACGGATGCGATCCATTTCAGATCTATAGCCGATTCTCTCGAACTTGTCTATCCTGAATCCAGATATGTGAAGGCTCTCCGCAAAGAGGCCGACGCAAGATATGGCTATCTTGAACTTCAGTCACGCATAGACAATGCCGAAGAGATCAATTATCCGGACATCATTCTTCCTGATGTCAGGTCTCAGAAGGTAAGGCTGAGCGATGTTGACTCAAAAGTAGTCCTCGTATATTTCTGGAGCGCTGCCGATGCTTCTCAGAAGATGTTCAATCAGGATATTCTCAAGCCTGTCTATGCCGATTATCACAAGAAAGGTCTTGAGATATATCAGATTTCCCTTGATGTTGACAAGGCAGTGTGGGCAAAAGCCGTGAAGGATCAGGAACTCCCATGGATCAATGTATGTGACGCTCAGGGTGCCGCTTCTCCATATGCGACGCTCTACAACGTCACCGCCCTCCCATCGATGTTCATCATCGCCAATGATGAACTTGTTGACGGCCAGGCGGTTGACGAGAAATCCCTCCGCCGCCTCCTCGACCGACTTCTACGCTAATCCCCGCCATCAGGCATTCAAAGCAAGTTGCGAAGCTGACCCGAAAAGGTCAGCTTCTCTTGGTTCTTAGAGTTGATAATATGCCCGAGGATGACTTTATCCATGAAAACCGGCCTTTCGGTGGAGAACGAGGAGCATAGAGCAGGCATAGCGAGCGGAAGCCCTTGAACTGCGGAGCTTGCTCAGCGCGGCAGGCCGACGTATTCGCCTGCCGTTATGCCTTGCAGCACGATTTTTTCGCCTGTCATCTATTCCTTTCATCTGACATTCTGAACATGATATCTGCACCCTTCGAAGTCTGTGATACGTAATCTATTGTCTATCAGAGTCTTGATGGGTCTGGCTCGCGTGGTAAGGAAGGCAAGCTATGGATCTATTGAGGTGAGTGTCAAAGATTTACGTATCAAGGTTTGTTATAAAGATGCTTCACTTTGTTCAGAATGGCAGTGAAGAAGTGATCTCCCTGGTCTGATCAGATATGTCGTATCATTAAATAAAAACAAGAAACCGATTTAGTTCGACTTCTGTGATTGGTCAGAAGCCTATTGTATTTTATGTGTATTGCTAATTGCTATTTCCCGTATTTCCGAGATTTTCAGCGTAATGCGTTTATTATCAATGTAGGATGCACTATTATTCCGATTTCGGTTGATTATTCCGGTGTTTTAATGTATCTTTGTCATGCTGAGTGATTCAGCAGACATATTTTGCGAAAGTGTTTTCGTATATCCTCAAAAGAAAATGTGGTAGTTTTCAATACAATAGGATGACGAATTGACACTTGCGCTCGTGTATAGGTATAGTTATGTCTCATTCTGAGGCACCTCATATCTATTCGGGTGTGGGGTGTTTATCGTTTATTATTGTAGGGGTCTTACCACAACCTTCTTTTGGATAAACGGAAATGGCTCCACACTTTCCGCTTATAATACCTTATAATATACTGCCTTGGGGTCACAGTAAGGTTGCAAATGTTAAACCAATTAATTAATCTTACTATGAAATGTTTTAGACTTGCAGCGTTGTTTTGTACAATGCTGGTCGGTTCAACTTCAATGAACGCACAATCTTCAAGTGTTGCAATCGCAAAAGAGAGACAGGAACTTTCTCAGATGACTAAGCAGGAATTGAATGAAAGAGCTTCGAAATCTGCACGCAAGGCGGCTAAGGAATATAAGAAGGACGATTGGATGGTCGCTCCAGGTAATCTTCCGATAGAAAAGCAGCTTGACAGGGCTTATCAGATGGAATTGCAATATGACGAAAGTGGCTATCCGAAATATGTTACAGGAGAAGCACAGTCAGTAGGAGATACATTTGATGCAGCTTTGATGCAGGCTAATGAACTTGCAAGAATCAATCTCGCAGAAAGCATACAGAAAGAACTCACAATAATAGCGGAAACAAATCTTGCAAACTCTCAGGAGGCAAGAATGGATGCTGCATCTGTGGTTGAGACGATAATGGCGAGCAAGAGTATCGTGGAACAGAAGCTGGGTAGAGTGATTCCGATTGTGGAGCTTTATAGGGAACTTCGCGCAGGAAGAAAAGAGGTCAGAGTGGTTATAGGATATGCTTATGAGGATGCCATGTCTATTGCCAAGGATGCTCTTAGAGAAGAACTGAAGAATAAGGCTGAGGAACTTCAGGAGGAAGTGAACGCTTTATTGAATCTGTAATATTCCCTTTATGTTTAGAAAAGGGATTCTTATATTGTCTGCAGTCTTTGTGGCGGTAGCATCTTACGCTCAAAGGGTGCAGACAGTTTCAGTTGACTATACTTATGTCATCCCCGAGAATGTCACTTATGAACAGGCTAAGGAAATAGTCGTGCAGAGGGCAAAAGTCAAGGCTATTGCGGATAATTTCGGTATGCGGGTGGGAGCACTTAACATGACTCGCATGCAGACTGTAAATGGTGAGTCTCAGACAGATCTCCTTTCATTTGGGGAAAGCGAAGTACGGGGAGAATGGATCGAGACAATCGGAGTGCCGGAATATAGAAAAGGTGTGTCCGATGATATGTTTTTCGTCTCTGTTTCAATAAGAGGAAAAATCAGGGAGTTGCATGAAAAGAGGGCAGTGGCTGACCTGAATATCAAGGTACTTGACAATCCGACAGGAAATGAAGAAGTCCTGGAATTCAGGAACGGTGATCACCTGTACATGTCATTATTATCGCCAATCGATGGGTATGTAGCTGTCTATCAGTATGATGGTGACAAAACTGTATTTCGTCTGCTGCCTTATGTCTCACAGACTGATGGTAAGGTTGAAGTGAAAGGAAAGCGTGAATATCTTTTCTTTCACCGTAATGATGTCTTTGAGGATGTTCAGCAATATACGATGTCAACATCGAAGGAAATTGAGTATAATCGGCTGTATATCATATTTTCAAAGGATTTTTTCACTATCCCGTTCGACTCGGATGTTTACTCGATTCCGTCACTTGATTATGCCGATTTTCAGAAATGGCTTGTCAAAGGACGTTCGTCAGATGCAGGTTTCTTCGTAATTACAAAAGATATAACTATAAGAAAATAATGAGTTTCAGAATAAGGCTGTTGACTTTTTCAGTCATGTTGATTTCTGCCACGCTCTCGGGACAGACCGTACAGGAATCGCTCATAAGTCATTCTTATCCTCAGAAACATCGTCCGCAATCGGTAGGTACGTATTCTTCAGGAGGATATTATCATAGCGGCAAGACCGTGTATAATGTGATGTCAGGTACAGTGTGTAAGGTACCTGGTGACATATCTTCGTTTGACATAAGTCCTGATGGCAAGGTTATTACCGTACTGTATTCCAAGGGAGAAAGCAAAGGATTAGCGGCTTTTGATTTATGGAAAAGCGGGAAACAGGTATTCCGTTATGATTCCGATGGAAATCCTTCTTCATCATGTTTCTCCCCCGACGGCTTGTCTCTGTATGTGTCAGATGTCAATGGAAAGGTCTATACGTTTGATCCGGAGCATAAATTCGCTCCTAAAGATACTTTGGAAGCAGGCACATCCGGGGCTATTATAGCTGTTAGCCGTAACGAACGTAAGATGGTTTTGGCTAATGCTGGTGAAATGTTGTTGTGTGACTTGAATTATATGACTCATACGTCGATGCCTGAAACGGGCTCTGATGTGCGTTCCGTTCATTTCACTCATGATGGTACATGCATTCTGGTGCTTCTATCAGATGGCAGGCTGCAGCGCTATGATGCGATGACCGGTGTACTCATGGATGAAGTCCATGCGATGGGGATGTCGATAGGAAGCGATCTTCATCCGGAAGATAAGTATATGGCGGTGGTGAGTGACGAAAAGAGAATAGCTGTGGTCAATATCCTCAATGAGATCGACAGACAGTATTATGAAGCTCCGTATCCGGGCGTCACATCTGTGAAGTTTGCAGAGGATGCTGAAGGTAATGACTATATTTTCTATAATACGGCCAATTCTGTTGAATATCAGTCCTTGTCGGATCTTCTGCCGAATTATGGAAAACTTCTTGCTGACGAACTTGATATGAGGATGACCGAGTGGAGTCGTAAAATGGACACAGAGACTTTCGAAGAATATAACCTTCGAGTCAATCCTCAGACCATAGAGATACAGAAAAGACTTTATGAAGAGGAGATTGCCACAAGGATGGCAGGTGATGCCTTGAGAATGTCGGAAATCACTCTTGGGAGTTTCAATCCGCAGACCAATACCCTGGCTGTCAACATCAGTTCCATGCCTCCGTTCTATCTCGATGTCCCGGCAGAAGATGTGGGATTCTTCATGGATACGGACAACCTTGAATTCAGTAATCCTGTATATCGTGTTGGCAAGGATGACCGCTTCGAACTCCTGCATCTTGAGGTGTTCAACAGGCAGACCGGCCAGACATATACCTTCGACAACATGGAGAGAAAGGAACTGGCATATATGTATCCTGAGAAGGACTTCGTGCCGGTCGATCTTGTAGTGATGTCCAATATGGATGAGGTCAAACTGCAAGGAATAAAGGATAATATCGTTACTGCAGCCAAGAAACAGAAGACAATCTCCAATCACACGGATATATCAGTGGCAGCTACTGTCTCTTCTCACCTTGATGATGCCGGAAATAAGATACTGGATTATAATATCGGGTTTGAATACAAAGTTGATGAAGGATATTCCCGTCGAGAAGATTATTCGGCAGGAGAATATCGCTTGGACAGATCCGGAGCAGCCAGATCGATGTGCTCGATCATAGAGACTGCGTTTGATACGGACTTTGCCAAATATATAAAGAGCGGTAAGAAACTTCAGATCATAATCACCGGAACCGCTGATGTACTTCCGGTCAAAGGACGTATCAGATATGACGGATCTTACGGAAATTATATAGACCAGCCTGTGGGAGAAGGACTTGAGCCGATTACCGTTACAGTCAGTACGGGAATCACGGATAACCGCCAGCTGGCCCTTCTTCGTGCGGCAGGATTGGCTTCATATATCAGTGAGAACCTTGAGGCGGTCCGTCAGATGGAAGTTGAATATGTTTACAACATCATGCTTATGGACAAGGTTGGTGGAAAATACAGGAAGGTGTCTGTCGATTTCAAATTCATAGATGTATTCTGATATGAAGAAGATTATTGTATTGACAGTGATACTGTCTCTATTAGCATATAATCAAGCATTTTCGCAGTCGTTGTCAAAGGCTCAGGAGCGCTACCGTGAATTCATTGCTTTGGCCAATTCATCTTCTGACAAGGCTAAGTTATATTCTGTATCCTATCAATGTTACGATGAATGTCGCAAGGTTGCAGACTATATAGACCGTAATGCAGCTGCATATACCGAAGTCAGGGAAATGCTTGTGAATCTCCGCCCGTATCTGAGAAACGGTGCCGTATATCATTCGCAGTCTGGAAGAACGGCGGAAGCCTTGCGTCATGCCAAGGCATATCTTGACATGGGATATATGCCGATGTTTGCCGGAGAACGTTACACTGACGACCCCGATTATACCAGACTCGTTTACTTCGCGGCATCAGGAAGCTATAACTCCGGAGATTACAAGGGGGCTGTAAAGTATCTGTCGCTATATATCGATACCCATGAGACGGATCATCGTAGAGACTCGTTCCGCTTCAAGGCGGATGCACTTGTAAAGACGGGGGATATCTATGCTGCTCTCAAGACTCTTGATGAAGGTATCGCGGAATTCCCGTATTATTTTGAATATCTGGCACAGGCCATCGATATTTGTCAGGATAATGAATTGTATGAGAGACTTGAAGGATATGTATCCAAGGCGAGGCAGATGAAGCCTGATGATGAGAGACTTCTTCAGATTCAGGCCCTGATGTATGAGCGTACCGGCGATTATATGAATGCTTATCTGACCTGGCAGAATCTTCAGAAGAAACGTCCTCAGAGCCTTTCTATAGCAAAACATCTTGCAGTGAACTGCTATAATGTCGGTGTCCTGTATTTCAACAGGAGCATGTCGGGAGGAGATGTCAAGACTCAGAGCCGCTATAAGAGTACATCTGATGATTATTTTCGTAATGCCATCCCACTTTTCAACAATATCATCAACGTAGAACCGGCATCTTTGAAATACCTTGAAGGCCTTGCGACCATTTATCAATGCCTTGATCAGGAGGACAGAGCTGAAGTTGTCAACGACAAGATAAGTGTTTTGGGAGGTGTTCCGGTCTCATCCTCTGTCATTCCGTCTTTAGTGGCCTACGATGATTCCTCGGAATCATCAGCAAGAGCCCCTGCTCAGGACAATAGAGAAATCGTGACGAACCGGATCCCTCTTTATTCTGAATATGCCAAGGAGTTCATTGAAGGAAGGCTGGCTCAGTGGCAGCAGAAGGATCAGTTCGAGACCATAAGCGAATATCAGAGTCGTGTCACAGAGGCTTCAAGAAATGCAAAGGTCGAGGAACTCAAAAGACAGGCTGAAAGCAGTTATCTTTCATTGTATGCAAAGAATCTTTCTCATCGCGACATCACTCTGATGCCATATGATCCTGAGCATGAAGTATTTCTTGCCGAATCAAAATACGGTGACATAATCATTCCTGTCCCGAGAGCCGGTAACGAAGCCCAGATATTCATGAGCAGCTGGAACGGAGTGAAGTTTACAAATCCGGAATACGCTATCAGCGGGGACCGTATCGTTCTTAAGAAAATGACATTTGTCACCCCTACAGGCAAGTCTTATGTCTTTGACGGAAGCAATGATATGGAATATACGGAGACAGAGGTTGACATCGCTTTTCAGGACATCAGCTATGACGACTTGATCGGGCACGGTGGAAATGTCCGTCGAAATGTCAACCGGTCCAAGGTTACTATTGCCCAGTCGGATGTTGATGTTGACATACCTGTCTCTTCATCTAAACAGAAGCATGTCTTTGCAGTGGTGATTGCAAATGAGAACTATGATTTTGTCGGCAATGTACCGATGGCTTTGAACGACGGCAAGATTTTCTGCGACTACTGCGAAAAGACTCTCGGACTTCCGAAAGACAACATCAGATATTATCCGGACGCGACATACGGCAGCATGCTTCGCGCTATTCAGGATATCAACGACATTGCGGCGGCATTTCCAATGGGTAAGATCAGAGTTATATTCTATTATTCCGGTCATGGTATTCCGGATGAAAGGACTAAGAACGGTTATCTTCTTCCTGTTGATGCTGACGGCCGTCAGATGGAAGTCTGCTATCCTCTTGATAAACTTTATTCAGAACTTGGGGCTCTCGGAGCATCAGAAGTGGTGGTATTTCTTGATGCTTGCTTCAGCGGTTCGAAAAAGACAGGGGAAGCAATCGTGGCTGCGAGGGGAGTTGCTCTTGATGCAGCCCCTTCTGTGCCGACGGGAAATATGGTTGTATTCTCGGCTGCATCAGGATCCGAAACGGCCTTTCCTTATGTTGACAAGGGACACGGTATGTTTACATATTATCTCTTGAAGAAACTTAAGGACTCCAAAGGAGATCTCACTCTTGGAGAATTGACTGATTATGTGACGGAACAGGTAAGGCAGCAGTCGGTTGTGGTCAATCATAAGAGTCAGACTCCGAATGTGATACCGTCATACAGGATGAACGGCATGTGGAAAAACATTAGATTGAAGAAATGATGAAGATGTATTTCAAAAAGAGCATATTGTCGGTGACTATGTTCCTTTTTGCCAGTTTGATGAGTGCTTATGCTCAGAAGTCGGTAACAGGAATCGTTGTGGATGCATTCACCGGCAGACCTTTACCCGGAGTGAAGGTATATGAGGGAAAAGGAGAAGTCTCGACAATGACAGGTCTTGACGGCAGCTTCAAGTTAGAAAGCGGAAGTGCCATAGGGAAGGTAAAGGCTGCATATGGAGGTTATACCGGTTTTGCCAAGAAAGGCAAGCCGGAAATGAAGATGAAGATGTGGAAGTCCGGTGCTTCCTATACGGATAATTCATTCGTTTCGTTTCAGATGGCTGTGCCTGATGTCGTATCTGTCCGTCCTGCTTTCGGCCTTATGGCAGGCTGGTGCAGGAATGTAGGTGGATATGTCAAGGGTGTTTTTCGCGGAGGGAAACCTGATTATGTCTCATATGTGGATGTTTATGAGTGGGATATGTGGACTACAGGAAAACAGTCTATGACTTATAATGCATTCGTTGCCGGTGCGATGCTGAGGCTTATGTCTCCGGTCCATTTGTGTTTCGGTATCGGGGGTACAAAGTCAGATAGATTTTATGAAATATCCGGAGGGAAATGGATACATACTTCCGTGACAGACGATAATTATAATTTTGTCATGGATTTTTCGCTCGCATTCAAGACCGGACCTGTCATTCTGAATGCCGGATTGCTTTATTGTCCGTACGAAGGAGGTTCTGCGGGTAGTTTTGGTGTAGGTTATTGTTTCTAAAGCAAGGAGGGTTTGAAATGAAGAAGATAATACTCATATTGTGTCCTTTGTTGTCGTTCATGTTGAATTCATGTTATCAGGTATCGGATATAGATGAAAATGTTCCAAAGATAACAGATATTATAATCAAGGATATAACTGAAGATTCTTTCTATTTTGAGGCTCATTATACCGGACTTCATGTCAACTATGATTGGGATGTCACATATATATTCAAAGTTTCCGAATATGAAACCATGTCTGATTGCGTGGAATACGATCTGGTTGAAGAATCGTATGAAATTTATGAGACAGGTTATCTGCATGGAATAATTCGAGGATTGAAACCAGATACGGAATACTGGTATCAGTTTGTCCTCACGGACGGTCTTGCTGTGGTTGAATCCGATATTTTCTCACTCCGTACGCTTAAGCCAAAAGAGGATGGAGGCAATGATGATGGGGGTAATGATGACGGAGGCGGCACAGATTCCGATGAATACACCCTGGATGAGGCCCTGACCCTTTCGGATGGCACTTATGTCGAACTTATGGGAGTGGTTGCTGCTGTGACACAGCGCGGATTTCTTCTCTCTGATGATGACGCCGATATGCTGTATGTCTATGCCGGGTCAGGATGGACGCGCAGTGTCGATGCAGGCGATGAGGTCGTTGTGGATGGAACTATGGCTACCTTCCACTACAACAGAGAGCTGAGCATGAACGATGTGGTGGTATATGGTACATCATCGGTTCCATATACAAGTGCCTATACATTGACAGAGGATAATCTGGGCGGATTTGCATGGTCCGGTCATGAACCTCTGAAAATCCGGGTTACAGGCGAATTGAGTTATGACGGAACTTATTATAATATTCAGGTAGGAGACAGTCCGGTAATCGTCTCGTTGACATATCCTGTCATTGATATGGACTACTATATCGGGGAATATGTCACTATCACAGGATACTACATCTGGACCTCTGTTTCATCAAGTTCTGAAACCGTAGTCTCTGTCATACTTACGGATATAGATGTCACTGACCGTCCGGGTCCAGACCCTATCGATACATCATCGGCCTCCGATCTTAATGCAGATGGCGAGACCGCCAACTGCTATGTCGTCTCAAATTTCGGAACATATAAGTTCGATCCGGTCAAAGGCAATAGCAGCGAATCCGTAGGTTATGTGGCTTCCGTTGAGGTGCTTTGGGAGAGTTTCGGTACTTCGGTGACTCCTGAAGTGGGTGACCTTATAGAGACAGTTGAGTACAGGAATGGTCATGTCTATTTCAGGACAGCTCCGTCATATCATGAGGGCAACGCGGTGATAGCGGCGAAGAACTCTTCGGGTACGATTCTATGGTCATGGCATATCTGGCTGACAGACAAGCCTGAGGAACATGTGTATTACAACAATGCGGGTACGATGATGGACCGCAACCTCGGTGCGACTTCTGCCACCCCGGGTGATGTCGGTGCTCTCGGTCTCCTCTACCAGTGGGGCCGCAAGGATCCGTTCCTTGGCAGTTCATCGATCAGTGAAAGTATTGAAGCCGTCTCAACTATTGACTGGCCGTCAAGCGTTTCTTCGACTTCTGATCGAGGAACAATTGATTATGTCATTCAGAACCCGACGACCTACATTACTCGTAATGATAGCAACTATGATTGGTATTACACCGGAAGTTCATCGACTGATAACACTCGTTGGCAGTCTGAGAAGACGATCTACGACCCGTGTCCTGCAGGTTGGCGTGTTCCTGACGGTGGCAGCAGCGGAGTGTGGTCAAAGGCCGTAGGCTCGTCATCATGGTTCTTTTATCCATATAGCGCTATAAACGAAGGCATGAATTTCTCTGGCAAGTTCGGCAGCAGTTCATATATATGGTATCCTGTTGCGGGTGGTCGTTACAGTTATAGCGGTTCGCTCGGCCATGTCGGTGACAACGGCGACTGTTGGTCGGTTACGCCTGGTGGCAACTTGAGCTTCACCTACTTTTATGAAATGAAAATTTTCTTTGTCCTTCCGGCGAACGACCTCACTTGCGCTTGCGGGGAGTCCGTCCGTTGTTACAAAATCGGTTCAAGCAAATCTGACGCCGACAGCGGCACAGAAGATATGGGCGATTCTGAATATGAATGGTAAAACGAAAACGACTATGAAAAGAATACTGACATATATCTCCGTCATCGTCCTCGCAGTTTCATGCAGGCAGGAACTCGTTGAGGAGGTCCCGGATGTAAATCTTGTAGATAAGACATTCGAAGCCTATGTGGAGAAAGGCACTGCAACAAAGATTGTTATGGACGGCACATACGAATCGGAGTACCGCTCGATACTGTTCGAACCTCAGGAATCTGTCGCTGTCGTTGAGCACGATTCAGAAGTAGTGACACAATTCAAGAACTCCGTTGAGGACGTAAACACCGAATGTGCCATATTCAAGGGACTGGTTGCCGAGGGAGAGGATTACTCTGCCTTCTATCCCTATGGCAGTTCCGTGTATGCGTCTGACGGGAACTTCTGTTTTACAATGCCTTACACTCAATCTTATGTGGAAGATGACATAGATGACGTAGCATTTCCGATGGTCGCAACCCTCGAAGGTGACACATTCATGTTCAAGAATCTCTGCGGTATTTTTGTCCTGAAACTTCAGGGTACAGGCTCAGTGAGTAAAATCGTATTTTACCCTAAGAATGAGGCAGAGGAACCTATGATTGTAGCAGGAAGTGCCGAGGTGGCGTACACCTTTGACTCTGTCCCTGAGATGATCTTGACATCATCGATCGGGACTTTCATGGAGTTGGATTGCGGTGAAGGAGTAACCTTGTCCGAAACGGAGCCTACACCTTTCCACATTGTTCTCCCTCCTAATGAATACCCTTCTTTTGAGATAATGATAGAACTGACGGACGGAGCCATAATGACAAAGAAATCAGAAAAGCCTCTGACCATCACCCGCTCGCAGCGCACCACAGCCGCAACCCTGACCTTCAAGGATGACGCTGAGACAGACATATCGGATCCCGTAGATCTTAATTCCGATGGACAGTCGGCCAACTGTTATATAATCTCAGAAGCAGGAACTTATAAGTTCAGTCCTGTCAAAGGAAACGGAAGCGAGTCTGTCGGTTCGGTAGCCACTGCAGAAGTGCTTTGGGAAAGTTTCGGAACATCAGAAACACCCGCTGTCGGCGACCTCATCAAGTCGGTATCTTATTCCGATGGCTCGATAATCTTCTCAACCCCTAAAACCTTCCGCGAAGGCAATGCCGTCATTGCCGCCAAAGACGCTGATGGAACGATTCTATGGTCATGGCATATCTGGCTGACCGACAAGCCTGCGGAACAGGTGTATTACAACAATGCGGGCACTATGATGGACCGCAACCTCGGCGCGACTTCTGCCACCCCGGGCGATGTCGGCGCTCTCGGCCTTCATTACCAGTGGGGCCGCAAGGATCCGTTCCTTGGCAGTTCATCGATTAGTGAGAATATTTTGGCGGAATCTACTATTACTTGGCCCTCAAGTGTTTCTTCTACTTCTGATCGTGGAACAATTGATTATGTCATTCAGAATCCGATGACCTTTATTACTCAGAATGATAGCAACTACGACTGGTATTACACAGGCGGTTCATCGACAGATAACACTCGTTGGCAGTCGGAGAAGACGATCTACGACCCATGCCCTGCAGGTTGGCGTGTTCCTGACGGCGGCAGCAATGGGGTGTGGTCAGTGTCCTTGGGATCTTCATCACGGTTCAGCGACTATCCTTACGATGCAACGAATGAAGGTATGAATTTCTCCGGCAAGTTCGGCAGCGGTTCATCCATCTGGTATCCTGCTGCGGGTTTTCGTTACAGTAATAGCGGCTTGCCCGACGGTGTCGGTCACTACGCCAATTATTGGTCGGTTACACCTTATGGCAGCGGCGCTTATGTATTGTACTTCAACGGCGGTGGCTATGTCTATCCGGCGAGCATTAATAGTTGTGTTTACGGACAGTCCGTCCGTTGTCAGAAAGAAGAGGAAATTCCGAATGTGGAAATTGATGCCGTAGATTTGAATACAGACGGTGAGACAGCCAATTGTTATATAGTTTCTGAAGCAGGAACTTACAAGTTCAGTCCTGTCAAAGGGAACGGAAACGAGTCTGTCGGAACGGTAGCCACTGCAGAAGTGCTCTGGGAAAGTTTCGGAACATCCGAAACTCCCGCT
>JAFUQW010000074.1 GCA_017472115.1 Bacteroidales bacterium | reverse complement strand
GTGACCTCCCGACATGGTAAATGACGGAACGGACGAAGATGTCTTTCGGACACATACAGCCCCGCCGCTTCCCCTGCTCACATTATCAAGAATCTGGGCCGAGCCGCTTATGGTCACCGTGCCGTTCTCAAGATAAACTGCGCCTCCGTCGCCTGTTGAAATGCAGTTCTCTATGATTCCGCCTTTCATCGAGAAAGACGGGTCAACCAGAGATTTCTCACCCTTGCTGATATACACTGCCCCACCCTTTTCGGCTGAACATCCGGTAATGGTGCCGCCCGACATATCGAATTTGCCGTCCTCCATATATACGGCTCCGCCATTCTTGACGATATTGTAATAGTCATCAGCATCGTCCGCAGTCTTGCTGTTGCGGATGACTCCACCTGTCATGGTGAAGGTCGGAGCTGTAGAAGATCCCGCCGCCATCACGAACTGGCCCTGAACATAACCGCCGCTGACGTTTATGACCGCTGTGCCGATAAATCCGTTCTCATGGCCGCTCTTTCCTCCTCCGATAGAACCCGTTTCGACTACCGCATTTCCTGAAACGATTATACGTTCGGCTGATCCTCCATTCACATATGGATAATTATTATTTGCACCACTTGTACATCCTGAACCACCTCCAATCCCTGCACCCGCCTCAACCCATGTGCCGGGAACCAGACCACTTTCTGCCCTGACACTCCTCGCAACGACATGTCCCCCGGACATTTCCACGACAGCGTTCCCTCCCATATTATACATACTGCTTCCGCCACCGATGGCTGTTCCCATAGCAGCCTGAGCATATACATTGCCACCTGTTATAGTTACATTACCGATATTTCCAGCTCCATTCCGCGAACCCGCACCTCCAATGGCAGAACTCGGAATATCCCATCGGTTCGAATGATTGTAAGCATATACATTACCTCCCGTTATCGTGACATTGCCTACACCACCGGAAGATCCGAATCCGATTCCACCGCCTATCGCCGTTCCTGTGGTACTTGCAACAGCCGTAACCGTTCCTCCATTGATTGTGATCGTAGCATGGTCGTTTCCCCCGGCACCTATAGCCGTACAGTTCTCTGCCTTTGTGGTGCCGGCAAAGACATTACCGCTGTTTATGACTATCCCATGGCTATGTCCTCTGGAACTCAAATAATTGGGAGTAAAATCATCTCCACCTATCGCCGCACACCAGAAATTAGATGCAAAGGTAGTGTCATTCACTACGGTTTCACCCCAATAATCTCCACTGGAATAATAGCTGTCGGTCTTTCCTCCTACTGCTGCAACCGTAACCGACCCCGTACCATTAAACTCCAATCGATTTGTATAATCAAGACCAGTGCAATAATGAATATTGCCCAAACGGTTATCCCCTTGTATATCCAGAAGAAGGGCAGCATTCCCCTCTGCGACAAAGCCAATTCCCCCAGTTGATCTCATCGGATACCGATGTTCATATGACGACCATATATCATCTATCGTCATCCGGACGGTCATATCTGATCCCTGCACATGAATTCTGTGTGGAGTCGATGTGCGGCCTGTACTTTCGACAGCCTCTGTCCACCCAGTTATGACAGACGCCACAGAAGTATTATTCTCTATGAAATCTGTCCATAGGGTGCCATCCGGCAATGTCACTGCAGGGTGATCAGGGACTCCTCCTGTACCTGCTGACTGATATACATAATACTGATTATCATCATCATGAACGCCATAGACTTCTTTTTTCTGAGCTCCGTCAAACACAAAACCCTTATATATCCTGTCTGATCCAGTTTTGGATGTTTTATAAGTATCATTATTCAGTTCGAAGCCGATATGAACATTCCCAGCAGCCAGATCGAAATAGATAGGGGTATTCTGCTCCGCGTCATATAGGGTATAAGTGACCATCCTGCCGAGCCCCCAGGTCTTGCCGTCGAGAGGAAACACCAAAGACTTGACTTCAGTTCCATCCGTATATTCCAAGGTCAAAGAAGATGCCGAGGACAGAGTCTGAGGGATGAGCATCAAAGTCAGGTCGTCTTCGTTGATCATGTCACCTGAACTGAATTCCCGGCCATCTCCCAAGTCTATAGAAAAACTGCTGTTCTGGGAATGTACACCGTCAACAAAACTCCATCCTGAACCGTCATTCCCTCCCAGACTGAAACGCCCTGCCCCATACACATTATTGACAGTCAGTGATTTCACTTTCACATTGCTGCCGAACCCCATCTTGAAACGGACTGCCGTCAATATGTGTTGAAAATCAAGGTCAATGCTTCCGTTCTTCTCGGAATCGGCCACGACATCCTGCTTCGCCACAATGATGTCAAGCTGTTCCCCCACTTCAGCCGGAACAGAATACGGTATCGCCATGTCGGATGCAGCAGTTGCCCCGAGCCCTTCCAGTTCCATATACGGAGCATAGGCATAGACTTTCAGTCTTTCCTTCGACACCTCCGTCCATCGCACCGGTGTCCTGGCGGAAAGCATGTTCCCCTCAAATACAAATTCGGAATTGGCCATCTCAGGCCATGGAGTCTCTTTGCCTGTCCACGCACCGTCATACATATATGCAATCACTCCTGCCGACCCCGTAAGCCGGACGGTCGGAGATGCCTTTGTACCGGCCTCCACAATCCAGTCCTCCTCTTCGACGCCCAGTTTCCCGGCAACAGAGCTTAACGCATCCCCGCCCTTTGTCGTATATGAGGACATGCCGGCCGTGAAGGTTATATATTCGCCCGGATAGACATGACGGTCAATCTCCTCAACGCATCCTGAGAGGAAAAGCATCAATGCCCCAATGATCCATATATGTATCTTAATATTCATATCTGTAAGTTACCTGATATATAGATTGTCATTCTCATTTTCCCAAGAAGTCAAGGTACAGAATCCGTCGATGATGGCAAGAGGATCGAAATACAGAGCCACCACATACTGGCGTCCCGCCATGAAGCCACCGGCAGGAGCAATCGTTTTCTCCGCAGTCTTGCCGTCAGAGGTCAGAACGGTGACGGTGACAGACTCTGCAGGACTGACGAACACCGACCCGTAAACACCAGTTTCCGTATTGTCAAAAACCACCTTGAGATCCCTGCCTTCAGAATCGTCGAGAGCAGGGATTGAAATATCATCACCCGCATAGACAGGTGAGCCGTCAGCCGCACTTATATTTACGATACTTTTGGAAGAAACGCTTATCTTCGTTATCTTCCCCCATGCATCATCTGCATCATGTGAGGTCGCACATCCTACTATCTCCAGCCACGCCAGGACGTGACCGTACTGCTGCGGTCCGAATTTATCGTTCCAGTTTCCCGTTATCTCCGGAGCGAACATCAGGTCATCCGAACCGTCTATTTCCGCAGTGGCGACAACTCCGTCTGTCCCGGACCAGGTCCAGACGCCCTGAGGATAAAAGCCCATGCACATTATGTTCCCGTCTGTCGGATATTTGAGAGCTTTTCCTGAATCCCCTTCATAAAGCACAGCCACCGGATTGCCCGTATCGAATGTCATCCTGGTATGACATGGGATATAAGTCTCTGTGTTTCCCGGAGTCTCAGTCCCGTATTTTCCAGATTCTTCAGAAAACCAAAGATCCACCGCAAGCGGATTATCTGCCGTGGGAACCTCGCCCGTATAGACTTCGCCTGAAGCCTTGGTAACAACGTCAGGTCCGCAGACATCGGCGCTCATCATGACAGCGCGCTCCTGAATGTCAGCAACGACACGCGAGCAGCCGGTCAGCATCAGGGCCGTGACAACAATTGTCATATATATTGAATTCTTCATCATTTTATCTCCCCATCACCAAAATCGCTGACTATCACTCCATCCGGTATCCAGTCCTTCGCATAAACAGTGGCACTCACCGTATTTCCCATCTTGAAAAGCAGGCTGAGGGTAAACTGCCTGCATCTTGTGGAACCTTCATAAGGAACATCCTCCCCATCAACCTCGACCCTAAGGTCAACAGGCACGGTCACAGTTCTCTTTTCCGTTACAACTGTAATCTCGTATTCCGCAGAATCCACCTCATTTCCATCAACGACAACCATCTCCGTGGCATTCACAGGAGCGCACATCACATAGGCCACTTCCACAGGGTCTATATCTTCCACCGCCGAATCGAACTTGCCCGGTATCTTATATCCGCCGCCTTCACTTCCGCTGTGGCCAGCCGGAAACTTTTCGTCTGTGAATTTCTTCCTGACAGTCACCTTGTCTTCTACATATACTTCTTCATCTTCAGTGCAGAAGAAAGCCATATCCACCTCGCCGGAGAAAGATATATGCCCGTCATCTTCCTCAAAACCCTTGTACGTATATATGGTTTTCGAGTCCTCAGTCGTCTCAAGATATGCATTTTCCGACAGATCCACTGTAACCTTGTTCTTTGACTTCAGCGTCATCGCCGTTATTTTTCCCCATGCATCAGAGACGGTCTCGCTCTCGGCCTTGACTTCGATTCTGAGCCATGTGAGAAGATGGCGGAAATAAAGCTGAGGGGATTTCTCGTAGTCCGTAGCATAATGACCTGACACCTGAGGGGCAAACATCACATCATCATTGCCGTCAAAGCTATAAGCCGCAACCTTTCCTTCATCGGCAGTCCCGGCAGCCGCAGTAGTCCAGCCCATAGGATGAAATGCCACAAAATACACTTCCGGAGTACTGCCATCGCCCTTGCCATATATGGCTGCACTCAAAAGCTGAGGGTCACCGCTTCTGAAAGAGGCATTGGTGTGTATCGCCACTTTACCGTCAGTCCCACTCCCGTCATAAGGGTTCCCATCATCTTTCAATTCATGCTTGAACAGATATTTTACGGTAGAGCCCCACACATCGGCAGACAGGACCCTCTCCGAGGTAGGATAATCGGGTTCGCTGTCCGCATCCTCATAAGGCACATACGGCTTTTTAGTCGCCACGGAGCCCTCCACCCGCGCAGACAGCCATATCCCGCTGCCGGCATCAGGACGGTCCTGCACTCCGGAATGGTCGCAGGAGCACAGACAGAGCAACAGACATATATAAAACGGTTTCTTCATCTTATTCCACATTGATATTGTTCTTATGACTTACCACACCCCATTCCTCAACGGCCACCTTGAACAGAATCTCCGCATCGGCCTGGCCGAGATTGAGGGTGTAGCGATATTTCTTCCCGGCTTCCCACTCCGTGACACCCGAAACATTCAGGCTGACCGTCTCGTCATAAACACTATCGTCCAGCCTTCTGCCTTTGATACTGAGCTGCAGACCTGTCGTAGCCTGAGGCATTACGAGATAAGGTCCGCCGATAGAAGAGTTGAAATTGAGGTCTTCACTCGGGACACCTTCCTGAACGCTTATATACAGATCGTCTGTAACATCATCAGGCTTCAAAGTCCATACGCCGTCCTTGAATTCATACCTCCCCTTATAGCCTAATCCCTTAATGGTCATACTCTCTAACGTCATACGGTAAGATATGCCCAGATCGAAATACAGGGCGGCAAACGGATGCATGAACTGTAACCTTATCCCGTCATCAACTTCTTGGGAGGACTTGTCCCGGTCAGGAGAATAGGCATAGATGAATTCCTTGAGGGCATCCTGATTCGGGGATGATTCAGGAACCTCGGAATCTTTTTCTTCCGGATCATAAGAATACAACGGCAGGTCGAACAAGAAATAAGAGCCGTCGCCATGACTGTATCCGACCTCAGTGACCGCCGCCTCGCTCTTGACCGCCGGCATGTGTGCAAAAAAGTTCAGTTTCCCGTTCTTCGGCCAGTAGTAGTTGATGTAATTGCCTGAGGCATCGATAAAACGCCAGTCATCGGCAGCCTCAAAATATTCCACCTCCGCCGCATCTATATAGGTCTTTCCGCCGTTGATCCCGTCCCCAGCCATATATGAATAGGCCATGAAGCTGCGTCCGCCTACATCCTTGTCAAACAATGAAGCATTGCCCTCGAACAGAGACGCACGCGTTTCCGGCACATCCACGGTCAGCCTTATTGCATCGGAACCGTCGGTGCGCAGCCTGCTCTCCGAACATGAAGTCAGGACGAACATCAGCAAAGCTATGAAACTATATCTATTCATCATCTTCTTCTATAAGTTCAAGCATGAATTTCACATCGTCTATGCCCACAGTCAGGGTATAGGTATAACTCCTTCCCGGTTCGATCTTAGTCCTGAGCGGAACGGTACGGACATTCAGTTCTATCGAAGTGTCAGCAAAGGTCGTGTATTCGTATTCCACGGTCACATAGGTGTCCAGTTCCTGAGGGATCACCATCCTGTAGTCTCCCATCTCCTGAGGAAGAGGTCCCGCTTCGGCATTACCTTCAAAGAAAGTCACGGGAATCCGGCTTCCGTCAAGAGTCCATTGAGGAACAGGCAATGACTGAAAAACACCCTTGTGATACATCCCGCCGACGGTTATCTTCTTCACCGTTATCTTCTCGTCATCCTCCACCCTGTGCTTCACCCTGAAGTCCATCCGGCTCAAGGCATGTTCGAAAATAAGCTGCACCACCCATCCGTCCCTGATCTTCTGCATGTCGGCATGCGGAGAAGTGTAGAGCAGATCTGTCTGATCCTCAAGCACATCCACGCTCCAGCTTATACCTCTGTCCCGGTCACACCCGCAAGGTGCATCATAAGGATAATAGGCAAGAAAGGTCAGATTGGTGCTCCTCTCCGGCCAATGTACATTGTCGGCCAATCCCCACAGAGTATCTTTCACCGTCTGACGGAGCGTCGTATCGGTTATGAACACCTCCATGCTGCGCGCCTCCGACAGAGGGATGAATTCCTCCGCCTGTCCTGAGCCTTCCGCCCATGTGACATCCTCCGGAAGCACCCACGCCGCCACTCCGAAAGTCCCGTCAGTCGGAAAACGGTCGATGCCCTCATGAGAGACATGCATGTACATGTCAGGCTGGAACATCAGCCGGAGCTCGGGATTATAGTCCTGAGGTCGGTCGATGGCACAGGCCGTCAGCATCAATGCCGCCGCTATCAGATATGCCGGTTTTCTTTTCATTGTCTTTGCACCCCCGCAGGCGGTCAGGCCTGCGGGGGCTTTATCACCCGGCCCTGAAAATTGTGTGTGTTGTGTGTGTGTGTTGTGTGTGTCGGGCAGGGTGATATTATGCTATCTTAAGATGCCTGATCTGGAACCGTGACATCTATAGGCTCGGTGACATCAGCTGTAGAGCTAACTGAATCAAAGTCAACCCAATCTTCCATTACAGGTTCAAGTTCGATTTTATCGAGTGAAAGAGTCAAAGTATATACATAGCGTTTTCCTCTTAACCAATTATCAGTTTTGTTGGTCTGATCAAGCACAAGAGATGCTTCAGCTGTATTATCTTTAATAAACTCAGCATCAGTACTCATCTTAGAATGCTTGAAATTATATGTAACCTTGACTTTTACTTCAGTACCTTCCGGACCATTCTCACCTTTATGAAATAAAGTCTGCGGCAGAAGGATAAGATTCGCATACTTTTTCCCCGTTGCCTCAGTAATTGTTGATACAATTCCAGTATTCTTACTTTCAGCACTGTTCCATCCTACCAACAGACCGTCATCAGTATTTTCATACGCTACATAAGTAATAGGCGTTGAACTATTCCAATCGGAATTGGTTGCAACTGGGGTTGACGGATTATCAGCATTATCAGCATTATCAGCTGCTTCTATCAATCCTTGATTAAATGTTCCGACACTATTTACATTTAAGAGTTCTATCTTAGTTATTTTGAACGTATAATTCACACCCGTGCTTCCCGGAACCAAATCATCATGAGCCTTTGCCTTGAATGCTATAGCCGCAAGTGCATGCTGAAATTGAATATCTACTCCATAATATGAATCCGTCGCATCTTCTGCATCATCATCCTCTGATGATGCAGATTTATCATATGCCCTTTCACTGAAAAGAACATCTACATCTGCTGCTTCAGCTTTTACTGTATAATTGCTAATCTGAATACCATTCTCCGTATGCGTAACACTTGTACCGTCTGTTCCTTGATAAATAGAATACGGAGAATAAGCGGCAAAAGTAAGGGTACCGTTATTCTTAGGCCAATAATAACCGTCTGCTGCCCAAGCTGTAATGTCATTGTTTGTTGTTGGACTCACCTCAACATTATCCATATAGACCGCACCTGCATTGTGCAAGGTATATTTATCTGTATAATATCGTGCAAATACACCAAATGTTTCAGTGTTTGGATATACTGTCGGTAATTCAATATCAACTTTGGTGGTAACCCCCACCACAGGCGGAGCAAAAGTGATCTCCTGCCGATCCGTTACAGACGGAGCCGGTTCATTCTTGACGCAACTGACAAGTGCTGCACTTGCCATCGCTGCAAGGATCAATAACTTTTTCATAATCTTTAAGGTTTTAATTGTTTATAATTTGTTTTACTGTTATTTCTTTCATTCATATCCTTCGCTCCGCTCAGGAGGACTCAGGATGACAGGAGGAAACCAGGGTGAACTGTCAGATCGTTATATCGGCATTCACGTCGCCCCAGTCCTCCACTCCGGGGCTGAATCCGCCTCCGCCGCCAGTGGATGGAGGAGGCTCAGGGATTTCAATCGTATGATTCAGCAGAAGCCACTGATTATCAATGGCAACATCTTCCGAAAAGACTTCCGTCACATCTAAAGTCTCGCTGTGGGATTCCCCATAGACAGTCATGAAATCAAATGTGATTTCAAGTTCATTAGTGACATCAGGTATCTTTCCGAAAGTGCTGAATGTCGTATATATGGTGACCACGGAATCGTCATCCTCGGACTTCACCATTCCGGCCGCTGGAGTTTCTCCCGGCTGCATCTCGAAATAGACCGTCACAGGATCCGATTCATCCATACCGGCACCGCTCATCCACGCCGAACCGGCCAATCCTGTCATAAGCCCGACGGAAGAAGTTGCGTACTGCATGCCCTTGACCTTGACCTGAAGATAATAGGACTTCACGATTGAAGATGCTTTGAAATGCTCCCCGACTTCATTGAACAGAGTGTCAACCTTTTCCACATACGGGATGATGACCTCACCGCAGTTGGCCGCGAAGAGATGATCCGGATCATAGACAATCCTTTCCGGCAGAGACGCCTGCTCCGACGAAGTACCGCTCTGATCCAGTTTCTTCGAGCGGCTGGCTATCTTGGTTCTGAGATGCGAAGCTATTTCATTGGTATAGGCTTTGGCGTCCCTATGGTTGTTGTAGCTTTTTATAATGGTGGATTCCGTATCGAAGTTGTATGCCATGAGCGTATATCTGCCCGGATCCGCAACTATGTATCCGTCATAATAGAGCCCCTTTCCGTCGTTTCCACGGTTTCTGAGGAACCTCTCGGCCTTGACTTCCCCTGTCTGCGGATCGGCAAGTACAAGCCTCAGCACGTCCGGAGAATCATATTCCGGTCTCGCATACATGTCATTATAGAATCCGCATGTCACATTCTTTATGGTCTCATCCACATACACACGCACATAATGAGTATTGGAAAGCTCCATCAGAGGACGCTTTTCACACGACACCACCGCCAATGCAAGGAAGAATATGATCATGATCCGTTTCATCTCCGACCTCCTTTTCTGAACATTATCGGCCACACAAGACTGATTTCAGCCTTTGTCGGGCCGAAATAATGCAGACGTCCTGCGTTATTGTTGTCCTTGATGAGATATGACCAGTCGTCGGTCGGGATATAATGCTGATACGGGATGCTGGCATATCCCGCACTTACTGAAAACTCTATATTGAGGTGTCTGCCAATCGGCATGGCATAGCCGTATGTCAGTCCCACACTCCAGAAATCGAACTGATAGCATCCGAAGTTACGGCCGATCTGTATGTCGCCGTCGCCGCCCCATGCATTGAGACCGAGGAAATGTCCCATGAGGGCATCTCTTTCCTTTCTTTGGAAAGTACCCGGAAGAGTCTCTGGCTTGAACCACCAGCGGAACTCGCCTCCGAAGGTCAGGAACTGGAGACAGAAACGGTTGCCCTTCCCTGCCCACCATGGTGTGTGCTGCTGATACTGGACTGAGAAATGTCTGCTTATAGGAACCTCTATGCCGAAATTGACGGCAGTGACCGCGTCATAAAGAAGATTGGTCTTGAGGGCAGCTACGGTACGATGCTTCTCCGGAACAGGAGGCGGTGGAGTCGGAGGAATGGTATCAATCAGACGTGCACAGGTCTCAAGACGGCCTTCGATAGGGGCAAGACGCGGCATTGCTTCGATCCGCCTCTTCTTCTTCACCACGACTATAGTCACTGCGTGGCGGGAGGTGTTCATGTTGTCCCTTATGAGGATACGCCATGTGAGACTGTCAGGCTCCATCGTCCTGAGCCGAGTCTTTTTTTCTGCATTTGAAAGCTCCGATTCAAGGAGTTCCAACAGTTCCTTTCTGTTGCGGCGCTGATAATTGTCATGGATGTCCTGAGTGAAGGCGTCCCAATCTTCACCTTTGGCTATCAATTGAATATTTATGCCCCCCCCCCATCACCTCAGGGATAGTGAGCAGGAAATTCTTTACAGTCTGCGCACGCCTGTAGGAGAGACGACGGTTATAGATTTCGTTTCCGAGAGGGGAAGCCGTTCCTTCGACAAGGATCGAACTGATTTCGTTCAATGAATTTTCACCAATGGTCGTCAGGGCATGTCTTATCGATGCAAGAGCTTTGCGGTTGTCCATGTAATTGGAATCAACCACACCGACATCGTGACGGAACCAGATGTATGTCCGGGCAAGGGTATCAAGCTCAAAGCTGTCCAGATCTGTAGGCCGGACAGCCTCGTCATATGTTCCTGACCCCTGTGCGTACATGCTCCAGCCGCACATCAGGCCTAAACACACCATCAATATTTGCACCTTTGTCGGCATACCTAACCCATTAGGGTGTAAAAATAATAAAAAAAAACTTCCCCCCCCCAATAGATTTTATCTATTTTTACTAAAAATCACCATTTTGACAAAGATTCTGCCTATATGACCTCAATTCACCACCACCTCGTCCAAAAAGAGGAATCCGCGCATCGGACTTCTGTAGGCATGGTAGCGGACGAAACGGGCACGCCTGTCGCAGATTGCATCGAAACTCCTGAACATCAGGTCGGGATTCTTTACCGATATGTCATTCCACACCGTAGCCACGAGAGTGAAGTCCGTACCGTCCTCCGAGACAAGGATGTCAACCTTCTCCGGCATGAACACTCCGGGCCCCGTGAGCTGCATGAAAGTACCTCCTACATAGTTGATCTGCTGAACCTCGCCCATATCGATGGTGACGTCAATATCGGACAGGAATCCCTGCCAGCGGTTGTCGCTATAGGTCCATCCGCCGATGATTCCGTCGGTGAAGGTCGCTTCACCCGCCGCCTGATACCACTCCTGGATCGGCTTGTTGTATATGACCTTCTTTCCTTTTGCCTTATGGTCGAGACCGGTCTGGGCCAGTTTGCGTTCCCCATATTCTTCCGACAGGTCGAAGGTGCTGCATCCCATGTCATTGAGAATCTTCATCGCCTCCACGGCCCTGCGCCGGAAATCCTTTATATCCTTGTCCTCCGGACGGCTCCAGGCTGTCTCGGCTATAGCGGCGGCCCGAGGCCAGTACATATATTCCGCATGCGCGTCTGTAACGACATACTCGGACCACAGATTGGCCTGCACTCCCTTCAGATGATGGAGCCTGTCCTCGGGCATCGACGCCTCCACCGGTTCATAGACATAGACAGTATCCAAAGGGAGATAGCCTCCGATGGATTCCGGCTCACGGAACGGGGCATC
>JAFUQW010000010.1 GCA_017472115.1 Bacteroidales bacterium | reverse complement strand
CCGAGAAGGGTGACATCCTTGAACGGTGTTTCAAGTTCTTCACCTCCGTCTCCGCCGTTATCCGGCTTCTCCTGTTCCGGTGGCGGAGGAGGTGGCGGAGGCGAAGGAGGGGTATATTCTTCACCGCAGGCTACGGCAAGAAGAATGACCGCTGACGTCAGAAGTCTGTATTTCATAGTATAAGTGCTTACTGCCAGTTGTTTTCAGTCATCCATGTCTGACTTTCCTCTACGAACGGCTCGTATGACATCCAGTCGATCTCCAGGGCATAAGGGTATGCCGGAGCTTCTGTTGATTTAGGGTTTGTGTCAACAGGCCAGTTGTTGGTATGCCAGTAGTTGAGGAGATAAGTGGTAGGGGACTTGGGAATGCCGTCGAAGCCTTCGACTCCGTTGAGTGCGGAACTTTCTGGCTGATAATCCCAGAGAAGTATCTTTTCGTTGGTCTGAGGATGGATGATCCACCATGTGAGACGGTCAGGATGCCAGTCGAATCCATAAGTGTAGAAACGCTTCGAAGCATCATAATCCGGAATGGCTGTGATCTTTTCAGGCTGGTTTCCTATGCCTGTGATGTTGTGGTTCCTGTTGCCGTCATGGCTTGAACGATAAATCGTGTAGAGGATCTCACCTTTTGCAAGATTGATGGTCCTGCCGACTCTCTGGTCTGCCTTTCCTGTCCATGTACCGACATAGATGAGGGTAGGATCAGCTATGAGCCATTCGAAGTCGATCTCGCTGAGACCGAATGCCTTGTCCATGCGATAAGTGAAATATCCTACTACCGTACCGATGTTCGGCTGTACCTTCTTCACGTCAGGGACCCTGATACGTGCCTTGTATGTGCCGAAATGCGTGAGTTTCTTTGTCCCTATTTCCGGACCGCGTCCTGCACCGGCAGGAGTGGAAGGGTCGATTCTCATTACCATGACATCTGAGCCCTTTTCCGAAAGAGAAGGTACATTCGGATAATAACGGTAGTTATATGTACCGTGGCAATTGAAGAACTCTGAACGGTCGCTGTTGAAGTTCTCAATGAATGTGTCCATGAATCTGTCTGTATCAACAGACTGGGCGCTTGCAGTGCCTGCTGCCATCAGAAAGGCCGCGCAAAGGGTAAATATCACTTTTCTCATAATCATGTGGTTTGGTTGGAAGAGGCGGGACAATCCCTCATCCCGCCCCTTGATATGGTTTAGGTCCTATACTCGTTAGAGAACGATCTTTGCGCTTACCTCGTCGATGAAGTAGTCAACGCCTTCGCCCCAGAAGTTACCCCATACAGAGCGGAGCTGGAAGCCGAAATAAGCCTTGCCTGTGAATGTCGCAGTCCAGATCACCTTGCCGTCCTCAGTGATTTCTGTTGTTGAAGCAGCACCGTAGCCGCAGCCTTCAGGAAGTCCTGTTCCGAGGAGGTTGCCATCCCAAGCTGGGAGTGGCGTGTCAGTGACACCTACTGCCCAGTAGTTGAAGAGTTCGAGGATAGTGCTCTCTGAGTTGTCTTCTCCGAGAACTTCGGCATCCTGACCGATGCACCACCACATGAGACCGTTGTCAACTGTGTTCTCACCCCATTTCACCTGAGCTGAGATTTCGATCCTGTCACCTTCGACAACTTCGATCTCCTGATATACGGTTGACTTGAACGAGTACTGCATGAACTGGCTTTCACCGCCGAGTCTGAGACATCCGCCCTTTCCGCCTGCAGGTACTGTCGCAGTGTGTCCGAATTCGTGTACGAACTGAGGGTCGGTAGTCTCGCCTGACCAGTCCTCAGCCATCATGAAGTATTCCTTCACTGTCCAGAATGTAGCGTCATCCTCTTCCATAGAGCCACCCTTGAGGAGCTCGTTGTAGCCGATTACCTCTACAGTCTCTTCGAATACATCTGTGTCACCGCCTACGCCTGTAACAGTAGCCTTTACTGTGTAGGTCTTGTCGAATTCAGGGAACTCGTGGTTTACTGAGAACTCTGTAGAAGCCTCGCTTCCGTCACCGAAATCCCATACGATTGAAGCTGCATTCTCAGATGCTGTAGCATCGAGAGTGAAGATCTTACCGAACTTTCCTGCGCGGTCAGTCTGAGCTGTTGCAGTGAAGTATGCCTTTACGGCACCTGCCACAGACACTTCCTTCTCTACGCTCTTCGAGTTTCCGGCAGCATCCTGCACTGTGAGCTTCACTGTGTAAGTGCCGGCAGCATCATAAGTGTGCTCAGGAGAAGCTTCTGTCGAAGTGTTCTCATCGCCGAAGTTCCAGAGATAAGCTGTAGCTCCCTCTGAAGCATCCTTGAACTGTACTGTAAGGGCATCCACCTCGAATGTGAAGTCTGCCTTGAGTTCCTTTGTCTCTCCGCCGGTGTTTTCATTGCCTGTTCCCGGACCTGGAGTCGGAGGAGTAGGAGTAGGGTTGTCAGGGCCGCAAGCCGCAAACACCAGAGCTGTCATTGCGAATACAGCAAGAGATTTTAAAATCTTTTTCATGGTTGATAAAAATTTGGTTAAACTTGGGTTATGTTAAATTGTTGTTGTCGGAAACAATGTCCTCACTTCTCCTTCAGGGAGCCCTTTGGCAGCGGCGTCATCCCATTCAGGACTGTTGAGGTCCAATATGATTATCACGCTTGTGTTGGTCTCTGCAAGCTCGTATTCCGTAGGGTCAGCTATCTCAAGTCCGAGGACAAGGAGCTTGTATGTCTCTCCTTCGAGAATTGACGAAGCCTGAGCCGAGAGAGACTTGAGGTCAACGGAAACGTAGCATGTGCCGGTGTTCTCTCCGTCCTTTACGCTGATCTTGTCAGGTATGGTGCAGAGATTTACAGGCAGCTCTGCAACAGGAGTTTCATTCGACTCGTATTCTGCAATCTTCCGTGCAGTTTCTTCTGCAGAGACCTTGAGTGTCACGCTGAATGCCTTCTCGTTTGCGAGGGCACCTGAGCGTACTGCTCCGAGGGCTATGTTGAGCTTTCCGTCCTTGAAGTTGCAGACATATGTCTTGTTCTGGTCGAGCGGACCGTTCGGAATCGGATAGGAGTTGTCCATTCCGGTTACGGTAGCCTGAGGAATATAGATCTTAGGGAAACCGTAGTCCTTGTTGGCATCGCTTGGCTCGCAGCCGACAAATATGAATGCCATTGCGGCCACAGCGAGGAACAAAAGGTTTTTTCTTGAACAGATTTTCATATTCTCTATCTTTATTAATTATATTCAGGATTCTGTGTGATCGTTCCGTTGGAGTTTGTCACCTCCTTGCGTGTGAACGGCAGATAATAGTTGCGTTTGTGGAATACTCTTTCCTCTACATTCGTGAAGCTGTATTGATAACCGCCCAGGTTGTTGCGGCGTACCACAGCTCCCTTGATCGGCTGGTTGAGCACTTCCTCTGCATCAAGCCATCGGAGAAGGTCCCAGTAACGGTGGTCCTCGAACGCAAGTTCTACGCGGCGTTCATGCTTCACAGCCTTTCTGAATTCGCCTTTCGAAGATGCAGTCACGGCAGGAAGCAATGTGCTTGCGCTGTTGCGGACTTCCGTAAGAGCCTGGCGGGCTGTGATTCCATATCCCTTAGGATCGGCATCAGGTCCGTATGCTTCGTTCATTGCTTCTGCATAGTTCAGGAGAACCTCGGCGTAACGAAATACCGGCCAGAGGTGGTCTGTGCTTCCGCCTTCAACGAGATTGAGGTTAGGAGCGAGGAACTTTCTGAGATAGTAACCGGTCTTGCTGGCTCCACCGGTCTTCTGGTCGAACTGTCCGCCCGATGACTGGTCGAAGTCTGTTACACCGTTCCATTCGCATCCGTTATATACGATGGTCGCAGCCATGCGAGGGTCACGGTTGGCATAAGGGTTGGCAGTCTGCGCGCCGATGTATTCATAAGAATCCACGAGGTTGTGGCTCGGGGTTATTCCGCTGTTGCCGCCACGTGTTCCGATAGGGTAGTTCAGGCGTTCAGGAGTACTGCTGTTCATCTTGCGGATAAGGAAGATGGACTCAAGGTCGCTTGTGGAGTTGTTCTTGATGAAGTAGTCTCCGTACTTCCTGTTCACAGGCATGGTGTGTATCTGCGGGATACGTCCGCCTTCGCCGAAACCGAATCCTTTTTCGAAGATGGCCTTTCTGGTGGAGATCACTTCATAGGCGGCCTCTGCTGCCCTTTCCCATTTTGCCGGATCATTGTCCGGATTGTTGCGCGGGCTGGCTGCATAGAGCAGGACGCGGGCCTTGATCGCCAGGGCGCTTGTCTTGTCGAAACGTCCGGTGTTGTCCCTGAAGTTCCAGTTGGCCACATCGGCTATCCTGTTGTCAGGAGTCTCGTCCAGCATCACACGCCAGTCAAGGTTTACCTTGTCCTTGTTCTCGTCGATAAGTTTCACGATGTGCTCTACGACCTGGTCGTATGTGGCCTGCTGGAAAAGTCCGTCTGTGCCTTCGATGATGATCGGAACTCCGCCGTACATCTTTATCAGCTCTCCGTAATAATAGGCTTCAGCAATTCTCGCCTCGGCTCTCTGCCAGTTGAGGTTGATCACATCCCTTTTATAAGCTCTCGGATTGCTGGTGTTGTAAACGGTTCCGTCCGGATTGTACATTGTGGTGGTGTCCCTGTTCAGCGCGAGGAACTCTTCTCCATCCTTTGCATAGTCTATGAAGAAGTGAGCTGCCCTGATACCTTCATAATAATTCTTGTAAAGGTATGACAGAGGATTCACATCAGGAGATATGAGTCCGCGGTTGAAGTATGATACATCCGAGACAGGTGCCGTCTGTACGGCTTCGTCGGACGCCGCGGCGAAAAGATTGCCGTCGATGGTCTCGAAACCATACTGCATCGGTGCGTAGTATGCATTTGCAAAGCTTGTCAGAGTAGAGTATCTTGTCTCAAGTCTGTCCCTTGTCTCAAATACATCCATTCGGGTATCAAGAAAGTCCGAGCATCCGCACAAAGCCATCGATGCTGCAGATACAAGAACAATATTTAAGATCTTTCTTTTCATTGCATTGACATTTTAGCGGTTAAAAACTGATCTGTACTCCGACATTTGCAGACTTGAGTGCAGGATATCCGTAATAAGCTGTTTCCGGATCCATCTTGCATTCTGTCAGCAGGTCGCTGAATGTCAGCAGATTGAGAGCGTTGATGTAGAGACGGCATTTTGAAATTCCTGCTTCGCGTACGGCCCTGAGAGCTGCGAAGTCATATCCGATCTCCACATTCTGAAGTCTGATGTAGTCATTCTTGCGGATCCAGAATGAACTTGACCTGTAGTTGTTGTCATTCTGTCCTGTAGTCAGGCGTGGGAATGTAGCTGTTTCTCTTGTGTCGATGTTCTGCTCCGGATAATAAGCCCATGCTCCGCGTGCCCACTCGAATATGTTGCCATAGTTGAGGAAAGGCTTCCATGCCTGGTAGTCAAGAAGATTGACTGTTCCGCCTGCACTTCCGGTGAACATGAACGAGAAGTCGAATCCCTTGTATGCGAAGTCTGCTCCGAAGCTGAAATGAAGCTTAGGGTAGCTTGGCGCACCGATCTCGCTGATGTCGGTCTCGTCAACATATCCGTCACCGTCCCAGTCCATGTATTTGAGGTCTCCCGGCTGTACCGAACCGAAGAGAGGGACAGGCAGCTCTTCCTTGAGTGAACCGTCGAGTGCGAAGTCGGTCACCTGATAGAATCCTATGCAGGTGAGTCCCATGCGTGTTCCCAACGGACGGCCTGTCGCAGCATTGTATGCATACTTAGGCGGAACTTCTCCCATGAAGTCAACAGTGTTCTTTGCATATACTGCATTGCCGAATACGGAGTAGCTGAAATCGCCGGCCTTGTCGGTAAAGACGATGTTTCCGTCTATACCGCTGTTGGTCATTCTTCCGATGTTCGAATAATATGCGTTGCTACCGTGGTAGTCCATGCGGGTGTTGTCATATGTGAGGATTCCGCTTCGCTTGTCAACGAACCAGTCTGCAGTGATGCTGAGCTTGCCGAACAGGTTCATGTCGATGCCGGCATTGTACTTGAAGCTCTTTTCTGCTGTCACGTCAGGGTTGGCGATGAAGAGAGGAACGAGTCCGCTGGCTCCGCCGCCGAATGAAGGTCCGAGACCTGTGATGAAGCTTCCTCCGTTCGCATAATACTGCTGATAGAGGTAGCGTCCGTTGGTTTCGAATCCGTCGATGGCCACGTTAGCCTCGGTCGATCCGGTAAGACCCGCTGATCCTCTCACCTTGAGCAGTCTCACGACTTTGCTGTCCTTGAGGAAGGATTCGTTGGAGATGACCCATGCCAGGGAACCGGCAGGATAGAATCCGTATCTGTGTCCCGGAGCATATGCGTCGCTGCCGAAGTATGAGAATGCAAGTTCAGCAACATAGCGGCCGTCGTATGCGTAGTTCAGCTTTCCGTTGTAATTGATGTGACGGTATTTCCAGTTGTAGAACGTCGAACCCATTCCTGTGTAGTCCGAGATATGTGCGTTGAGGGCTGCGTCGATCGCATTCCTGCCGAATGAATTGCCATATCCTAAGGTCACGTTGCCCTGCATCCAGCGCTCCTTTCCTGAAGTCCAGTAGCCGTTTGACCTGATGTAGGTTGACTGGTCGTCGGTCTGTGCGATACCGTTGATGTAGCGTGCATAGGTCCTTGTCTTGCCGGTGTTTCCTATACTCCTCGAATAGAACGAGAATCCTTCCTCGAGGTACAGACCCTTGAGCAGGAACGAGAGATCTTCCTTGAACCTGAAGTTTGCCTGGAGTACCTTTGTCCTGCTTGTGGTCCATCCTGTTCCCGTAAGTGATGCCACAGGGTTGTCAGGATAGACTGCCGTGCCTGAGAACTTGCTGATAGGGTCGGTCGAGGCCTCGTCATAAACAGGATATATGTTCGCAGGATAATTGAGCACATTCTGAGTGAGTGTATAGATGTCGTAGTTCGGACGTTTTCTGTCTTCAAGACGTCCTCCGATGTCCATCTTCACTGTCAGCACCTTTCCGAACTTCATGTCGAAGTTGGTGCGTATTCCATACTTCGCATAGCTGACGTTGGATGTCTGGTCGGTGTTCTTCACATTGAAGAGTCCCTGCTGGTTGGCGTAGTCGAGAACCACATTGTAACGTACCATTTCGGATCCTCCTCTGAATGAGAGGGCACCGTCGGAATACATTCCGTTGTTCTTGAACACTTCGTCGTACCAGTTGACATCCGTGCCCTGTCCGTAGTAGTAGTCATTGAGAGCCTGGTTGTCATACTGAGGAGTCCATACCCTTCCGTTGTCGTTGCTGACAGCCTGATTGTAGTAGTATGCATACTCGTATGCGCCGAGAGGCTTGGCTATGTTGATAGGCTGCTGGACACCGGAGCGGGCCTGGAATGTGACGACAGGAGCCCCTGCAGTACCTCTCTTGGTCTCTATCCAGAGGACACCGTTGGCACCGTTCATGCCGAATGTGGCGAGGGCAGCGGCGTCTTTCATGATTGACACCGAACTGATCTCTTCTGGAGTGAGGAATTCTATGTATTCAGGCTTTACCTCGAAGCCATCTACATAATATTTGAGTGTGTTCAGGTCAGTTGACTGGGCATATGAACCTATTCCTCTGATGAACATTCTTGACGTTCCGTATCCGGGTGTGCCGTCTCCCTTGATGGTGAAGAGACCGGGCAGCCTGCCGGACAGCGTGTTGGTGAGGTTCGGAGTCGCAGACTCGTACAGTTCCTCACCGCTTACAGTTGCAACTGCCCCCGTATTCCTGATTACAGATGTCTGTATCAGGTTTGCGGAAACCTTGAGGCTGTCAAGTCCGGATGCCGTATCCTGAGCGCCTGCATCCGATGCCGCGGCAATCGCCAACCCCAAAATCAGGCCTGTTATTCTGTATTTCTTCATAGTATCTTCTTTTGGAATTGTTTGTTAGTAACCTGGATTCTGGACTATGATACCCTTGTTGACCTCAGACTGGAGGAACGGCTCAAGGAACCATTTAGGATGCCAGTAAGCTGTGTATGAATATGCGTCCCAGTATGACTGCAGACCGGCTTTCGTGTTGCCGTCGGTGGTAAGATATGAAATCTCTGTCATGTCACCTCCGAGGATCTCTGATATATCTGGGTGCTTCCAGTGCTTCAGGTCATAATATCTGTGGTTCTCTTCGAAATACTCCAATGCTTTCTCGCGGATGATGAGCTCTCTGAGTTTCGCCTGGTCTCTCTCGGAGGTTGACGGCATGCCGGCTCTGTTGCGGATGATGTTGAGATATTTCAGGGCATTGTCCGTCTCACCGATCTCATTGTATGCTTCGGCAAGGTGGAGATAATTCTCCGCAAGACGGAACAGAGGAAATTCCAACCATCTTCTTGCACCGGCCTTGTAATAGAATTTGGTAGGAGCTCCGATGCCTCGTCCCTCGATCGCCCTGGCCATGCTTGCGGCGATGTCTTCGCTTGTGGCGAGGCTGCCCATATACCACATGCCCTCGTTCCAGTTGGCATCTCCGTCGTTCGAACGTCCGTATAATCCCGGAACGCAGATATCGACACGGAAACGCGGTTCGATCTTCTCTATGTTTGCAAAGAAATCGTCGATAGGACGTGGTGCTGCTTCACCTACCTCAGGCCAGTCGATCTCTCCGCCGTCCTTGTCGCGATAATTCCTCACGAAATTGGTGAGCACTCCTCTCTGGGACCTTTCGCCTGCCTCGCAGTATGCTGACCAGTTGTAGCCTTCGGTCATGTTGTTGTAAACCTGCTGATAGCTTGCGATCTTGTATGCGAGGATGAGTTCGGGACCGTTGAGCTCGGATACACCGCGTCCGTAGTCGTCGATTGCCTGCTCATATGAATTCCGATTGCCTTCTCCAGCGGTGAAGATCAGATACTTGCCGTTCTTTGACGCCCAGTCAAGGAGGTCGAGGTGTGCCTGTATCGCATCACGGTAACGCTGCTCGTCATATCCTCCCAGCCATACGATTTCCTTGTCTCCGTCGAACTTGAGATTGTTCTCTTCGACATATGACTTCTGTGAGTTGAAGAGAGGACGTGCGGCAAATGTGAGCACGCGGGCCTTCATCGCAAGTACGGCACCTTTGGTAAGGCGGCCTACCCATTTCTCTCCGTCACCCGGTTCGATGTCGATCCAATGGTCAGGAAGTCTGTTGTAAGCTTCCTGGATCAGTTCCAGGGTGAAGTCGAGCGTCTCCTGAGCTGTGGCGCGAGGGAAGTTGATTTCATCCGTCATCTCGTTAGCCTGTCTTACGATAGGGACTCCTCCCCAGCGGTAGAACATGCCCATGTAACGATATGCCATCAGTCCGTAAGCCTCACCCTTCATGTATTCCTTCATCTCAGCGCTGAGTTCCGGAACCAGATCTATGTTGGCGATCACGAGCCAGCATATCCTGATCACTTCCCAGTTCTCGTCATAATCTGCAGGGAATCCCTGATAGCCGTCGGCCGGTGCCGGATTCGGACCGTTTACCACGAGGTTATAGCCGGCATGCCAGCTGTATCCTCTGGTAATCTCACCTGAGAAACTTGCCAGTGTTCCGTGGTTGATCTGCCATCCTTCAGGCAGACCGTCGCGCAATGCTCTGTGATATGCCCTCCAGAGCATACCCTCTGCATCCTTCCTGTTTGAGAATACGTCTTCCTTGTAAACGCTTCCGGTAACTTCCGGCATTTCAAGGAACAGGTCGCATGAACTGAATCCTGCAAGGATTGCAAGGGACAATATTATGTTTTTGATGTTCTTCATATCTGTTCCTCCTTAGAATTGAATGTTGACTCCGACGTTGGTTGTCCTGGTAAGAGGGAATACATAAGATATGTTGCCTTCAGAACCTCCGAGATTGTCCTTGGTTTCAGGGTCGATACCGTATGCCTTCATCTTGTCGAACATAGTCAGAAGATTGTTGGAGTTCAAATAGATGCGGAGACCTGTGATCCTTGCTCTTTTCATGAACTTGGACTCAGGTGAGAACGAGTAGCCTACTTCGACGTTCTTGATTCTCAAGTGGTCGCTTGAGAGTGCCCAGTGATCGCTCTTAGGACCGAAGTTGTAGTGGTCCTGAGTGGCATCATAGACTGCACGCGGATATGTGATGGCTTCTCCTGCAGCCACCTTTTCAGGTGTCCATCTGCCTTCGTACTGCCATCTGAACGCGTTTCCTGCCCTCTTGAAGAACGGACTGGTGATACGCGAAATGTAATATGTACCCATTGCCGTACCGGAAAGCACGATCTTCAGGTCGAAACCCTTGTAGTTGAATCCTATCTTTCCTCCGAACTGCATCATAGGTCTGTTAGGATAGCCTATAGGAGCCATGTCCTTGTTGTCGATGAGGCCGTCTCCGTTGAGGTCGAGATACTTGATGTCTCCGAGGGTCACGGCGTTGGCGCTTGACGAGAAGTACGGACGGCTGTTGAGTTCCTCAAGGGTGTCATAGTATCCGTCTGTGATGTAGCCGAAGTTCTGTCCGATGCTGTGTCCCGTCTGGTTCATCCAGTCGTACGGATTAGGTGCCTCGGCCATATATATGATCTTGTTCTTTGCGTAAGTCACGTTTCCTTCGATGTAATATCCCCAGTCTCTTCTTTTCTCCTTCCATCCGATCACGACTTCATATCCGTGATTGGTCACCTGACCTACGTTTACCGGAGATGTGTTGTATGAAGGGAGACCGAAGGTCGAAGGAATGACACCGAGAGTCGTGAGGATGTCCCTTCTGTTCTCGCTGAAGTAGTCGGCTGTGACAGAGAGCCTGTCCTTGAAGAATCTTGCCTCGAGTCCGGCACTGATCTTCTCAGACTTTTCCCATGTCACGTCAGGGTTACCCAATGTACCCTCGGCAGAGCCGGTGTAGATCGTATTGTGCGCATCCGTACTGGTTCCGAACTGGTAATAGTTTCCTGTCAGCGAGCCGGAGCTTGTCGTACTGTCGAAACTTCCGTGGCTCAGGTTGATCGAGTATGTTCCCGGGAGATAGAGGTACCTTCTTCCTCCGATCTGGTCGTTACCTACGATTCCGTAGCTTCCGCGAAGCTTGAGGAAGGTCACGAAGTTGTTCTGAGGGAAGAAAGGCTCGTTGGAGATCACGTAACCGAGAGAGAATGCAGGGAAAAGTCCGAAGCGTTTGCCCTTTGCGAAATTCTCTGTTCCGTTGTATGCCACATTGGCCTCTATCATGTAGCGTGTGTCGTAGTCATAAGTCACACGTGCCGAGGTTCCGATGAGTCCGCTTGCGGTATTGAAACTGTCATACGGCATGGTGTATTTGGTCGCACGTCCGAGGAGGAGTGCACCGATGGAGTGCTTGCCGAAGTTGCCCTGGTAGTTGATGGTGGCGTCCGCATAGAAGTCGCGCATACCTCCCCATGAACCTGATGAGTATCCGTCAGATCCGACTGTACCTCCGAAATATTCATATTCGTTAGGGTTGGTCTGGCTTCGTCTCACTGTGTATTGAGGGATGGCGAACGACTGCACGGCAACCTTGCTTGCATTCTCCTGGTATCTCACGCTTGCCTGGATGTCGAGTCCCTTGATGAGGTAAGACATGTCATGTCTGAGTTTCATGGTCACATCGACGCGGGTGTTCGATGTGATTCCGAGAGAGCGGCCGAGCAATGCAGGAAGCCAGCTTCCTGTCATTTCGTTGTCTGTCCTCTTCTGGAGTCCGTCCTGTACCGAATTCTGAGGGCGGTCGAAGTCAACGATGAGCCTGTCATCCATTATCATGGCTCTGTTGGTGAACGGGTTGCCTTCATAGATTATCTGCATGATGCCGCTGTAACGGCTGTAAAGGCTTCCTGTTCCCGGTCCTTTGTTCACGCCGAACTGTCCCGAAGTGTTCACCGAAAGAGTCGTGTTCTTGAATATGTCAACATCGATGTTGGCTCTTACGTTATATCTCTGGTACCTTGAACCTGTATTCACGTTGAAGTAGTTGGTGTTCTGCATGATACTCTGCTGGTCAAAGTAGCTCAGGGATACATAGTACTTCACACGCTCTGTACCTCCTGATACACTGAGATTGGCCTGCCACTGCGGAGCGACCCTGCTGTAAAGCTCGGCATAGGCGTCCGAAGTGCCGTAATAGAGTGCGGGACTGTCGAGAAGCTGCTGCTTCTGTGCGTCAGTCAGGTTCATTGCGGCTATTTCCGCCGGTGTGAAGTCTCTGTTGTTCTGGAATTTCCAGAGATCATCCTCAGTGAAAAGATATTGAGTCAGGGCGGTGCTGCCGTAACCTTCCACCTCATTCCTCACCGCTTCGTTTCTGAAGAGTGCATATTCATATGACGAAAGTCCTCTCTGAAGGTTGGTCGCGTTGGTGAGGCCGAAGTTTCCTGAGAAGCTTACCTTAGGCTTGCCGACCTGACCGCGTCTAGTCGTGACGATGATGACACCGTTTGCCGCACGGATACCGTAAACTGCGGTTGACGATGCGTCCTTCAGGACACTGATTCCGAGAATGTCATTCGGGTTGAGGCTGTTCATGATGCTCATGGCGTGGCTTACCGGCTGTTCGATGCCGTCGATCACGATGAGAGGTGCCGTGTTGCCCGAGTAGGAGGAAATTCCTCGGATTGCGATGTCGGCTGCATCCTGTCCAGGCTCACCGCTGACTGTCACGGCGCTGAGGCCCGGAGTGATTCCCACCAGGGCTGATGAGACGTTTGCGACAGGAGCCTGGATGATGTCGTCGCCGGTGACTGCGGTTATGGCTCCGGTGACATTTACTCTTTTCTGGGTCGCGAATGCCGTCACCACTACTTCGTCGAGAAGCTTGCTGTCTTCCTGCATGACGATGCGGAGAGCGGTATTACCGCTTGTCCTGACTGTCTGGTCTGTGAAACCGATGCAAGTCACGACTATGTCAGCTCCACCGTTGATTTCGAGTGCAAAGTTTCCGTCGAAATCAGTCACGGTGCCGTTTCTTGTCCCCTTTTCCATGACGGTAGCTCCGATAACCGGCTCACCGGATTCGTCGGTAACCGTTCCTTTGACGGTCTTTCTCTGCTGTTGTGCAGGCACTGATCCGGGATCAGTCGTTTCAGCATTGACCGCAGGGGGCAGACATACGAAGAAAATGGAAAGAATCGTCATTATCATGACGGTCCGTATCCGGCTTTCTCCGAAAATGTTGTGAAGTTTAGCGTTATTTGTCATACTTAATGCGGTTAAGTTGTATAACATGGTTTATATTGGTTCTGTCTTATTTCTGGAAGCAGAGAGCTGCCGCTCCAAGGATTGCGCTGTGCTCACGGTCCGATGTCATGATGCTTATCCTTTCGATGGATCTCGGATATGGGAAATCCTTGAGGCTGGCTGACATGGAGTTGCGGAAAAGGTCGAATGCCTTTGCAAGTGATCCTCCGAATATGATGGCATGAGGGTCCAGGACGAGGATTATGATCTTGACCAGATGAGCTATGTGTCTGCCATATTCTTCATACAGACGGATGCAGTGTCCGTCTCCCTGACGGGCCTTGACTGCCGCTTCGTATCCGCTTACTCCGGCAGTGTTCGAGAAGAAACGGCTTCCGCAGAAATCCTCGAGCTTGGAACCCATATAAGGAATTTCTCCGAATTCGCCCGATCCGCAGTTCGCATCCGAGATCAGCATGTTCTTCTGGATGATGCCTGCACCGAGTCCGGTACCCAATGTCACACCGACAAAATTCTCGCATTCCCTGCCTTTGCCGAAGATCTTCTCTCCGTATGCAAAGCAGTTTGCATCATTGTCGATATATACCGGCAGGCCGAAGGCGCTTTCCAATTCGGACCTGAGATGCACTTCTTCCCAGCCGGCTATATTCTGCACATTATATACGATGCCTTTTTCGCGGTTTACAACGCTTGGCACTCCGATTCCTATCGCCACGGTTTCATCCGTAAGCAGATCTTCGATTACTCCTTTGAGTATTCCCAAAGTGCATTCTCCTCCGACTGATGCGTTGGTATCGGCCTTGACCTGTTTTACGACAGATCCGTCTTCGATTCTTCCGCCTTCGATGGAGGTGCCACCAAGATCGATTCCAATGACATTTTTCATATTCTCAGAGTCAGGTTGATAGTTTCTTAGTGTTTTCGACTTTATGCAACTATTTTCAACTTATTGAAAACTTTGTAGGTGTGGTAGTTCAAGTGTCGATGTAAAATTATAAAAGTAAATTGTTCTTTGCAATAAAATTCCAAAAAGATTGCATTATTTACTTAAAATTGCAACAAGTTGCATAAGATGGGGCAAAAAAAGACTGCTGCATGAATTGTCACGAGCAGTCTATATTATAATTATATGTATCGTCAATAAGTGAATGACGATCCCCGGATTATCAGATCTGACTTGAATATCCTGATTTCGCTATCTTCCGGCAGATTCCCGTTGCATATTTCTTTCACCATTCCCGCTATTTCTTCTCCGATTTCTGCTGTAGGGCGTTCGATTCCGGTTATCGACGGAGAAGAATATCTGCATTCGGGGTCATCGTCGAAACTTACGATCGCCAGGTCCTGAGGCACTGAGATGTTGTTGATCTTTGCAAGGGAAGTTGCCTGCAGGGCCGATACGAAGTTGGGGAGTATCAATGCATCGGGTCTCGGAACCATCCTGATGAATCTGCTTATTACCTCATGGGTATCTTCGAGTGTGAGCTCGCTGTAGATCAGATGCTCTGAATTGAAACTCAAGCCGCTCTGTTTCAGGACGTCCTTGTATGCCTTTATCCTTTCTTTATATATAGGGCAGTTGTAATGCTTTGCGGCAAAGGCTATCCTTTTCTTTCCTGTGGAGACAAGATGCCTTGTCAGCATGTATGAGTCCATGTAGTCGTCTATGAGGAATTTCGGACAACCGCCGTTGTAGTAGGTCCTGTTGAAGAGGATCGTCGGAAGTCCTCTCTTCTGTGCATCCTTCAGATGCTGGCTGTTTTCGGTGTACATGCTTTGGGAGATGATCAGGCATCTGATCTGGGCCGGATCGAGTCTGGCTACGAGTTCCTGCTCTTTTGATGCGGAATTGTATGAACACATCACTACGAGCAGATAGTCGCTTCCCAAGTTTTCCTGAATGGTTGCGAGCACCGAACTGTAAAAGGAATTGTCTATTTCGGGTACTATCGCCACGACGGCTTTTGTCCCTGAAACGGACCTGGTGCCGTTGTGGTAACCCATCTCCTCGGCAGCCATCCTTACCCTCGTCTTGGTCTTGATGTTGATGAGCGGATTGTCGGCCAGTGCGCGGGATACTGTCGAGGGGGACAGCTTGAGCCTGTCGGCTATGTCATATATCGTGATCTTCTTTGCCATAAGCCGTGGATTATTCGAAACACAGTGCGGCAGCTCCATAAATCGGGATGTATGGTTCCGTCGATCTCATTATCCTGATGTTCTTCACAGTGCCTTTGTAAATGAACGTGTTGACTGTCTTGAGCATCGAATCCCTGAAGAAGTCATATGCTTCCGCTATCCGGCCTCCTATTACTATAGCGTCCGGATCCAATGCATACATGATGGTCTTTATCGCATTTCCGAGATCGTTGCCGAAGAACTCATAGATGGCCAGTGCGATCTTGTCCCTGTTGTGTGCCCGGCTCAGAAGGATGTCATGCTTGAGACCGTATTTCTCCTCGAAGTATTTGGTGCTGCAGTAATACTCGTAATCATAGTCCTTGTATGGAATGGAGCAGAATTCTCCGGCTCCCGCATTCCTTCCCGAATACAGCTTCCCGTTGATGATTATGCCTACTCCGAATCCCGTATCGATGGTCAGTCCCGCGATGTTGTCGTAGTCTTTGGCAAGGCCGAAGTACTTTTCTCCAAGTGCAAAGCAGTTCGCGTCGTTGTTGATATAGACCGGAATGTTGAACTGCTCTTCAAGGATGTGTTTCAGATGGACCTTGCGCCATGAAGGAATATTGGTAGGATTTATTACGATACCGTTCTTCACATCTACGAGGCTCGGCACGCCTACGCCTATTCCTGTGACGGAATCTGTGAATACCGCGTTTATCGTACGTATCATCTCGCTGAGGATGACTTCTTCCGTCTCCCTGTTGTTGATGTCGCTGTGGACGATTTCTGCAATGGTGCCGTTCTCGATTCTTGCTGCACTGAGGTGCTTGCCGCCGAAGATCACACCAATGACATTCCTCTGCAGCTTGTCCTGACTGAGTATCATGGCTGTCAGATTGTTGTGTGGTTACTGGTTTTAGCTTATCAATGCAATTTTACGCAATTTGTTGCATAAATCCAAATAAGAAACTGAGAAAGTGTTCGGGTTCTGATGATTTTGTCCATCAAAACCGGTCATTTGGTGGAGAAACTGCGTTTATGGAACTGATTTCTCGAAAGTAAACGGATATTCGTTCCAAAATTCAAACGGTTTCTAATATTTTTGATTATCTTTGCGCCCGTATGTCCAAAAGCAAGAAGTATATATTCAACCCTCAGACTCTCTCGTACGAAGTCGTGAAGAAGTCCAGGAAGTCACGTCTGTTCAAGACGGTGACCATGTTTGTCATGAGCATAGCCATGACGGGACTTTATTTCTGGGTATATACTTCCGTCCTCGGCCTGGAAAGTCCTAAGACGATCCTCCTGAAGAAGGACAATGCCGAGTGGCACTCCAAGATGGAGGTCCTGAACAGGCAGCTTGACGACTATGATGACGCACTCGTGTCATTGCAGATGAGGGATGATGACATCTATCGTTCCATCTTCGGTCTGCATGAGATTCCTGCGGAAGTCAGGGAAGCCGGATTCGGTGGTGTGAACAGATATTCCCACTATGACCTTGTCAATCCTGACGGCCCTCTCAAGACTGCAGCCGTCAGATTGGATGTCCTTACGAAAAAGACTGTGGTGCAGAGCCGCTCGTTTGACGAGGTGGCCCAGCTGTCCAAGAAGGCCGGTGACATGGCTTCGTGCATACCTGCCATCCCGCCTGTGGTGCCGGACAGAAGCGTTTATCACATATCAAGCCGTTTCGGCTACAGGAGCGATCCGTTTACGAAGAAGTCCCGCAGACATAACGGCATAGATTTCGCGCTTATGCCGGGCAATTCAGTGTATTCTACAGGTGACGGAGTGGTGGAGAGCGTCAGACATGATTTCTACGGCTACGGCAATCAGGTGCTCATAGACCATGGCTTCGGCTACAAGACCAGATACGCCCACCTCAAGACGATAGACGTCGTGGAAGGAATGGTTCTGAAGAGAGGAGAGAAGATCGGCACAAGCGGCAATTCAGGCAGGTCGTCGGGACCACATCTTCATTATGAGGTCATCTACAGGGACCAGCATATGAATCCTGCGAACTATTTCGATCTTGACATCACTCCTGAGGAGTATTCGACAATGGTCAGAAATACCGAGGCTGCCTCAGACAACATCACTCTCCATCCGTCTCATCAGAAACCTAAGGGACGATCATGAGCAGTCAGTACATATTTGACAAGGAAAACTACAAGTTCAGGAAGGCTAAGACATCAGTGTGGGCGGTCATACGCAAGATACTGATGTTTTTTGTCGGTACATTGTCGATGGCTGTACTCTATTATGTGATATTCGCCCTTGTATTCAGTACTGAGGAAGAAAGGCGTCTGCGTCAGGAAAACAGATTGTATGAAAAGGAGATTCCCGAGCTTGAGAGGAAGGAAAAGCTGCTCTCGGATGTTGTGGAGGGACTCAAGGTGAAGGATGACCGCATCTATGAGGAGATATTCCATTCTTCGGCTCCGAACATGGACCGTTTCAGTACAGGAGGATTCCTGTCTGTGATAGATTCGATTCCTGATGACGAGATTGTCAGGGTGTCCGAGCGGAAACTCAAGGCTCTCAAGCAGGGCGCGGATTCGGTAGAAGCCAATTTCATAAAGGTGATGGAGGCCATTTCGGATTCAGGATTCGTGATGCCTCCGATGACTCATCCTCTCGGACAATTCTCACCTGCTCAGACCGGTGCTACTACCGGTGACAAGATAAATCCGTTCTACAAGGTGAGCATGAGGCATAACGGTCTTGATCTCATTGCCTCGACCGGAGAACCAGTGTATGCTTCCGCTGACGGTGTGGTGAAGGAGGTCCTTCGTCTGAAGAAAGGACTCGGCAATGTCGTTGTCATCGACCATGGCGACGGATATGTTACGCGGTATGCCCATCTTGCCGATGTGGTGGTACGTGAAGGTCGCAGGGTAAAGCGGGGGACAAGGATAGGCAGTGTCGGCATATCGGGAAATTCGTTCGCGCCTCATCTCCATTATGAGGTCCAGAAGGATACGCTTGTACTGGATCCTGTGCATCATTTTTTTGCTTCCGTTACTCCGGATGAGTATCTGAACATGCTTATAATGTCATCAAGCATAGGACAATCGATGGATTGACATCTGTCATCCTGACGAAGTGAAGGATCTATATTATATAATATATATGGAAAAGTACTTATACACGGTAGGCGAAGTAGCCGAAATCCTTGGAGAGAGCACGTCACTGGTCCGCTTCTGGGCCAATGAGTTCCCCAAGTTCATACGTCCTCAGAGGAATGCCAAAGGAAACCGTCTTTTTACAAGGGATGATGTCGAGACATTCAAGCACATCCATTTGCTTGTCAAAGTCGAAGGCATGACGCTTGAGGGAGCTGCCAAGAGGCTCAAGGGAGACCGGAAGGAAGTCATAACGAAGGCCAGGATCCTCGACTCGCTGAGGTCGATCCGTCAGCAGCTTTCGGAGATCCGCGAGACACTGTAGAGATTCCTCCATAAGCCCGATATATCCGAATGCTCATGAAAGTCAGAGAAATAATATCGACCATAGAAGAATTCGCTCCTCTTTCCATCCAGGAAAACTGGGACAACAGCGGATTGTGCATAGGCTCGCCGGAAGATGAAGTCACATCAGTCCTCCTCGGTCTGGACTGCACTCCGGAGCTTGTGGATGAAGCTGTTGCCTGCGGGGCTGATATGATAGTGACGCATCATCCTCTTATATTTAAAGGTGTGAAGAAGATTTCGCCAGACGACCGCACCGGTGAAGCGATCATGAAGGCGATCAGGTCCGGAATAAGCATATACGCAGCTCACACATCGGCAGACAAGGTCATTGCAGGAGTAAGCGGTGCGATGGCTGCAAGATTAGGACTGCAGAATGTGAGGATTCTCGAAGAGGACGGAGACGGTACAGGATTGGGCGTCGTGGGCGACCTGGCCGAGCCTCTCACTGCAATGGAAGCGGTGGCTATGGTGAAGGAAAGGTTCGCACTCAAAGCTCTGCGGACTTCAAGACCTGTGGAAGGGACAGTCAGCCGGGTGGCGGTGTGCGGCGGCTCAGGCGGCTCGCTCATGGAAGTGGCACGCAAGGCTGGAGCCGGACTGTATGTCAGCGGTGACATCTCATACCACAATTTCTTTACTGAAAAAGGTTTCATGATAATGGATATAGGTCATTATGAAAGTGAAATAGAGATAGTTGATATTTTATTTTCTTTGATAAAGAAAAAATTTCCTACCTTTGCGGTTCGCATTACGCAGAATATGAATAGTAACCCGATATATTATTTTTAAGCGATATGGCTAAAAAGACAAAGAAATTCGAAACTCCGATTGACCAGAGAGAGACATTCGTATCCATCAGAAAGAGCTTTGCGGACTCGGATCTCAGTGTTGGTGAGAAACTTCAGACCCTCTATGTCCTTCAGCAGGCTGACACAGAGATCGACAAGATCCTCCAGCTCAGAGGTGAGCTTCCTATGGAAGTAGAGAATCTCGAGAACGAGATCGCCGAACTGAAGGCTAAGTCTGCGCGCATGATCGAGTTGGTTGACGAATACAACAAGTTCATTACCGAAAACAAGCACAACATCACTGAGTGTGACGATCAGATAGAGAGGTACAAGACACAGCTCGAGAACATCGCCAACAGCCGTGAGTATGACTCTCTCAACAAGGAGATAGAGAATCAGGGACTTCTCAGGCAGATTGCAGAGAAGAATATCGCCGAGACCAAGGAGCGTATCTTCGACAAGAAGAACGAGATTGAGGTGATCAAGGAGAAGATTGCCGTAAGGACCGACGACCTCAAGGCAAAGAAGGAGGAGCTTTCCACTATCGTGGAGTCAACTGCCAAGGAGGAGGAGAGACTCCGTGCAAACAGAGAGGAATGTGCAGCCAAGATAGACGCAAGGACAATGAGTGCATATGACCATATCCGCAAGAGCTGCAATAATCATCTTGCTGTGGTGTCGGTGTTCAACAATGACTCATGTGGCGGATGTTTCAACACCATCGCACCTCAGAGGCTTATCGACATCGCTTCAAACAAGAAGATGATAATCTGCGAGTACTGCGGAAGAATCATTGTCAATCCGGATTTCGAATAATCTGATTCAACTATGACTGAAGAGGGAAAGAAAAAGTCAGTCAGAAGGAAGAATACGGCCGTCAACTTAGACACACTTGGGCTTGAGATGGGTAACAGACCGCCTCAAGCTCTTGATGTTGAAGAGGCTGTGTTGGGTGCCCTTCTGATCGAACCTAACTGTATCGACGAAGCTATGGATGAGCTTGCGCCGAACTGTTTCTATAGCGAGAAGCACAGGATGATATTCGAGGCAATGCGTTCGCTTACCAACGAACATGTGGCTCTCGATCTGCTTTCCGTATCTCAGAAACTCAAGGCCAACGGCAATCTCGAGGTTGTCGGAGGTACGGTGGCCCTCGCTCAGCTGTCTCAGAAGATCGGTGCGGCCGCACATATAGAGTATTATATACGTATTCTCAAGCAGAAGTGTATCCAGAGGGAACTCATCACTGCGTCTTATGATATCCTCAAGTCGTCGTATGATGAATCCGTCAATGTGGATGACCTCATAGACACGGCTCAGACCAAGCTTTTCGCTGCTATCCAGAACAATGTGAAGAAGGATGTGCAGGAGATCGGCAAGGTGATCAACGATGCTCTTGACGATATCCAGAGGCTCCAGGATTCTTCAGGACTCAGCGGTGTGCCGTCAGGCTTCCCGTCGATGGACAAGATAACCCTCGGATGGCAGGCTTCTGACCTCATCATCCTTGCGGCCCGCCCGTCTGTCGGTAAGACTGCCTTTGTGCTCAACATTGCGCGTAATGCAGCAGTTGACTTCAATATGCCTGTGGCCTTCTTTTCCCTTGAAATGCCGGCCATCCAGCTCGCAAAGCGTATGATGGTGTCTGAGACCCGTCTGAGTGCGGATAAGATCAAGGGTGGAGTGAAACTGCTTCCATATGAATGGGAACAGCTTGATATCCAGCTCAAGAGGCTTGCCAAGGCTCCGATTTATATTGACGATACTCCGTCGCTTCCTGTGATGGAGTTCCGCTCCAAGGTCAAGAAACTGGTGAAACAGAAAGGTGTACGTCTGATTGTAGTCGATTATCTTCAGCTGATGCAGGGACCGGCGGAGCTCCGCGGAATGCGTGAGCAGGAGGTCGCTGCCATTTCCCGTACCCTCAAGGCCACGGCCAAGGAGATGAATGTGCCTATCATCGCCCTGTCGCAGCTTTCGCGTCAGTCGGAAAACCGTCAGGGAAGCAACCGCCGTCCTCAGTTGAGCGACCTTCGTGAGTCAGGTTCCATCGAGCAGGATGCGGATATGGTGATCTTCATTCACCGATATGACTATCAGGGACTTTCTGAGAATCCGGATGATGTGGGAAGGACTCAGATCATCATCGCAAAGCACAGAAACGGCGCGATTGCGGATATCGATATGCGTTTCCGTGCAGATGAGGTGCGTTTCGTTGATGACCAGGAAAGTCTTGTCAGTCAGGCGGATGCGATGCCTGTAGGCTCGGCCATGAATGATGATTTCGGAGCGAATGACGAATTCTGATCCGTGAAAGACGAATGAGATGAATGTTATAATAAAGATAATGACGGTTCTCCTGTCCGTGCTGACGGTTTCCACTGCTCTGCACGCACAGGAGAATCAGGTTGATGCCCATAAGAAGTCTTCATGTATTCCTGTTAAGACCGTTGCTGAGAAAGAACTTGCTTATCAGGCCGGTGAGCGTCTCCATTTCACGCTTCATTACGAATGGGGAGCGATACGTTCGGATGTGGCCACAGCTACCGTAAGTCTCGATTCCCAGACCTTGAACGGGCATGATGTCTTTCATGTGAAGGTTGACGGAAGGACGACAAGGCTTTATGACTTCTTCTTCAAGATAAGGGAAGATTTCCAGGCATGGTTCACACGAGATGGTCTCAGGCCTTTGAAATTTACCCGTGACACACGTGAAGGCAGGTACCGGGCTACCAATGAATATGTCTATGACTGGAGTGCAGCAGAACCTCATATCGCTGCAGATGTGTATTCCAGCAGCAGGGGCAAGGGACGCAGGCAGCTGGAACTGCCTCTGGATCCATGTACCTTCGACCTTCCGGCATTGTTCTTCTATGCGAGGAACATGGATTTCGATGTGGTCGAGCCTGGCAGAAAATACCCGATGACCTTTGCTATCGACGACGAGATATATCATGTCTATTTCATTCTCCACGGCCGTGAGACCATCGATGTGAAGGGACTTGGCAAGGTCAGGACCATAAAGTTCGCGGCAAAGCTTGTAGCCGGAGAAATATTCACAGGCGAGACAGACATGATGATCTGGGTGTCGGATGACGATAACAGGGTGCCGGTTTGCTTCGAGGCTCCTATCCTCGTGGGTGTGGGAGCGGGAAGGCTTCAGGAATATTCAGGTCTCAAGCATCCTTTCACTGCATTGATCGAACCTTATACAGAAAAGAAATAATGGCTAAAAAGAACGAGATAACACATCCGGGAAGGATCGTAGAGATCACTCCGGATTTCACGACTGTTGAGATAACAGTCTCGTCTGCATGCTCTTCGTGCCACGCAAAGGGACTTTGCGGAATGTCGGAGGATGAGGACAAGATCATCATGGTGCCTACAGATCCATATACTCTGAGGGCAGTGGGTGACGAAGTGACCGTCAAGACAAAGATGACCATGGGGTTGAAAGCTGTGTGGATATCTTATGTGATTCCATTGGTCATTCTATTGATTTTAATATTATCTTTGTCTGCGGTTTTCGAAAAGGAGTATATGACAGGCCTGGTTTCGATAGCCGGAGTCGCATTATACTATTTCGGCATCTGGCTTTTCAGGGACAGGCTGTCGGATGAATTTGTATTTTATATAGCCTGATTGTAGTTTCGAGCGAAGGCCGCAGGCCGGATCGAGAAATCTCAAGAACAACTAAATTAAACAACAATTATAATGACAACAACAATTATCTGGACTATTGCAATCCTTACCGTTCTCGGTGTGGTTCTGGCGGTGGTTCTCTATTTTGTGGCTGAAAAGTTCAAGGTGGAGGAGGATCCGAGGATCGACGAGGTCGAGAAGGTCTTGCCCGGTGCAAACTGCGGCGGCTGCGGACAGGCCGGTTGCCGTGCTTTCGCTCAGTTCTGCGTCGAGTCGTCTCCGAATCTGGACAAATGCTTCTGTCCTGTAGGAGGTAATGAAGGTATGCAGAAGGTTGCTGCCGTGCTCGGTGTCGAGGTCGCCGTCAAGGAACCTATGGTCGCTGTGGTACGCTGCAACGGAACTTGTGAGAACCGCCCTCGCACCAACGAGTACGGCGGTTATCAGTCTTGCCGCGTGAAGGCTGCCCTTTACAGCGGTGACACCGGCTGTTCTTTCGGATGTCTCGGATGTGGCGACTGTGTGGCAGCCTGTCAGTTCGGCGCCATCACGATGGATCCTGCTACAGGCCTTCCTGTGGTTGACGAAGAGAAATGTACGGCCTGCGGAGCATGTGTGAAGGCATGTCCTAAGAATGTCATAGAGCTTCGCAACAAGGGACGCAGGAACATGCGCGTGTTCGTCTCATGCGTCAACAAGGACAAAGGTGCTGTCGCACGCAAGGCATGCAAGGCTGCATGTATCGGCTGCGGCAAGTGTGCGAAGGCATGTCCGTTCGAGGCGATTACAGTCGAGAACAATCTCGCTTACATCGACTTCACAAAGTGCAAGCTCTGCAAGAAATGTGTGGCTGAGTGCCCTACAGGTGCCATCCATGCCGTCAATTTCCCTGTAGTGAAACCAAAGGAGGAATAGACCATGTTAAAGACCTTTTCAATCGGCGGTATCCATCCGCATGACAGCAAGATTTCAAAGGACTGCAAGATCGAAGTTCTTCCGGTTCCTTCAAAAGTGTTCATCTCTGTGGCCCAGCATCTCGGTGCGCCTGCGACTCCGGTCGTGGCTGTTGGTGACAAGGTGAAGGCAGGTCAGGTGATTGCCGAGCCTGCGGGATTCATTTCAGCATACGTACATTCATCGGTTTCAGGTACAGTGAAGTCCATCGGGCCTCGCAAGGACCTGGCCGGCAACAATATGACTCACATCGAGATTGATGTCGAGGGTGACGAGTGGGCTGAAGGCATCGACCTCAGCGACACCCTCGTGACAGAAATTCCTGAAGACAACAAGGCCATTCTCGAGAAGATCAAGCTTAACGGTGTCGTAGGTCTCGGAGGTGCGACCTTCCCTGCACACGTGAAGCTCTGTCCTCCTCCGGGCAAGGTGGCCGAGTGCCTTATCCTCAACGGTGCCGAGTGTGAGCCTTATCTTACTTCCGACAACCGCATCATGATCGAGAGAAGCAAGGAAATCGTGGTTGGAGCTGCAATCATGAAGCAGGTCCTCGGCGGTTGCAGGACCGTTATCGGTATCGAGGAGAACAAGCCGGAGGCTATTGCAGCCATGACCGCTGCCGTGGCTGAACTCCAGGCATCAGTCAAGGGTTATGACGGAATCTCTGTGATGACTCTCAAGAAGAAGTATCCGCAGGGCGGTGAGAAGCAGCTCATCGACGCTGTGATGGGCCGTCAGGTGAAGTCCATGGGACTTCCTATCGATGTCGGTGCCGTGGTTCAGAATGTGGCGACGTCGCTTGCAGTATATGAGGCTGTGCAGAAGAACATGCCGCTTGTGACCAATGTGCTCACCGTGACAGGCGACTGCCTCCCTATGGAGAAGCAGCACAACTACAAGTTCCGTATCGGTATGCCGCTTTCTTATATAGCTGAATATGCCGGCGGTGTTCCGGAATAGGCTTCCAAGATCATCAGCGGTGGTCCTATGATGGGTAAGGCGATCGCCAATCTCGACGCTACCACAGTGAAGGGTTCTTCATCCCTTCTCTATCTGACAGCTGAGCAGACAGTGCGTGGAGTGGAGTCGGCCTGCATCCGTTGCGGCAAGTGTGCCGAGGCATGTCCTATGGGTCTTGAGCCGTTCCTCCTTCAGAAGTACGCCCGCAACAACATGACGGACGAGCTTGAGGAGAATGCCGTTCAGGATTGCATCGAGTGCGGTTGCTGTCTTTACAGCTGTCCTGCAAACATTCCTCTGCTGGACATCATCCGCATCGCTAAGGGCGACGTCATCAGAATTATTCGAGGCAGGGGGCAGAAGTAAAAAACTGAATCCCTCCCACGCCAATTGATAACTAAAAACGCAGAAATAAAAATAAAATGGAAAAACTTTTAGTTTCACCGTCACCGCATCTTCATACAAAGACATCCACGAAGTCTTTGATGAGGGATGTAGTGATTGCCATGATTCCGGCAGTGATCGTTTCCATCCTCTTCTACGGATGGTCGGAGCTGCTTGTACTTGGCGTAAGTGTGGCTTCATGCGTGCTGCTGGAGTTCCTCATCACCAAATATCTGCTCAAGAAGACCTGCACCATCTGTGACATGTCGGCTGTCGTTACCGGTATCCTTCTTGCGCTCAATCTTCCTTCGACCACACCTTGGTGGGTGGTGTTCATCGGTGCCGTATTCGCAATCGGAGTTGCGAAGATGACATTCGGAGGTCTCGGACAGAACCTCTTCAACCCTGCAATCGCAGGCCGAGTGTTCCTCCTCATCTCGTTCCCTACCTACATGACCGACTGGACAAGACCTCAGGGCTTTGTCGGCGGCGGACTTGACGCTCTTTCAGGTGCGACTCCTCTCGGACTCGCAAAGGAGGGCGGCGTGGCAGCGATCGAGGGACTTGACTACATGGACATGCTCTTCTACAACATCGGAGGTTCTGCCGGTGAGCTTTCGGCGATCGCCATCCTCATCGGATTCGTGTATCTCCTTGTCCGCAAGGTCATCCGTCCTTACATTACGCTTTCGATCCTTGCTACAGTGGCGATCTTCTCCGGAATCTTCTGGGGAATCAACCCTGAGCAGTTTACAGATCCTGTATTCAACCTCCTTACAGGTGGTCTCCTCCTCGGTTCAGTGTTCATGGCTACCGACTATGTGACTTCGCCGATGAGCAACCTCGGAGGCATCATCTATGGAGTCGGCATCGGTGTGATCACAATGCTCATCCGTTACTTCGGAGCATATCCTGAAGGAGTTTCCTTCGCCATCCTTATCATGAACTCTGTGGTTCCGCTCATCAACAAGGTGTGCCACGCTAAAAAATACGGGAGGTAAAAGGTCATGGCAGTACAGTCAACATTCAAGAACATGAGCCTTTGTCTGCTCGCCATCTGTCTCGTATGCTCTGCTCTTCTGGCAGGAGTCTATGCTCTTACAGCGGAGCCTATCGCAGCGGCTGCAGCGGCAAAGAACGAGGCTGCCATCAAGGAAGTGCTTCCTGAGACAGCAGTCACTATCGAAGAGGAAAGGACAGTCGATTACGAAGGTGCATCATATGCCTACAATCTTGCTTATGACGAGAAGGGTGAAGTGGTAGGATGCGCGATCAACGTGAGCCCTGTCGGCTTCGGTGGCCCTATCGCAATCAAGGTGGGCTTCGACCGCAACGGCGTGATCTGCAACACCAAGGTGCTCTCGCAGGCTGAGACTCCTGGTCTTGGCGCAAAATGTGTCGAGCCTGCGTTCTCAGAGCAGTTCAAGGGTTTCGATCCTTCACAGAAGAAGCTTTCCGTGAAGAAGGACGGTGGTGACGTGGATGCCATCACAGCATCAACCATCACTTCTCGTGCATATGCTGACGGCCTTGCGCTTGCAGTAAATGTATATGCGGCGATCGCCGGCACCCCTATGCTGATCGATTCTTCGACAGGAGCAACTTCAGCAAAGGATAATGAGTAATGGAGGAACAGAAAATGGGAAAACTGCAACTTATAACTAAAGGCCTGATCAAGGAGAACCCTACATTCGTCCTCCTTCTCGGTATGTGTCCTACACTGGCCACAACCACTTCGGCCATCAACGGTATGAGCATGGGACTTGCCACAATGTTCGTCCTCATACTTTCCAACATGGTGATATCTGCGATAGCAGCCTACATTCCTGACAAGGTACGCATTCCTTCGTATATCGTTGTGATCGCGACTTTCGTGACCCTGCTCCAGTTCGTGATGCAGGCATACGTTCCGGACATCTATGAGACTCTCGGTCTCTTCATCCCGCTCATCGTGGTGAACTGCATCGTTCTCGGACGTGCGGAGGCATTTGCCAACAAGAACGGAGTCATCGACTCTGCTCTCGACGGCATCGGCATAGGTCTCGGATTCACCTGCTCGCTCACTCTTCTCGGACTTGTCCGTGAGATTCTCGGAAGCGGATCTGCTTTCGGCTTCAAGTTCATCGAAGGTGACGGTATCCTTGCATTCGTGCTTGCTCCGGGAGCGTTCATAGCCCTGGGCTATCTCATAGTGATATTCAGAAAACTGACTTCTAAGAAGGCTGAGTAAATACAGGAGGAAAAATCATGGTAGAATATATACTCATCATCATTTCAGCGATAT
>JAFUQW010000073.1 GCA_017472115.1 Bacteroidales bacterium | reverse complement strand
TGGGAGCTCGAGGCACGTATCGCAATGAATGGAGACAGGAATGAATAATAATAAATCGATATATAAGTTTGTAGGAGACCAGCTGTCACGCTGGCCTCTTGCCTGTGACAACTTCCGCGCATTGAAGAATGTGCTGGTCAGAGAAGTCGAGGTGGGAGGACTGAAAGTGAAGCTGCAGTTCAATCCGGCGAGGATGATATCATCTGCAGCAAAGCTCAGCAAAGAGGAGATCGCTGCGCGCAGATGCTTTCTGTGCAGGGATAACCGCCCGGCAGAGCAGATAATGCTCAAGTTCGATGGCAGGAAGGGAAAGAAATATCATATTCTCGTAAATCCTTATCCTATATTTCCTGACCATCTGGTCATTGCCATGAACAGGCACACAGACCAGTCGATCTGGAAGAGGTATGTGGATATGTTGGATCTGGCCCGCAAATATGATGGTTTCACATTCTTCTACAACGGGCCGAAGAGCGGAGCCTCTGCGCCTGACCATCATCATTTCCAGGCGGCTCCGAAAGGGCTGATCCCGCTTCAGGAGGATGTGGAGAGATTCTTCGCTTGTGCTCAGAATGACAGTGAGTGTGCTCAGAATGACAGTGAGTGCGCTCAGAATGACATCCTGCAGTATCTGACATCCGAGCAGGACGCAAACCTATATCATTACAAACGATTTACAACTGGAGTCTTTGTCATAAAGGCCGAAACCGCCAAGTCCGCTGCAAAGATCTTCTACAGACTCCTGGACTGTGCTGAAATTCCGGAAGGCGAAAAGGAACCTCTTTTCAACCTCTTTACCTACTGGAAGGACGGGGAGTTCCGCTCGATAGTGATTTTCCGAAGCAGACATCGTTCGCATCATTATTTCTCGGACGGTCCGGATCATCTTACCATGAGTCCGGGATGTGCGGATATGGGAGGCGTATTCATCGTTCCTGTCAAGGAGGAATACGAAAAGATTACACCGGAACTGCTCTCTGAAATGGTTCGTGAGGTCTCTATAACAGAAGAAGAGGAAGCAGAGATAGTCAACAGGCTTACCCGCACCCAGCCTGTTCTTGAGGTCGGCATCATGTCGGGAAAAGAAATAGAGTTCGAGATACTTACCGACGGTGCAGGCCCTCGCAAGGCTATCCTTCGCGAAGGAAAGATCGAGTATGACGGAGCCCTTTACGATGAATTGTACTTCGGGGCCCAGACCCCTTCCACAATGTTCGCAGAGCCGTCGTTTGCCCTTTACGGAGTGACGATCGGAGTCAACTTCCATTGGGAACGCAAGGAGAATCAGAAATTTGCCGGTGCTCTGAAGATAATAGTTGACAAAGGTCAACTGATTGCAGTAAATGTCGTAGGAGTGGAGGATTATCTGCTGAGCGTAATATCATCGGAGATGAGCGCGACCGCTTCAGAAGAATTCCTTAAGGCTCATGCCGTCATTTCCCGCTCATGGGTCATGGCCCAGATAGCATCGTCGCGAAAGGAACGCCATGCGGAGATTCCTGAAGGAGTCTGTGATGTTCCGTCCCTTGTGTCTGACCTTGATTCGCACCTCCACCGTCAGACAGAGACCGATGAGGCTGATGTCGTGGAATATGTGAAATGGTATGACCATGACGACCATCATCTCTTCGATGTGTGTGCCGACGATCATTGCCAGAGGTATCAGGGCCTTACCCGTGCTACCGGCAAGACCGTTCGCAAGGCCATTGACAGCACCTGGGGACAGGTCCTGACCTATGACGGAGAACTTTGCGATACACGTTTCTCCAAATGCTGCGGCGGCGTGATGGAAAGATTCTCCGTATGCTGGGAGGATAAGGACTACGGTTATCTGGTCCCTCTTTCTGATGCTCCGGGTCACGATCCGGATCAGAAATGTTTCTGTGACACCCGGGACAAGGAAATCCTGGGTCAGGTACTTAACAACTACGATCAGGAGACCGTGGATTTCTACAGATGGACGCAGGAATATGACATCGACGGGCTTTCTGAACTTGTGTCACGCAGAAGCGGACACCGTATCGGCAGGATCAGGTCGATGGAGGCCCTTGAAAGAGGGGACTCCGGAAGGATATGCAAACTGAAGATCACGGGGACGGAAAAGACTCTGATCGTCGGCAAGGAACTGGAGATCAGAAAGATACTTTCGGAGAGCCATCTCAAGAGTTCGGCTTTTGAAATAGAAATGACAAAGGATAAGATCATTCTTCACGGCAAAGGATGGGGCCACGGTGTCGGCCTCTGCCAGATAGGTGCCGCGGTAATGGCCTCGCAAGGCTATACATATAAGGAGATATTGAACCATTATTATCCGGGAACAGTAATAAACCACTCAGAATGACGACAAGAACAAATCCCTGGTGGTGGATACCCACTCTGTATTTTGCGGAAGGGATACCATATTTCATAGTGAACAACATATCGGTGATCATGTTCACGAACATGGGTATGTCCAAAGGTGATATGGCCATGTTCACCAGCCTTCTTTATCTTCCGTGGGTGATAAAGCCCCTTTGGAGTCCTTTCGTGGACATCATCAGGACAAAGCGCTGGTGGATAACGGCAATGCAGGTGCTGATGTCGGTTGCCTTTGCTGCCGTAGCCTTCGCGCTTCCTCATCCTTCGGCCGAGGTCATTGCCGAGGGTAGTACGGATGTGTCCCTGTTTACCGCGACTCTTGTCCTGTTCTGGATCACAGCCTTTGCATCTGCAACCCACGACATAGCTGCAGACGGATTCTATATGCTCGCCCTCGGACAGAAGGACCAGAGCCTCTTTGTAGGCATCCGAAGTACCTTCTACCGTCTTTCATCCATCTTCGGCCAGGGCGTCCTTGTCGTCATTGCCGGAGTTCTCGAAAGACGCCTCGGAGACATTCCTCAGGCATGGACTATAACCTTGCTTATATCGGCAGTGCTTTTCGCGGCCATTACGATCTGGCATACATTCGCGCTGCCGAAGCCTGCTGCAGATGCTCCGAGACTTGCTGAAGGCAAGTCTTCCGTGAAGGAGATATTCCGCGAATTCGGACGTACTTTCGTGACCTTCTTCAGCAAGAAGAATGTCCTGATAGCCATGCTTTTCATGCTTCTGTACAGGCTTCCGGAGGCCTTCCTCGTGAAGATGATGAATCCTTTCCTTCTCGACTCTATGGCTGAAGGAGGTCTCGGCCTTTCAACGGAATCGGTAGGACTCATATATGGAACGATAGGAGTGGCGGCGCTGACGGTCGGAGGAATCCTAGGTGGAATAGCGGCCTCGAAGTGGGGACTCAAGCGCTCGCTCTGGCCTATGGCCCTCAGCCTGACCCTGCCATGCCTTTCGTTTGTCTTCCTTGCGGCCTTCCAGCCTGAAAACATCTGGATAATAGGCTCCTGCGTGGCTCTGGACCAGTTCGGATACGGTTTCGGCTTCACGGCTTATATGCTTTATCTGATCTACTTCTCGGAGGGTGAATTCAAAACGGCACACTATTCGCTATGTACTGCATTCATGGCCATGAGCATGATGCTTCCGGGTATGGTGGCAGGATATATCCAGGAGGCGATAGGTTATGTTCACTTCTTCGGCTTTGTTATGATCTGCTGCCTTGTGACGGTACTTGTGACCTTCCTGCTCAAGGTGGATCCCGAATACGGAAAGAAATAATTATTATGAAACGAATCATTTTATCAGCAGCGGCTATTGTAGCCATGGTTTCATGCGGCTCCGAGCCTGAAGCACCTTCTCAGGGCTCAAAGACCGGCTTTGCTCTGTCATTCTTCAAAAGCGCAAATGCAATAACAGAAAAAGGGGAGAATGTCGTTGTGTCTCCATACAGCGCCGGAGTGGCGCTTTCCATGCTGGCGGAAGGAGCTGAGGGGGAGACCAGAGTCGAATTCGACAATGCTCTGAACGGATGCATATTCAAGGCCGAGGACCTCGGGAACAACGATACTCTTACAGTAAAGTCGGCAAATTCGGTGTGGGTAGATGACGACTTCAGCATCAGGAACAGCTATGTGAATCTTCTCCAGAAGGATTTCGATGCATTCATCACTTCGCTCAGCTTTGCCGATCCGGCTACGGTCAAGGCCATAAACAACTGGTGCGCGGAGAACACCAACGGCAAGATCACTGAGATCATCGACCGTCTGGGACCGGGCATGGTGATGGTTCTGGTGAACGCTCTCTATTTCAATGCTCCATGGGAGGACGAGTTCTCGGAGAAACTGACGAAAGAGGCTGATTTCCATGGTCTTACCAAGACTTCCAAGGTCCGGATGATGAACCGTAACGACAGGATGAACTACGCCGAGTATCAGGGATGCCAGATGGTGGAACTTCCATATGCCGGCAGCCGTTATTCGATGTATGTGATACTTCCTCCGAAGGGGATGGACATCGATTCTTTCATGCCATACGTCGGCGAGTCCGTATATAATACCGCCATGGGAATGTTCGCACCTCGTCAGGTGAAGTTCAAGATGCCTAAGGCCAAGGTCGAGACATCTCTTATCCTCAATCCTGCACTTCAGAGCATGGGCATAAAGTCAGCATTCACATCAGCCGCCGACTTCAAGGGAATAGCTGCAATGGGACCTCTTGTCCTCGATCAGGTGAAGCAGAAATGCTATATCGACATCACTGAGAAGGGTACGGAGGCGGCTGCAGTCACTGCTGCACAGATCCGTCTCACATCAGCTCGTCCTGAAGCCGCACCGGTGGAAATGACGGTTGACAGACCATATATGTTTGTGATTGCAGACAAGACAAATGATAATATCCTGTTTGCCGGAAAGGTTGTAAATCTATAAGAATGAAGAAGATAGCCCTATTGTTCGTTTGCCTTGCCGCCCTGATTTCCAACGGGACGGCTTGTGTTGCAGAGCCAGCTGTAAAGACCGGTATAGAAGTGCTGCGTGACCGTGGATTTGAAGGCCTGAAAGGCCGCCGTGTGGGTCTTGTGACCAATCCGAGCGGTGTCGATCGTCACCTCAATTCGACGATAGACATACTTTTTAATGCTCCTGGCGTGGAACTGGTGGCACTTTACGGCCCGGAACACGGTGTGCGTGGAGATGTATATGCCGGAGGCAAGGTGTCCGATACCATTGATTCCGCAACAGGTCTGCCTGTATATTCACTTTATGGTTCGACCCGCAAGCCTGCTCCCGAAATGCTTGAAGGAATTGATGTCATGGTTTATGACATCCAGGATGTAGGTGCGCGATCCTATACATTCATCAGCACTCTTGGTCTCGTGATGGAAGCCTGTGCCGACAAAGGTATCGAGGTCATGGTTCTCGACAGGCCAAATCCTCTGGGTGGAAAAAAGATTGAAGGATGCTATGTGGAGAGGCCTTTCAACTCTTTTGTCAGTCAGTACAGGATCCCGTACATATACGGACTTACTGTCGGTGAACTCGCGATGCTGATAAATGAAGAAGGCCTGAATCGGGGGCAGCTCGGCGACCAGGCTCCGTCGAAATGCCGTCTGACCGTAGTGCCTATGGAAGGATGGACACGCGATATGCTTTATGAAGATACGGGGCTGCCTTGGGTGCTCCCGTCTCCTAATATTCCTTTCAAGGACTCTCCGCTTTATTATGTCTCGTCAGGAATATGCGGCGAGCTATATGGCTTTCTCAACATCGGAGTCGGCTATACCTTACCGTTCCAGATTTTCGGAGCTCCGTGGATAGATCCTGTGGCTTTGAAGGAAAGGCTCGACAGCTACCGTCTGCCGGGCATCTCTTTCAGGACTATATATTATACCCCTATCTCGGGAAGCCTCAAAGGCCAGCTGACTGCAGGCGTGCAGTTCTTCTTTACTGACTACGGAAAGGCTCGTCTGACAGAACTGCAATTCTATGTGATGCAGGCACTTGCGGAACTCTATCCTGATAAGAAGGCCTTCGAGGTTGCCAATGGTGTCGGACTCTTCGATAAGGTATGTGGCACGGATTATGTTAGAGAGGTATTCAGCAAAGGATATAATTTTGCAGATATCAAGGAATATTGGCGGAAGGACGAAAAGTCATTCCGCGCATTGTCGCAAAAATATCACCTTTATTAAATTAAAAGCTTCGGCTCATTCTTGAGCGAAGATATGTTTAACTAAAACAATCATATTATGGGATCAATCAGAACAACAATGGCCGCGATGCTGACAGGGTTGGCATTGATGGCGTTCTCATCTGAGGCTGCTGCCCAGGCGTCGAGAACCGTGAGGAAGAGTGATAAGACCAGCGTGACTAAACCTGATTCTGAGAAATCCAAGAAGGTTACCCGTGCAACCCCGGCTTCCAGACCTCCGGCAACCAGACCTCAGCCGCAGAAGCCTTCTGCAAAGCCAGATAAGCCGCAGCCGCAGAAGCCTGCGGTCAAACCGGGAAAACCTCAGCCGCAGAAGCCTGCGGTGAGACCTGACAGACCGGGCAGGCCAGAGGGTCCGCAAAGACCGGCTCCAAGACCGGACAAATACAGGCCGGGCAGACCGGATATCGTACCGGCAAGACCACCAAGACCAAGGCCAAGACCTATAGTCGCACCGAGACCTATCTATCGTCCGGCATTCGGAGCAGTATTTGCGATAAATGTCTATACCGACAATCTGAGACTTTCAAGGGCTGTACTTCGGGATGATGTAGATTATTTCTATGAAGATGGCGTATTCTACGTGATCACAGACCGCGGTACCTATTACGAAATCGATCCGCCTGCAGGTGCACTTATCGACAGACTTCCTGAAGATTTGCGGAAGGTGAGGATAGACGGCAGGGAATATTACAGATACGAAGACACAGTCTATAGACTGGTTGTGGTGGAAGGCGTTCCTTACTTTGAAGTTCTCGGACAGATGTATTGACAGAATCTCACATAAATGGCTGACTCGAAAGGGTCAGCCGATTTTCTTTAATAGTTGTGTCAATGATGTGTCGTCTCCTGATGAATGAAGCTCGATCCGGAAACCGTCATTCCTGATGAGTCCTTCCGAAGTCATGACATCCAGAAGGTGACGTGCGACAGCAGGAGCAGGGTCGATCACGGATATTGTCTGGTCAGGGAAATGTTCTGATGCGACTTTGAGGATTGTATCGGAAAGGAACGGATAATGCGTGCATCCGAGCACAATCGTGTCTGCACCGGCTTCCAGAAGGGGAATGAGACTATTTCCGACAACATTCTCAGCCTCGGCACCTGTCGTGTTGTCATTTTCGACAAGCTCTACAAATCCTTCTCCAACATGTTCCACGAATCTGACTTCCTCGGCATATTTCCCTCTTGTAGTGAGATATTTGTCGGCTTTCAACGTGCCGGCAGTCGCCAGGACTCCAACGACTCCTGTCTTTGTGCATGAAGCTGCAGGCTTGACTGCCGGTTCCATCCCGATGAAAGGGACGTCGTATCTTTCCCGTAGCTCAGCTATAGCTGCAGCTGTCGCAGTGTTGCATGCGACAACAATTATTTCTGCCCCCTTTGCCAGAAGGAAATCGGTGATGGCACAAGCTCTGTCTATTATGTACTCGCGTGTCTTTTCTCCATACGGGCAATGAGCATTGTCAGAGAAATAGACATAGCGCTCATCAGGCAGAACCTTTCTGATCTCCCTGAATACCGACAGTCCGCCGACACCCGAGTCAAAAATTCCTATCATCTGGTAAGACTGTCAATTATTTTCTTTTCCTCATCGCTGAAGGATGTGTTTCTTATCGCCTGCAGATTCTTTCTTAGCTGTTCCATGCTGCTCGCACCCACGATCACAGATGTCACCAGATCGTCTTTGAGTACCCATGCCAGCGCCATCTGAGCAAGGTCCTGACCTCTTTCTGCCGCTAACGCGTTCAGTTGCCTGAGCTTGTCTATCAGTTCAGGAGTCAGAGTGTCTTTCTTGAGTGAGAAATTGCGTGCCGCCCTGGAGTCTGCAGGGATTCCTTCAAGGTACCTGTCGGTGAGCAATCCCTGAGCAAGAGGGGAGAATGCTATGAATCCGGATCCTTCTTTCTTTGCTTGTCTCAGAATACCTTCGTTTTCAGGATTCCGGTGCAGCATGTTGTACTTCACCTGATGCAGAAGGCATGGCACATCATGCTCACGCAGATATTCGAAAGCAAAATCTGCAGCCTTCTCAGGGTAATTCGAGATGCCTGCATATAGGGCCTTGCCGCTGCGGACTATGTCAACGAGTGCCTGCATAGTCTCCTGAAGCGGCGTCTCGGGATCAAAGCGGTGGGAGTAGAATATGTCAACATAGTCGAGGTTCATCCTCTTGAGGCTCTGGTCGAGGCTGCTCATCAGATATTTGCGCGAACCGAGATTACCGTAAGGTCCCGGCCACATGTCATATCCTGCCTTTGTGGAAATGAAGAGTTCGTCTCTGTAGGGGCGGAGATCGCTCTGCATTACCTTTCCGAATGTCGCTTCGGCACTGCCATAGGACGGGCCGTAATTGTTGGCAAGGTCGAAATGGCATATTCCGTTGTCAAAGGCGTGGAGAAGTATTTCACGGCTTCTTGACAGAGGGGCTGTGTCGCCGAAGTTCTGCCATAGTCCGAGGGAAATTTCCGGAAGTCTGATGCCGCTTTTGCCGCATCTGCGGTATTTCATGCCGTTTTCATAACGGTCAGCTGCTGCTGAATAGACAGGGTTAATCATAGCTTAATAAATTTGCTTGTATGCAAATATACATAAATTATCACTATCTTTGTGTGTTTTATCGGCCATGAGGCCAAAATATTAGGGAAATGATAACTACGGAACAGATAAAGGCATTGCAGCAGCGTGTGGATGTGCTCGGAAAGTGCATTGGTGTTGAGGCAAAGCGTGCGGAAGTGGCGCAGAAGCAGGAGAGGACATTGGCTTCGGATTTCTGGGATGATCCCAAAGAAGCGGAAAAGTTTCTGAAGGAACTTTCCGGAGTGAAATTCTGGGTGACCGGTTTTGATAAGGTGTCGTCCGGAGTAGAAGACCTTCAGGTACTTTATGATTTTGCGAAGGAGAGCCTTTCCGGTGCCGGTGATGATGCCGAGACTGATGAAGTAGCGGAGCTGGAGGAGGCCTACAAGGCCGTAGTCGGGGAGGTTGAAGCTCTGGAGCTAAGGAATATGCTTGGTGAGGAGGGTGACAATCTGGGAGCTGTCCTTACCATAAATTCAGGTGCCGGAGGTACGGAAGCCAATGACTGGTCGTCGATGCTCATGAGGATGTATATACGTTGGGCGGAGCGTAACGGCTACAAGGTCACGATCACTGATGAACTCGAAGGCGAGGATGCCGGAATAAAGTCTGTAACGATGCAGGTGGAAGGTGACTATGCCTTCGGCTATCTCAAGGCTGAGAGCGGTGTCCACCGTCTTGTTCGTATTTCTCCTTTCAATGCACAGGGCAAGCGTCAGACCACTTTTTCTTCTGTGTTCGTCTATCCGCTGGTCGATGACAGCATCGAGATAGAGATCAATGCCGGAGACCTTGAGTGGGATACATACCGTTCGAGCGGTGCAGGCGGACAGAATGTCAACAAGGTGGAGACAGGAGTCCGTGTAAGGCATATTCCTTCAGGAATCGTTGTCGAGAACACCGAGACACGTTCTCAGCTTGACAACAGACAGAACGCCCTCCGTATCCTCAAGTCGCGTCTGTATGACATCGAACTCAAGAAACGTCAGGAGAAACAGGCCGAACTCGAAGGCCAGAAGAAGAAGATCGAGTGGGGCTCCCAGATCAGGAGCTATGTCCTTCATCCTTACAAGATGGTCAAGGACCTGCGTACCGGACATGAGACTTCTGACACTCAGGGTGTCCTGGACGGAGACCTGAACGATTTCATGAAAGTCTATCTGATGGGAAACAACTGATCACCTGCGCTTTATTGACTGTTCGAAAGCCTCCAGCCCGTCGATGGTGTTCTTGAAGCAGATTCTGCCGTCTGATGCTTCATAAGCCTTTTTCATGGAGATGGAGATGTTCCTGATGTGTTCCGGAAATCTTTCGGTGTCCGCTATGATTGTTTCGTTGGGATCGATTCCTGACAGTCTGGCGTATTCCAATGCTGTCTCATAGGTGTTCAGATGATTTTCCGCGCCGAAATTATAGACTCCTCGCGGAAGGTCGAAGGTGTATGGAATGTTTTTCACCACCTCTTCAATCCATGTTATTCCGCGGTATTCTCTTGTCGCAAAGCGCAGTATGTTTCCGTTCTTGAGGGCATTCCTGAAATTCAGGACAAAGTTATTGTGAGTCTTCATCCCGGGTATCTCGGCATCGTACATCCATGTGGCACGCAATGCAACGCAGTCGCTGCAGATGTTCATGGCCCGTTCCTCGGCGAGCAATTTATGCCTTCCGTAGTGGTTTTCCGGAGCGACCGGAACTTCTTCGCTCAGGAGTCCGCTTTCCTTGTTTCCGTTGTAGATCTGGTCTGATGAGAAGAATACCATTTTGGAGCCGTGTCTTGCTGCGGCTTTTGCAATGTTTTCCACGCCTGTGACATTGACCAGGAAACTTTCTTCAGGATGCTCCTCGCAATAACCTGTGTTTGAAAGTGCTGCAAGATGCAGGATTACATCCGGCTCGGTCTTTCTGATAAACTCATCGATATCATTCTCTGAAGTTATGTCAAGCTCCTTATGCCCGGGAGTTAGTATCTCATAATCCCCCTGCATAGCCTTTGCAATACGGCTGCCGACAAATCCGCCGGCTCCCGTGATAAGTATTCTCTTGTTTGTGTTCATTTTACAAAAATACGTCAATACTTCCGACAATCATGCTGTTTGTCTTGTAAAAATTTTAAAAAATCTACGAAAAGCAAGAAACTGTTTAAATTTTTCTCCGAAACAGAAAAACCGACGAAGCTTGTGATAGCGGAATTAAACTTGTTGGATACTGCCGAACTGCAAGGAGGAAAAGCCTTTAAGGCTTAAGTCTGTTTGAAAACACATCATGACTGATTGATGAGAATGCAGCAGTTCATTATTGTCGAAAAGTCTGAAATTTCGCCCGATGGATGCAACGTTTCCGGATAAGGAAGCATCTATGACCGCGGTAATTTTAGACAGAGTAGAAATTGAACAGGTTAGAACGTGTTATCATGCTGCTGTCGGTGACAGCGGCATTTTCTTTTGGCGCAGCGGCGCAGAACCGACATACTGAGGCGGAAGGCAACGACAGATTCTCTATAAAAATACAGCCCTTCATGGG
>JAFUQW010000072.1 GCA_017472115.1 Bacteroidales bacterium | reverse complement strand
GGTAAAGGGAACGATGACAGGAGCAAGTACGGACCTGGACGGATACTATTCCATCGATGTTCCGTCTGACGGAGTCCTCATCTTCTCTTCAATCGGATATGTCACCGTGGAAGTGCCTGTTGCGGGCAAGACCCAGCACGATGTGATGCTGGCTCCCGACACTGAAGCTATCGAGGAGACCATCGTCGTAGCCTTCGGTACAGCGACAAAGGAATCCTTTACAGGATCAGCCACAGTAGTCAAGTCGGATGATATCGCCAAGGTGCAGGCGTCGGATGCTACCAGAGCCCTCGAAGGTGTGGTTGCCGGCGTGCAGATGACGACGACATCGGGTACCCTCGGCACCAAGCCTTCGATACAGATCCGTGGCGTCGGCTCCATCAATGCCGGTACGTCTCCTCTTTATGTGATCGACGGTATCCCTTATGGGTCCGACTTCGATATGAACAACCTTAATCCTGCGGACATCGAGTCCATGACCGTGCTTAAGGATGCTGCTTCTAATGCCCTTTATGGTGCTCGTGGAGCGAATGGTGTCATCATGATCACCACCAAGAAGGCAACACACGGGGATGCTGTCATAAATATTGACGCCAAGTGGGGTGTCAACACCAAGGCGCTTCAGAACTATGATTATATCACTGAGCCGGGACAGTATTATGAAATGTATTATTCCGCACTCCGTCTTGCCAATATAATGAACGGCATGTCTGAATATGAGGCGCATATTGCCGCCAACGGCACAATGCTCGGTGATGTCAACAATGGCGGTCTCGGTTATCTTGTATATTCGTACCCTGACGGACAGGCATTCATCGGTCTGAACGGAAAACTTAATCCGAATGCGACCCTCGGACGTTATGTCGAGAAGGACGGTAAAGGCTATTGGCTCCAGCCTGACAACTGGCTTGATGCCGCATACAGGACTTCCATCCGTCAGGACTATAACCTGAGTGTGTCGGGAACTTCCGGCAAGGCGTCGATCCTTGCGTCTTTCGGATACCTGGATGATCAGGCCATCATCAACAATTCTGACATGCAGCGTTTCACCGCACGTCTGCGCACTGATTACCAGGCTAAGGACTGGCTCAAGATCGGAGCGAATGTAGGATTCACTGACATGAGGATGAGCAACGGAAACTCTTCTGAAGGCGTTTCGGGATCGACTACGAACATATTTGAAGTAGCAAACCAGATTGCTCCGATATATCCTCTTTTTGTGAGGGACGGTATGGGAAATGTGATGGTTGACAAATACGGTTTTCAGGTATATGACTACGGAAAGGGTGAGAACGCAGGTTCGACACGTCCTTACCTTGGTAACTCGAACGCGGTTCAGGGTTCTCTGCTCGATACCAATTCGTCAAAGAGCAATGCATTCAACGGCACTACATACGCTGAGATCAGTTTCCTCAAGGATTTCAAGTTCACTTTCAATGCCGGTTTCGGTATCGACGAGACCCGTTCGACTTCCATAATGAACAAGTTCTACGGACAGTATGCCAATATGGGCGGTCTCATCTCCAAGGGCCATGCAAAGACATACTCAATCAACCTCCAGCAGTTGTTGAACTGGTCACGTACTTTTGCGGGTGTTCATAACGCCAGCGTCCTTCTCGGTCATGAAAACTACAGCAGCTACGGATACAGCCTATCGGCTTCGAAGAGTCAGATGTTCGACCCTGAGAATGACGAGCTGAATGGTGCTGTGGTGGATGGCCAGAGTGCAGGTTCCGCGTCAAGCGAATACAAGAATGAGGGATTCTTCATACGCGCTCAGTACGATTTCGCCAACAGGATCTTCGTAAGTGCTTCATTCCGTCGTGACGGATCGACACGTTTCCATCGCGATTACAGATGGGGTAACTTCTGGTCTCTCGGTGGAGGCTGGATTCTCGATCAGGAAAGCTGGTTTCCTCGTACAGCCTGGATCGACATGCTGAAGTTCAAGGCTTCCGTGGGATCACAGGGTAATGATTCCATCGGCTCTGACCGCTTTGTGGATGTGTCTTCCCTCATGAATCAGAACGGAACACCGTCGCTCAACATCAGTTCTATAGGTAACAAGGAAATCTCATGGGAGACCAGGATGAACTTCAATACAGGTTTCGATTTCGAAATGCTGAAGAGACGTGTTACCGGATCCTTGGAGTTTTTCTACAATGCTACCACCGACATGCTCATGTGGTTCACTACTCCGGTTTCTGCGTCAAACGGTCTTTCCAACGGATATTGGGACAATGTAGGAAACATGAGGAATGCCGGAATCGAGTTTTCTGCCAATGTGGGAATCGTACGTCAGCAGGAGCTCTCATGGGATGTGTACTTCAACTTCACGCATTACAAGAACAAGATCACCAATCTCCATCCTGACAACATCGGCGACAACGTAGAAGGATATCCTGGATATGCGTCAGGCAACAGATATGTCGGTGTGGGACTTCCATTCAAGACATTCTATCTCAGGCAGTTTGCCGGAGTGGAAAGGGAGACAGGTGCTGCCATGTGGTATAAGAATGTCACTGATGAGTCCGGCAATGTAACAAAGACTCCGGTTACGGATTACAATGATGCGGATTACTACCTCTGCGGTGATCCTACTCCGGAACTCTATGGCGGATTCGGTACATCGCTGACATACAAGGGATTCGATTTTGCAGCATCGTTCACATATTCGATAGGAGGACTTGCATACGATTCAGGTTATGCGGCATACATGTCTTCTCCGAGTGCAGGAAAGGAAGGTGCGAACTTCCATAAGGATATGCTCAATGCATGGACTCCTGAAAACAAGGATACTGACATTCCTGCGTTCTACTACAATGAGCTTTATGCGGCTGCGACTTCAGACCGTTTCCTCATCGATGCAAGTTATCTCAACTTCCAGAATGCCCAGATAGGCTATACTCTTCCAAGAAGACTGACTGAGAAGATGAACGTAGGCAAGATCAGAGTCTATGCCGCTTGCGACAACATAATCTATTGGTCAGCCAGAAGAGGACTTGATCCTCGTCAGAGTCATGACGGAAGTACAAGCAACATCCTTAACTCACCTGTAAGGACAGCGTCTGTAGGTTTTAACATCACATTCTAACACCGGTAAAGATGAAGATAAACATTATAAAGATTATAGGCCTTGTATTTCTCGGTCTCATTTCAACGGGTTGTCTTGAGGACGCTTTTCAGAAAGGCGGATCAGTGACTTCCGACCGTCTCGACGAGATGGATGACGCCACAGTGCTTGAGGCTATCATAAAAGGTATACCGGCATCTATGATGTCTGCCAATGCTGGCGGATATGCCGGTTCATACGGCTATCATGCCGACTTCGGAATCTCTGCGATCCATCTTATGACAGAGCATATGCTTGAGGATATGACCATCGGTGGAAACCTTGGTTACAGCTGGTTCAACGGATTCCTTACGAATCTCTCGATGGGACCTGAATATGTGACTACAGGTTATATATGGCAGTGCTATTATGTATGGATCGGTGCCGCCAACAATGCCATCGGAATGGTGGGTGAGGTTACTGATGAGACGGATGATGCCGTCAGGAATTACCTTGGTCAGGCATATACCTACAGGGCAATGTGCTATCTTGACCTTGCACGTCTGTACGAGCCAAAGGCAAACAAGTATCTCAATGCCGACGAAGAAGCCCTTGCTGAAGGATGGTCTGTTCCTATCGTGACCGAAGCCACATCGGACGAAGACAAGAAGAATAACCCGAGACGTTCGAGGGAGGAGATGTATGATTTCATACTTTCCGATCTTCAGATGGCGGAAGATCTTCTTGATCCTACTGTAAACGTATATTCGCTCCCTACATTGGGTGCTGTGTACGGCCTCTATGCACGCGCCTATATTGAAATGGCTGCAGCATCAAATGAAAAGAAGTATTACAGAATGGCAGCCGAATACGCCGACCTGGCTGTCAAGACCAGCGGAAGAACACCTCTGACCGAGAGCCAGTGGCACGATTCCATGAACGGCTTCAATAACGGAAGTTCAAACAATTCATGGATATGGGGCCTTACTTCCTCAAGCGAAAACCTTGCTCCTGTGATCTCGACCGTCGCTCATCTTTCTGCTGAGGCTATCTGGGCTTACGGTATCCTTGCACTTCCGAGCATCAGCAAGGCAACTTATGAGAGGATTTCCGACAATGACTTCAGAAAGTGGTCATGGCTTGGCGAAGATGCCACGACATGGAAGACTGACCCTAACTACAGGTATGCCGGATCGGATGAGCCTCTGACCGGCAATGAATCAATCGGCATCTACAATGTTGCTGATTACTTCCTTTATTCGGCAAAACCTTATGTGAGCCTCAAGTTCCGTCCGATGGGCGGTGCATGTATGGACTATACAAACGGAGGCGCTGCTGACCGTATGCTCATGAGGGTCGAGGAGATGTATTTCATCAAGATGGAGGCGACACTCCATACCGAAGGTCTGGATGCAGCAAAGAAATTGCTTGACGAATTCATGAGCTACAGGTGGTCCGGTCAGAGATATGACTGTTCAGGTATCATTTCAAAGGAATCCTTCATCCAGGAAATGCTTTTCCAGAAGAGGGTGGAGTTCTGGGGAGAAGGAATCCTCTTCTACGACTACAAGAGGCTTGACCAGGGTATAATCAGAGGCTACTCAGGAACAAACTTCCCAAGTTCTGCAAGATTTAATGTAGAAGGTCGTTCACCTCAGTGGAATCTCGTGATACCTAGAACGGAATATCTGCATAACAAGGGAATAGATGAGGGAAGGATTAATCCTGACCCTACCGGAAAACTCCCGGAGTGGACGGAGTAATCTAAACAGAAAAGATGAATATGAAGACAATATTTAAATATATTCTTGCTGCGGCGATGGCTCTCTCATTCGCAGCATGCCAGGAAGAGCCTTATTCTCCTGGTGAGCCTGACCTCATGGACTGCCAGGGCCTCTTCTTCCCGCAGGAGCAGGCTAAGGCATACGAGGTTGCCCCGGAAGGTGCAAAGTACCTTACCTTCACAGTCGAGAGAAACCCTGCTGTCAAGAACTATTTTCCTGAGGCATATGTGCCTTATGAGCTGACAAGCAGTGAAGAAGGTTTCTTCGAACTTGAGGACGAGTTCATCTATTTCGATGAAGACCAGGAAAACACGTCTTTCAAGGTTTATTTCTCTGAGGACTTCGAGACAGGAAAGAAGTATACCTGTACGATCAAGGTGACTGACCCTCAGTATGTTTCGAACTACGGTCTTTCAAGCAACGAGCTGACATTCTCTCTTACAGTGGTGAAGTGGGAGCTTCTGGGAGAAGGCCTCTGGAGAGACGACTTTGCGTCAAGCTACTTCAATGCAATCGGTGCCGAAATCGCAGCACCTTATCAGGAAAAGACGGTAAAGGTCTATGAACGCGAAGACCTTCCGGGTTACTATAGGGTAGACGAGGTCTATACTCCGGACTTTGTGTCATACATTGTTGACGGAAACACAAAGAACGCAGACCTTTACGCAGAATACTGCCCTGCGCCGAGCATCTATATCAATGCATCTGACCCGAACAGGGTATATATCCCTCTCCAGTATGTGTTCACATGTCCTAGCGGACGCTACGGACTTGTATACATGGGTTCTGATGTTGAAGAAGTGTTTGATGCCGGATACTCCAACCAGTACGGTACAGTGAAGGACGGTTCCATCACCTTCCCTAAGAGCGCTCTCGTAGCATATCTTCCTTCAGCCGGTGCCGCTTATGCGAATGCCGCAGGAAAGCACAGGCTTGTCCTTCCAGGCTACCAGCCTTATGACTACTCTGTCATGGTGGAGACAGCTCCTGCTGTAAAGGGCCTCATGCCGGTTACATTCACCTTCGGACCTGACGTTGCCAAGGTACAGTACAAGGTGTTCCCTGGCCATGTTTCAGACGCGGAGATGGTGTCCAAGCTTGAGGAAGTGAAGTCAGGAAAGAATGTCCAGACCGTGACAGAATCAGGCGAGTATGAATTCACTACCGAGGAGACAGGTCTGTATACCCTGATCGCATGCTCGTATGACGCATCAGGCAACTACAAGGAATATACATATGTGAAGTTCGGTTATGACACTGCGGACGATCCTAAGGATGTCGACATC
>JAFUQW010000071.1 GCA_017472115.1 Bacteroidales bacterium | reverse complement strand
TTTTTTTTGTAAGGGGAAGACAAATAAAAAAGCATGGGACTCATTATATTTATCGGATTCTGCGGTCTTGGACTACCTCACACCCGGATAATAGAATAAAGCCCATGCAAAAAGCATAGGCGTTGAACTTTATTCCATTGGGTGTGATTGTGAAAGTGTCCAAGTTTCAGAATCCCCGAAATATAGCTAACGCTTTAATATTATATGTCTGTAGTTGATTATCTTATCATAGGCATCTGATTTTGTTCTGTTGCAAAATTAGTGATTTGTTTTTAGAAACTGTTTATTTTTATCATATAAAATAAATTTCAGGTCATCTAAAAAAAGTTTAATAAGTATAAAAAAGAGAAAAATCTGATGAATCTTTTTTATGATCCGGTGTCGCATCTATTGATATTTTATAACTTCATCGCAAAAAACATGACTTGACTTTCGCATCTGCGAAAGACCTTTCTTTTGAGGCCTATAGGAGAGAGGTGACGTAAACATAGAAAGTGAGGTGGAAAAAGTAAACTTGAGAATATGAAAGGATATTATCATGTCAGCAGCCATGGGCTGGAAAGAAACGACATTTTCAAAAGCAAGGAAGATTTCATTTCGGGAATGAATGATATAGCGATCTGTATTGCGGGTTATGAAGTGAGGATTTTATGCTTCTGCCTGATGAGCAATCATTTTCACTTCCTGTTGTATGGAACTTCTGAAGAATGTAGGAGGTTCGCTTATGAGTACAAGCGAAGATGTGCGATAAGGATGAGACTGATATCAGGAGAAGTGCAGGCCTTGAAAGAAGTCGGCATTCAGATAGACTATGTCGATACTAAGGAATATTTAGAAAATGTGATTGCATATATACTTCGTAATCCGCTGGCTGCAGGGGTCATCATCATGCCATATTGTTATAGATGGTCATCAGCTTCGTTATATTTCAGAGGAGAAAAAAAGGAAGCAGGTGAAAGACTTGATGGGATGAGTGAAAGGAAACGGTTCAGAATCCTTAAGTCACGAGTGCCGGTGCCCGGTCACTATATGGTGGATGAGTGCGGGATGATCATGCCTTCATCTTATGTTGATGTTGAGTCTGTTGAAAGGATATTGCATCATCCTTCCAGACTTATGATGCTTTTGTCAAAGAGAATTGAAAATGAAGTGGAACTGAAGTTTGGGGTTGCTGACCATGTGAGCTTGACGGATCAGGAAATCCTGACACAGATGCCGGTTCTGATCAGGAATGAATTCGGCAAGGATACTATTGAACAGCTGTCAATGGAACAACGTGTCAGACTGTGTCTTTTGCTGAAGAGGAATTTCAGGGCCGGAGTCAAGCAGATTGCCAGAATAACTCGTCTGGAACCGGCAATAGTGGAGAAAGTAGTATAGCATCAAGTGCAAAAACATAGGCAAAGTGCTCGCGATACCCCTAAAAACAAGGGTATCACGAGCACTTTCACTACAAAACCGCACCCGGTCGGAGAGGCGGTTACGAGATTTTCTTGCCGAAAGGGATGAAGGCGAGGATGGCCATCTTGAAGTGCTGCATGCCGAACGGGATCCCGACAATGGTCAGGCAGCATATTATTCCGAAACCTACATGGAGAAGTGCGATTTCTATGCCTCCGAAGATGATCCAGATGACATTCATTATGATGGAGAGGCAGCCACCGTCATTGGAGTCGGAATGTACGTCACGTCCGAAAGGCCAGAGTGCAAGACCGGCCATCTTGATGAGCTGGAGTCCGAAAGGGATTCCGATGACGGTGATGCAGAACAGGACACCCATCAGGGCGTAATATAGACTGACCACAAGACCTCCCATGATCAGCCAGAGTATGTTTCCTAAAAATTTCATTATTCCTTCTCCCAGATATATACTTTGTCGCTGCGACGCAGACGGTTTTCTTCTATGGCACGGCATGCCTGTTCGTTGCAGCCGTCGCCGCATAAGCTCAATGCCTCTTCACGTGCTCCCGGCACGACCTCGCTCCAGTTTACAGGAATCGAGCAATATGTGCCCTTGGATGCCTCCTGTACCGGTTTGAGATCCACACGGATTTCAGGAACGGTGTATTCCACGCATCCTGATGTAGGGCCGATGATGAGGATCTTGTCGCCGACCTTGAGCGTATTGGACTCGACGAGGATCTCGGCTACTCCGAGCTTGCCGAACCAGTTGGTTATCTTTCCGCAATAGACTTTCTTGCGGGTGGATGTGCTTCCATACACATCGCACCACTCTCCGAGGCGGGCACCCTGGTAGTATCCGTCCCAGAATCCTCTGTTGAATACTTCCTCAAGCTCCTTCTTCATGGCGGTACCGAGCTCCGGAGTATATGTGCCGTTGCATACGGCATCTGCTGCACGGCGGTAACATGATGCCACCCTCTTCACGTATTCGGCAGAACGGGCACGTCCCTCGATCTTGAACACGGTCACTCCGGCATCGATTATCTTGTCCATGAACTCGATGGTGCAGAGGTCCTTTGGTGACATTATGTATTTGTTGTCGATCTCCAGCTGCATTCCTGTCTCGCGGTCCTCGACCTTGTAGGCACGGCGGCAGAGCTGGTAGCATGATCCTCGGTTGGCGGATGCCCCGTATTCGTGAAGGCTCAGGTAGCATTTGCCGGAAATGGCCATGCAGAGGGCTCCGTGGGCGAACATCTCGATCTCCACCCGTCGTCCTGAAGGACCGCAGATGTTGTCTCTGTCGATGACGGCCTTGATCTCCTTCACCTGTCCGAGGTTGAGCTCGCGGGCGAGGACGATCACATCGGCGAACTGGGCATAGAAGCGCAGTGCCTCTGCATTGGATATGCTGAGCTGGGTGGAGATATGCACCTCCACGCCTATCTGACGGGCATACATGATGGCTGCCATGTCTGAGGCGATCACTGCGGTGACTCCGGCCTCTTTCGCAGCTTCAAGAGTGCGCTTCATGTCCTCTATGTCCTCGTTGTAGAGGACGATGTTGAGGGTGAGATAGGTCTTGACCCCGTATTCGGAGCAGATACGCACGATCTCCTTGAGGTCGGTCATCTTGAAATTGTTGGCCGAGTGGGAGCGCATGTTGAGTTTCTCGACTCCGAAGTAAACGGAGTCGGCGCCGCCCTGGATGGCTGCCATCAGGCATTCGAAGTTGCCGGCTGGCGCCATGATTTCGAGAGATTTAGCCAAATCTCTCGAAATCTTTTTACCCCCGGTCGCCTGTGGAATAATATTGTATTTGTTTATCATGATTCTATCTTATTATCAGGAATGATGTGGTTTACACTTGAGATCACCTTTTCATTGTCATGCTGAACGAAGTGAAGCATCTTTCATATCATTTCCTTTATTTATTACGTCCCAGAAGCGTCTCGGCATAATGGTGAAGAGCGGCGTGTCCTTCAGGAGCAAGGTTTAGACGGCTCGCATATTCCATTGCAGATGAATGCAGTCTCACTATCTCATGCTTGGCCTCTTCCCCGACGCCGAGCTTTGCATAAAGAGCCTTGACCCTCGCAATCTTAGCAGACTTCTCCTCGTCAGATTCTACAGGCATTTCCATGGCCTCCTCAAGTGCGGCAAGATCTTCGGCAGAAGCGTTCGTCTGGGCCTTGATCATCAGCCAGGTCTTCTTGTTGTTGAGGATATCTCCGCCGATCGCCTTTCCGAACACAGCGGGGTCACCGTAGGTGTCAAGCCAGTCGTCTGCAATCTGGAACGCCAGTCCGAGGTCGTAGCCGAAACGGTAGAGCAGATCGGCTTCATCGGCAGAAGCACCTCCGATCAGGGCACCCATCTTGGCGGCACACGCGATCAGCACGGCGGTCTTGAGACCGATCATCTTCATGTAGTCAGCCATAGGCACAAGCGCCATGTTCTCGAAATCCATGTCGTATTGCTGTCCCTCGCAGACCTGCGCCGCAGTGGTTGAAAAGAGCTTCAAAGCTTCTGGAAGCACTGCTGCAGGAGCCTTTGCCAGCATCTTGTAGCTTTCGATCGACATCACGTCTCCGGAAAGGATGGCTGTGTTCTCGTCCCATTTCCTATAGACGGTCGGCACTCCGCGACGTACGTCGGCCTTGTCCATTATGTCGTCATGGATGAGGGTGAAGCTGTGGAACACCTCGAGTGCTGCTGCCGGAGAAAGAATCTCTTCCGAGAATGCATCCTTGTAAAGAGAATATGTGAGCAGGCAGAGGCGTGGACGTATCCTCTTCCCTCCGATCTCCATCATATATCTCAACGGGTCATAAAGTCCTGCCGGTTCTGCAGTGAACTTCAGGTTGGCGAACATCTCTTTCAGAGTCTCTTCAATATGGGTTTCCTGTATCATAAGAAATAAGTGCTTGACAGTATCAGGCAAAGGTAATGATTATTTCATTATCTTTGCAACGGAACATCTATATGTTTCAGGGAAACGTCGGTACAAGAAATTGTGGTTATATGTACTGACGGTCGTGAATAATGACCATTTGTCTCGAAATGATATAACGTGGGTACACGAATCTGAAGAAACATGTACCGACGTTTGGTTATTGATAAGAATATCTGATGATAAAAGGAGAAGCAACAGTAGTAAAGCATACGGGTAGCCATTATCTTCTGGCCCGGCTTCCGGAGTGGAACCTGTTTCCGGCAGTCCTGCGAGGCAAGATCCGTCTCAAGGGTTCGTCGGCGACCAATCCTGTTGCGGTGGGGGATGTTGTTGATTATGAAGCCGAAGTCGCGGAATCCGATGGCGACATGCCGTCGCTCGTGTCGTTGGAGAACCCGGCAGTGATCACGGCAGTGCATCCGCGCAAGAACTATATAATCCGCAAATCGACCAATCTTTCGCGCCAGTCACATATCATCGCCGCCAACCTCGACCGCGCATTCATCATCGCGACCATCGACTATCCCGAGATCAAGCTGCCTTTCCTGGACCGTATCCTTGTCACCTGCGAAGTCTACAACATCCCGGTCACAATAGTCCTTAACAAAGTCGATCTCTATCGTGAATCCCATGCGGAAATGCTCGAAGCCTTCCATGAGATCTATGAAGGTGCCGGCTATCCGGTGATGGAGGTTTCCGCTCTGACGGGAGAGGGTATTGATGCCCTTCGGGATGCATGCAGAGGTAATGTCTCTCTCTTTTCGGGAGTGTCCGGAGTCGGCAAATCGTCGCTGATCAAGGCTCTTGACCCTTCGCTCGACCCGCGCGTAGGCGAAATCTCGGACGTCCATCTCCAGGGCAAGCACACCACCACCTTCTATGAAATGTATGCCCTGACCTGTCAATCAGACCCTGCCTGTCATCCTGAACGAAGTGAAGGATCCCCCGGCTTCATAGTCGACACCCCGGGCCTCCGCGGCTTCGGCCTCGTCGATCTCAAGAAAGAGGAGATCGCCCTCTACTTCCCGGAAATGCTCAAGGCCTCGGAGAACTGCCGGTTCACCCCATGCACCCACACTCACGAGCCCGGATGTGCCGTCAAGGAAGCTGTGGAGAACGGTGACATCAGCTACGAACGCTACAGCTCATATCTCGGCATGCTCGACGACGAAGGCAAGTACAGATAGCCCTTCTCTGATGAGTTTTTCTGATTACCCCCGCATTTTTCTCCATCAGAACCGCCCCTACCGTGGAGAACCCATAAGTTTTGGCGACTTTGTCCATGAGAAGGCACCGTTCTGTGGAGAAACTATGCATGATGCTGATGTTATCCATGGGAGCGGGCTGTTTAGTGGAGAAACGGGAGATTGCCGGTCAAGCCGGCAATGACGGAAAGGCCTGGCAATGACGAAAAGGCCCGATAACGATCGGGCATATCATCCCCAAATAGTAACGCAGTGAAACATCTTAAGATATCAGGTGGCCGGATAAGGTCTTTTCAGACTAATGCTACCGACAATCCCATCGCGTTTACAAGACGGAAAAACGTTGCCACACTTGGAATTGTTATCCCTTTCTCTATACGGGATATATATGATTTGTCG
>JAFUQW010000070.1 GCA_017472115.1 Bacteroidales bacterium | reverse complement strand
CATCCAGAACCTTTACTCCACCGGATTTCTCGATAGACGCAACGATGGCGTCGATAACTTCCCTGTTGCGGCCCTCACTGAAATTAGGCACGCATTCGATGATTCTTTCCATATAGGTTATGATAGTTTTATGTAATTTTCCAAACAACCTATAAAGTTATGGATTTTCCCCGAACAAACAATGCTGTCACCTTACTTTCTTGATTTTCCTACAATGATGTCTTGTTACAGCTGTCTCGGGATGCCTGATCAGAAAGAAGCCTTGATGCCGAGTTCGACGGTACGAAGGAGAGGGTATTTGTCACCGGCGCCGACGGAGGTTCCGGGATAGATCATTTCTGGGTCGATTCCTTGGGCTTGTCTTTGCAGAGAGGACAGGAAAAAGAGATTCTTGCCTTCGCAGAACACAGAGATGCTGCGTATCCCGGCTTTTGACAGAGACTGGCCTGAGAAGGAATATTCGAGTCTCAGGTTCTTCAGACGCACGAAGGCGGCATTCTGCATGAATGTAGGATCGCCTGGGTCAAGGTTTCCTTCTCCAATATCATTCAGGGCTTCAAGATTTTTCAGAAGCAGACCTGCCGAGGTCGGGGCGGAACCGTACATTCCGTAGAAAAGGCTGTCGTCACTGTCAGGGAGCCAATATCGTCTGCCTGTACCTGCAAATACGGCCTTGAGGCTGAAGCCAGCATATTTCAGATTTGCTCCTGCATTGAAACGGAAACGGGGATTGAAGTCCGTGCCTTCGGATACTGTCCTGTCATCCCATAGGTTAGCATAGACGGAATACATAAGGTTTTCGTTCCTCATCCTGTGGCTGTTGCGCCATGCAACATTTATTTCCCATCCTGTTGTCCTTATGACATCAGGTTCCGCATATTCATGGGTGTAAACCTTTCCGGCGAATGAGAGCTTCTCATCCAGGAATACAGATTCAAGACCGCCGCTGATGAACGGAAGGAAATCGTGTGAATGACCTTGTATCAGAGTCTTTCCCGTCTCAAGATACATCTGAAGCCCGCTGAGCCAATGACGCGCCGGCTTCATGAAGTTCTCGTTGCCGATATTCCATGAGATCTTGCCTGCGAAAGAATCGTTATTCAGAGCTACGGGCTCGGAATCCGATATGGCGGTGCGGTCGTGGCTCTGGATGAACTGCAGTCCGTATCTGTCTTTCCACGAATACTCCAGCTTGAGGTACTGCCTCATGTCCGTGAAATTGACGATAGAACGAAAATGATTGACATCCAGTCCGATACGTCCGTCGATTCTGTGTGCTCCTCCGAATGACTGACCGTAGATCATTTCGATATCAGTCCTCAGAAGGGACTTGTCCGCAGGTGATTCCGGCGGGCCTTTCCTGTCCCGGTATCCGGAAACGGTCAATCCGGCCTTGAGGATGTCTCCGATGATATTGAAGTCATTACGGATGTTTCCTCCTGAATACAGCCTTCTTTCACGATGCATACCGGCATTTTCACCGCTTATCGCGGCATACCCGGTGCCTGTGGCGGCGGGGGAGAACGCTCCGTCGGAATGAATCTGCTCGGCCGGAAATCCGTATCTGGAAATCATGGAATAATATCCGCTTCTGACCATGCCGTCGGGATACATGTCCGTGAGCATGGCGAAATCGGCTATTGCGGTGATTTTCCACCATCGAAACGGACTTGCCGCAATGCCGGCGTGAATGGTGGAATGGGTATATCTTTCCTTGCCGCTGAACATGCCTCCGTCACCGCTGAACATTCCGGACACATCGTATGATATCCTTTCATCTCCTCCTGTGAATCTGAGAATATGGTCAGTGCCGAAGAAAGCCTTGTCGAAGATCAGGTCCTGCCAATCCGTTCCGGCAGGAGCAAGACTCTCGTTTCCCTTGTAGGTCAAGGAACTGGTAATCATGAATTCCTCTCCGAAAAGACCTTGTCTCGCTTTGAGCCAGTCACCGTAGCTGAAAACGATCTCCGGTGTGGCCGTCCTTGAACTCACAGTGAACGATCCGGAATATTCGACTGCTAAAGGGGCGTTCTGAGTGGCGGGTCTGCCCTGACGGGTGGTCACGAGCAGGACTCCGTTCCTTCCTTTATAGCCATACAGGGCGATGGCTGCAGGATCCGACAGGACTTCGATGGACTTGAGGTCTTTCTTGTTGAGACGGGCGAAATCACCTTCCATACCGTCTATGAGGATAAGCGGCATCATATCGATCATGCCCGCTATGCGGATCAGAGGAATTGTGTTCGGTTGCCCTTGTTCCTCCACGAGATCCACTCCGGGCATTATGCCGTCAAGGAAGAACTCCGCGTCACCTTCGCCGTCAAGGAGGGGGATTTTCTGTTCATCTGCAGCTGCATATATCCTTCGTGGTCTGCCTCTGCCAGAAGTGTCGGCAAGGTGATGTCTGATGGCAGGCAGAGGCCTGATAGGCACCACTTGTTTCTTCAGGGATTCATTCAGCGCCTTCAGAAGTGCTTTTTGCGAAGTCCATTCCTGCGCGTCTGCTGACCGGCAGCAGACTGAAAGCATGAACAATATAAGAATTATTGCTTTAGTCCTCATAGTCTGTAAAGGGGCTGCAAATTTAGATAAAGTTTACAATTTTCAAGTCATATGTTACAATATTCAATAATTAAATTTACTTAACTGCCTATCTTTGTGAAAAATAATTAACCGTTACCTATGAAAAGACTATTCTTTCCTATCCTGTGGATTTTCATGCTATTGTCGTGTGAGAAGGGCAGTTACAGGCAGGGGGCGCCGGACGATATTGCAGTACGTTCCGATTCTGTGGCTTACTACAGGACCGAGGGAAGAAATCTCCGTAATTCGGGACGCTATAATGAAGCCCTGACCCTTCACCGGCGCGGGCTTGAGCTTGCTGAAGAAGTCTGTGACACTCTGGAAGTCATTCAGGCACTCAACAACATAGGAACTGTCTATCGTCGCATGGGACTGCTCGACGATGCGGCTTCCTGGCACTATCGCGCGCTGACATGGTGCGAGGAATGGAGCGATTCCACCAGTACGGTGTCTCTGAAGAACAGGGTGGTGTCGTTGAACGGAATCGGGAATGTTCATCTGTCGATGGGAAACGACGACATCGCCATGGAATCATTCCGGGAAGCCCTCAAGGGTGAATCCAGGTTAGGCAGCGCCACAGGTCAGGCCATCAATCATGCAAACATCGGTGCGTTGTTCGAGAAAAAGGGCCGGATCGACTCTGCCCGTCATCACTATACCTTGTCTTTGAAATTCAATGAGGAGTCCGGGAATGTCCTTGGAATGGGCTTGTGTGCAAATCATTTCGGGCGGCTTGCTGAAAATGAAGGAGATTATGCCGGTGCTTTCCATGAATACGAAAAGGCGTACGGACTTCTTAAGGGCGGTACGGATGCATGGCATCTTCTTCAGTCATCCACATCTCTGTCAAGGGTAAGTCTCAAGATTGGCCGTTATGATCACGCTGAGCACTATCTTGACGAGGCGATGGATATGGCTGAAAGCATCGGTTCTCTGGCACATCTTGCAGATGTCTATAATCAGAAATATACACTCGAGAAACTTCGTGGCAACTACCGTCAGGCTCTTCGCTGGCTGGAAAAGGCTGCTGAGACATCCGGCAGTCTTGCTGAAGAAAGAAGCGAGACGGAAATCTATGAGCTGCGTTCTGAATACGAGAAGGAAAAGAACCGTACTGAACTCAGACATCTGAGGCAGATGCATCAGCAGGAAGTCCATAGGAATAGGATATTTCTGTTCAGTGCCCTTGTAATTCTGCTTCTGGCGGCAGTCGGGATAGCTGTCCTCGTATATGCTCTATGGCTGCGTTCCCGCAACCATAAGATGCTCAAGGAACTGGACCAGACAAGGAATAATTATTTCACCGTAATGGCTCATGAGTTCAGGACTCCGCTGACCGTGATCATGGCAGCTGCCCGCAGCCTTGGGGCAAATGCGTCCGACGAGGTGGCTGTGAAAGAGGATTCGAAGGATATACTCGTGCAGTCTCAGGAACTTATGACTCTCGTCAATCAGATTCTTGAAGTTGCGAAAATGACTTCCGGCATTGCTCCGGCTCCTGTTTGGAGAAGGGGAGACGTGGCTGCATACGTGGCTTCAATATGCGGAAGATACGGACGGTATGCACAGGAAAAGGAAGTCAGGATTGTGTGCGAATCTGCGGAAATCGAGATGGATTTCGTTCCGGACATGATTCTTAGGATTGTCAGGAATCTTCTCTCAAATGCCATCAAGTATTCGAAGCGGGGGACTGTGGTGACCGTCAGAATGCAGAATGTCAAAGACCGGGGAATGGAATGCTTCAGGATGGATATATGCGACAACGGCATCGGTATGAGCAGGCAGCAGGTGGAGAATGTCTTCAAGCCGTTCTACACTGCAGATTCCGGGGTATCGGATATGAGTACAGGAGTGGGAATGTCCGTCGTGAAGCTTGCTGTAGAGACTATGGATGGAAGCATTCATGTGCATAGTGTCCAGGGAGAAGGATCGGAGTTTACCATTCTGATACCTGTCCGCCACGACAAGGCTGTCGGGGAATGTCCGGAATTCTTGTGCGATGACATGCCGGCAGCGGAGAATGCCTGCGTCGTGCATCCGGGTGAAATGGATCAGGTACAGGATACCGAATTTCCGAGAATCCTGATCGTCGAGGACAAGCCGGAGGTAGCACGCTGGGAGATGCGTCAGCTTGAAGGTTGTTATTCATTTTATTTTGCTTCTGACGGAGCCGAGGGTATCAGAAAGGCAGAGGAAATAGTTCCGGATCTTATCATAACCGATGTGATGATGCCTGTTATGGACGGTCTTGAATTCTGTCGGAAAGTGCGTTCGTCCGAACTCCTTTCGCATGTGCCCGTGATAATGGTCACCGCCAAGGCTGAGCATGAGGACAGGCTGAAAGGACTGGAAGCAGGAGCGGATGCTTATCTTGAAAAGCCTTATGATGAAAACGAACTTTCTGTGCGCGTGCGTATGCTTCTGGAACAGAGGTCGATGCTTCGCAGCCGTTTTGCTTCAGGAGGAACGGAAGTCATTCGGGACTTAGACTTCAACCTGCATGACAAGGCTTTCCTTGACCGTTTCTCTGAGGCCTTGGACAAGGCTTTTGCAAACGGGAAGGTTGATTGTGAGGAACTGGCTTCAGATCTTTGCATCGGGCGAGTCCAGCTTAACAGAAAGATGAAGGCTATCACCGGTCTCAAGACTACCGAATATATTCTCAATGTCCGTATATCCAAGGCAAAGACCCTTCTGGAGACCACCGATCTGTCGATAGGAGAAGTCGCTCTCAAATGCGGGGTTGAGGACGTCGGCTATTTCAGCACCCTGTTCCGTAAGAACACAGGCATGACTCCGTCCGCATGGAGGAAGAAATGACGCTTTTTGACGTCATATAGGGTTAAAGTCATAATTTTAAAATTCAAGGTCACTATAATCCAAGCCCGCAAGCCAGGGCTCTGCTAAATTTGTAGTCATCGGCAGAGCAGACAAATGTCTCTGCGCACATGAAGGCTGTATTTAAAGTCAAACAATACTAAAATTCAATGCCATGAAAGAGAAAATCTATGAGACTCCACTCAGCGTGGAGATCGGAATCGTTGTCGAGCAGGCCGTTCTGACTGCTTCGGGAGGTGAATATCCTGCATTTTCTGATGAACAGAACTTAGGATGGTAATATAAAAAGGAGAATCTATTTATGAAGAAAATATTTTTTGCTGCAATGGCAGCGGTGGCCCTTCTGGCCGGATGTGCAAAAAATGATGATGCACCTGAAACCAGCAAGCTGAATATCGTCTTTTCTGTCGCTGATAAGACTCCATACGGTGCTGACACAAAGGCTCTGAAACAGGGCTGGGGTCATGCAGACGAGATCCTTATAGTGTTCGAAGCGGAGACTAATGATTGGCTGGATCCGTCAGGTAATGATAATACTGTTCTTCTCGTTTATGATGGAGAAGGATGGTATGTAAGTAATCAGGATGAAAATCTTGTCAGCAGACTGCGTGCAGGCAGTGGCTGGTTCTATGCAGTCCATTACCCTGGTACTATCATGCTTGGCAGTAAGGATGGCGAAGGAAAGAATGCTTTCCAGACCTACAAGGGAGGTGAATACCTGACGGCTGACGGTGAATGGACGCTTGACGGAGACAACCTTATTCTTGGTGAAATAAACATGAAACGCAGGTCTGACATGTTCCAGATCTCAGTGCAGGACCTTGCAGATCAGGAGGGTGACTGGACCTTGAGCATATTTAATCAGGATGGTACATCACAAGATGTTGAAATCACCCACTTGAATTCCGGTGTAGGACTTTATCTTATGGAAGATGAAGTCGGCATCAAATCGAAGGCTTCTGAAGCTGCGGCCGGAGTAAAGATCGGCGATGATGTGGCGTTTTCATTCATTCTTGATGGTACGAATTCTAATGTTGATTATTTTAATTTCGAACTGACAGACGGAACTACCACCTATGTTATGGAACTTACTGCTACAGATGGTCTTCTGCAGGGTGGTAAAGCTTATCTGATGCCGGGGTCGTATTCGACAAATTGGACTCAGAAATAGTCTTTCAGACTTCTATTGTTATCACAGGGAACCTCACCGGTTCCCTGTTTTTTGTTGAGTGGGTGGAGCCTTCTGCTATTTAAGTTTCTGACCTTCGATATCCTTGACGCAGCGGACCGAATATGCTTCATGCGGGAAGGCGGTCGGGTTGACGCAAGCCTCGTCATCGTTTATATAAAGATGCCAGATCGAGCCTTCGCTGCCACCATGACGAAGAGACCAGTAGATCGCCTGTGTGTCACGTGAATGACTTTCTCCATCCCTGTTGCGCATACCTGTGGCAGGAAGGAATATGCGTTGAACCTCTGTACCATATTCTTCCGGACCGGAGAACCACCTTCCTTTCGGTCCGCCTTCCGGATACTCCACGAGGTCGGAATAGTGTTCTGCAAGGCTGTAGAAGTCAAAAAGTTCAGGCACTCTCCATCCTTCAGGACATGGATCATATTTCGGATGCTTAGTAGCCTTGCCTTCGAATACAAGAGGGCACCACAGAGTCATGTCGTTTTCGGTCCAGTTGAATGAGGCCATATCGGATCTGGCATAGAACCTGTCCGGATGCTTCAGTGCTTCGGCCGGTTTTATAGGGGCAGGTACAATTTCCGCCGTCGTCTTGTCCGGATTTATCTCCGCTTCTTCATTCGCGTATGGAGCGCCATAGCCCTGACCGTGCTTTCTTCCCCACTGGTAGAGCTTTCCGTACGGATAGTCGGTCTCATGGTAACCGCAGTTGACGGGAGCCCAAAGGATGTCACCGATGAGTATGCCTCCACCGTGGTTGATGCCGAATTCGTCAATATAATCCAGTCCCTCCTGCTGCACGATATTCTGTCCTACATCCTTGACAAGGGGCTTCTGTCCGACCTTATCGGTGATATGCTGTGAAACGGTTCCCTGTCCTGCAGTCTGAGATTTCTTGTCGTTTTCTTTTCCGGACACGGCATCCCTGACCTTCTTCTTTACGGACTCGGTGACCTTTTCGGTCACTTTCTTCTGAACGGTCTTTCCGAGTTTGTCCAAGAGGTTCTGCGCATCGGCGGAGACAGAACATACAATGATGCCGATGCAGATGAATAATAGCTTTTTCATAAAGAAATCGTTTGTCAAATCATATCCAAAATTAGGGAAATAATCTCAAAGATACAACCGCCGCACACTCACTTGTGCTCCAAGGTCGTTTTGCCATACCTTCGGGCACGGTTAAGTGGCATGGAAGGTCGTGGAGACGATGTGGCTGTGCTTGAAGGTAGGAAATTTCGACCTTGGAGCACATCTTGTCACAATTTTCAAGAATGAAGTCATAATTCTGCATCCTGATTTGGACTTGTCGGGGGTAACTTTGTGAATCAGCAATATTATTAACATCTAATCAAAGTGACTATGGAGAAAATTGTTTATGTTTCGCCACAGTGCGAAGAAATTGAATTTGCTCTCGAAGGAGCGGTTCTGGCCAACAGTATTCCGGATATTGGCGACGGAGGAGATTTGATACAGCCGACACAGTTCGGATGGTAATTTTTAGATTAAGGAGGATCCGATATGAAGAACAAGTATATTTTTATGATGCTTTCGGCATGTGCAATGGTGTTGTCATGCCAGAAGAACGCCTCATCGGTGCAGACCTCGCAAGAGAACCAGCCTGTTCATCTTACCCTAACGGCTGCCATAGGAGGGAATGACACTAAGATAGCATATGTTGATGAAGATAATGTGCTCAAGACTAAATGGGAGCAGTTTGACAAAGTGTCCGTATTTTCGCTGGATATTTCCGGAAATGTACTCACCAATGATGTGTTTACTGCCACTTCAGTGTCCGCTGATGGAAAGACCGCTGAATTTGAGGGCGAATTCAGTAACCACGAATCCACCGAGTCGATATATGTTTATTATCCTGCTCTGAATCAGGGTAAAGGTACAGAGGAAGATCCATGGCATGTGGCTCCGGTCTATGAGGGTGCAGAAGGAGTCTTGAATGGTGTGACGGCTGGTAAGACGTACCTTACTTTCAATACTGCTCAACTTCAGAAAAGCCTTGTTGACTGCACATCTCATCTTGAGCAATATACGGTTTTGAGCGGTAAGGCAGAGATGGACGAAGGGAATCTGCTTGCTGATCTTGAACACAGGTCCTATGTTCTGAAGGTTCAGTTGAAGCTTCCTCAAAGCGGGCTGACTGTCAAGCATCTTACTATTAGTGCAAAATCTGAAGCAGATGCTGGCGTGCGAGTAAGTGGTTCGGGCTGGACTGATATTTACTCAGTAGGAGCATTTCCGGGCGGATGGGATACATCTTATCTTATTAATTTCGGAACTGATTATGCTTATGGCTCCGGAACCGGTTTGCTAGTCGAAGGTGAATCTCTAACGACATATATTGTAGCTTTTGCCGGACAATCATGGGACTATGAAGCTCAGGAGACAACATGGTATCATCTGACATCCGGAGACTACTTCAGCTTTACGCTTAATGCGACAACCGACGGATCAGACAGTTATATATGTACACTTGACAAATTGGTAATTCCTAAGGATGTTGTTTTAGAAAACGGCAAGATGTACCGCCTCAGCGCAACTCTTGAAAAGCAGCTGTAAAGAATAAGTCAATTAATAATACATTGCATCAAAACAGTTGCCGACACTGCTTGCTGAAGCAGTGTCGGCAACATTGTTGATTTATAATGGGTTGATATTTAAAATGTTGTAGAACCGGGCCGTTGCTGACACTTCTGCGGAATGCAGTGTCGGCGACACTTGTTGAAAAGGTGACAGGCGTTTCTGGAATCAACGGAAAAAGTGGGTTGGTAAATTTAGCATTGTTACCTTTGTGCTGGTAATGCACCGCTTAAGCGAGTTTTGGGCGATTCAGGCCCAAACTGTAGCCAAAATCATCATTTTGATGCGAAAAACAATATAGCTTGTGCGAGTTTGGGCCAAAAGTCGCACAAGCGGTGCAGATATGTGTAAAACAAGATATAAAACAACGGGATTTTCCGTTAAGCCGTTGATGATTCAAGGGACTGAGCCCCCAAACCTATAGAAATTTCACTCGTTCATTGCCGAATACGGATGTGACCGAGTGCAGTTTTCGTGTGAAACTGCTCCTGATACCCCGAAAAAAGAAGGTACCGAGTGCAAAAACCTATAGGAATTGCACTCGGTACCCTTTATTTATATAAGCGGAGATTAGAACATCTCCGGCTCGTTGTTCTGCTCTGGAGCTTCAGGAGCATCGCGGCGGTCGCGGCGTGGGCCTCTTGGACCTCTGTCGTCGCGGCGTGGGCCACGGTCACCTCTGCGGTCATCACGACGAGGGCCACCCTGACGGTCGTCACGGCGTGGACCACGGTCTCCGCGTGGCTTGCGCTCAGGCTCAACATATCCCTCAGGCTTCTCGAGGAGGGCCTTGCGTGAAAGTCTCATCTTGCCGGTCTTCTCGTCGATCTCGAGGAGCTTCACATCAACCTCGTCACCTACGCTGAGGACATCCTCTACTTTCTCTGTCTTCTTCCAGTCGATCTCAGATACGTGGAGAAGTCCTTCCTTGCCAGGGAGAATCTCTACGAACGCACCGAACTCGAGGATGGAAACGATCTTGCCATGATATACTGTGCCCGGTTCCGGAACTGCAGTGATGCCGTTGATCCAGTTGAGGGCCTTGTCCATAGACTCCTTGTCAAGACCGAAGATGTCCACAACACCCTGTGAAACGCCGTCAACCTGCTCCTCTGTGATGGTGATGGTTGTGCCTGTCTCACGCTGGATGCGCTGGATGGTCTCGCCGCCCTTTCCGATGATGGCACCGATGAACTCGCCTGCAACACGGATCTGAACCATACGAGGAACGAATTCCTTGTACTCTGCGCGTGGCTCGCTGATGGTCTTCATCATCTCGCCCATGATGTGGAGACGACCCTGACGTGCCTGCTCGAGAGCTCTCTCGAGAACGTCGTATGAGAGACCGTCAACCTTGATGTCCATCTGGGTTGCTGTGATACCGTCCTTTGTACCTGTCACCTTGAAGTCCATGTCTCCGAGGTGGTCCTCGTCACCGAGGATGTCGGTAAGGATTGCATATCTTTCGTTAGGATTGTCCTTGTCTGTGATAAGACCCATCGCAACACCTGCAACAGGCTTCTTGATCTTCACACCTGCATCCATGAGGGCGAGGCAGCCAGCACATACTGTAGCCATTGAAGATGAACCGTTTGACTCAAGGATGTCTGAAACCACGCGCACTGCGTATGGATTCTCCGGAGCCATAGGGATCATAGGCTTGAGGGCCCTGTAGGCAAGGTTTCCGTGTCCGATCTCACGACGGCCTACACCGCGCTGAGGACGAGCCTCACCTGTAGAGAAAGGAGGGAAGTTATAGTGAAGCACAAACTGGTCTGTGTCCTGGATGAGGACCTCGTCGCGCTCCTTCATGTCGAGCTTTGTTCCGAGGGTTACAGTCGAGAGTGACTGGGTCTCGCCACGGGTGAAGATTGCCGAACCGTGAGCGCAAGGGAGATAGTCGGTCTCGCACCAGATAGGACGTACTGTTGTAGTGTCACGGCCGTCGAGACGGACACCCTCGTCGAGGATCATGTTTCTCATTGCAGCCTTCTCCACAGCATGATAGTATCTCTCGATCATCATCCTCTTCTCTTCCTGCTCCTCCTCCGGAAGTGTTGCGTAGAACTCCTCCTTGAGTGCATCGAAAGCGTCTGATCTCTCGTGCTTTGCAGAGCCTGACTTGGCGATTGCGTAGCATCTGTCATAGCAGAACTCCTGGACAGCCTTGCGGAGGTCCTCGTCGTTCTCCTCGTGGCAGTAAGCCCTCTTCTCGGTCTTGCCTACAGCCTCCATGAGTTCCATCTGCACCTTGCAGTGCTTCTTGATCTCCTCGTGAGCGAACTTGATGGCCTCAAGCATGTCGTGCTCGCTTACCTCGTTCATCTCACCCTCGACCATCATGATGTTGTCGTAAGTAGCGGCAACGATGAGGTCGATGTCGGCGTCAGCCATCTCGCTGAAGTTAGGGTTGATCTTGAGCTCGCCTCCGATTCTTGCAACGCGTACCTCCGAGATAGGACCCTCGAAAGGAATGTCGCTGACTGCAAGAGCTG
>JAFUQW010000069.1 GCA_017472115.1 Bacteroidales bacterium | reverse complement strand
TGCATCTATCCGATGTATGACTATGCACACGGCCAGTCAGACTCTATCGAGAACATCACCCACTCGATCTGTACCCTTGAGTTCGACGTTCATCGTCCTCTCTATGACTGGTTCATCGAGAAGCTCGGCATATTCCCGTCTCATCAGTACGAGTTCGCAAGACTCAACCTTACATACACAGTCATGTCAAAGCGCAAGCTTCTTGAGCTTGTAAAGAACAACTTCGTAAGCGGATGGGACGACCCTCGTATGCCTACCATCTGCGGTATCCGTCGTCGTGGCTACACTCCAGAATCCATGCGTATGTTTGCAGAGAAGGTCGGAGTGGCAAAACGTGAGCAGCTCATCGACCTCCAGCTCATGGAGTGGTGCGTACGCCAGGACCTTAACGAGCGTGCAAACCGTTATATGGTGGTTCAGGATCCTGTCAAGCTTACCATCACCAACTGGGAACCTGGAAAGGTGGAGTGGTTTGATGCACCTCTGAATCCTGCAGATCCTGAAGGTCCTTCACGCAAGGTGCCTTTCACCGGTGAGGTATATATCGAAAGAAACGACTTCATGGAGGAACCTCCTAAGAAATATTTCCGTCTCAAGCCTGACGGAGAGGTTCGTCTCAAATACACCTATATCATCAAGTGTCAGGAAGTAGTCAAGGATGCCGAGGGCAATATCGTCGAGATCAAGTGTACCTACGATCCTACATCGAAGCCGGGAGCCGGTGAGTGGCGTTCTGTAAAGGGAACCATCCACTGGGTTTCGACTGCTCATGCGAAGGAACTCGAGCTCCGTCTCTATGACAAGCTTTTCACCGAGGCTCAGATGGGCCAGATTCCTGAAGGCGAGGACTACAAGAACTATCTCAATCCTGAGTCGCTCGTAGTGGCAAAGGGATATGCGGAGCCTGCTCTTCTTGAGGACAATTCAGGCATAGCAGTACAGTTCGAGCGTGTCGGCTACTTCTTCAAGGATCCGGACTCAACTCCTGACCACTTCGTGTTCAACAAGACAACAGCACTCAAGGACAGCTTCAAGTTCTAAGAAAGACTTGATACACAGACGGCCTGTCATCAATCGAAGCAGATCATTTAGGGTAATGCTTCGCTCGATGACGGGCCGTCTGTATATAATAAAAGAAACCGACCTTGGCCGGCTTCATGTTTCTGTTGATCTGTTTCTGACAAAGCAGAATATTATTCGGCAGCATTATTCTGCAGATATTCCTTAAAGAAACGTCCTTGAGTTGTAGGGGTGAAGTCCCAATCCTCTATCAATGTAGGTGACCATGCAGTGTCAAAGCACCATACGGTGAAAGATATGCCTTTCTTTTCAAAATATTCTGTGATGTGCTTGCCGTAAACATCTGTTGAAATGACCGGGATATGTGCTCCGAGTTCGTTTTCGAGACAAAAGCCGATTTCTGTGCAGATTACCGGGTATGTGTCAGCTACAAAGCCGAAGTCTGCTTCCCACTGTTCTTCCCATGGCTGGCTTCGCTTCATTGGATATGGGTGTGAGACATACGCTATATTAGGGCGCTCTATTGGTGCAGTGGCTACCGGTGTGAGGTCATATGCCCAGTTGAATCCTGCGCAGAGACAGATTGCATTCGGGTTATATACGCGGATTGTGTCGATGATCTGCTCCTGAATCCCTTTCCATTCCTCCCATGTGCATTCGCCGGTATCTTCTCCGGTCACAGTCGGTTCATTGAAGATTTCATAAAGTGCAACAGTCGGCTCGTCATTATAACGCTGTGCCACAGTCCTCCAGAATTTCAAAGTCTCCTCAAGGTCCGTGTCGTACATCGGGTTGGTGTATTTTGCATCCTTCAGGTTTCCGATGGAATGCCAGTCCATAATGACATACAAGCCATTCTTTTTCGCCCATTCAATGCCTTTATCCATGGCATTGAATGTCTCATCCCATCCCATGCTGTTCAGGTTTGAAGGATGTACTGCGAACCTGACTATATTTGCGCCCCAATCTGCAGCTTCTGCAAAGTATCTTTCATTCCATTGTCCTTCTCTCACGAGTTTTACAGGATCAGAAAAACATAGTCCTCTGAATATCATCTCATTACCTTCGGGACTGATGAACTTGTTACCTTCTACTGCAATCCAACCAGACTGTGATGAATGTGTTGCGCATGCTGTACATAAGATTGCCGCAATGCCTAAAATCAGATTATTCTTTTTCATGGTTATTAAGATTTGAATCGTAAATATAGAGATTCTTTGTATATAATAAAAGAGTACCGGCATGGTAACCGGTACTCTTCACTCGATTATTCAGTCAATTTATTTTCTATATGCGTCTATTCCGCTCTGAAGGAAGTTTACAAAACCGTCTATAGAGAGGTCATATCCTCGTACCGGAACAAGCATTTCTCCGTCAGGGGAGAGAAGCACGTAATTAGGCTGTGCATTCACATCCCATCTGCTGCGGGCAATGTATGAATTTGCGCGGCCAAGATCCTTATAGACCTTTCCGGTCTGAGCGTCTGTCACCCAATCCTCTTTATCGAGTTTCTGTTTGTCGTCGTTGTAGAGGGCTACGATCACGAATTCGTTTCTGAGCATGTCAAGAACCTTAGGGTCGCTCCATACCCTTGCCTCCATCTCGCGACAGTTCACGCATCCATGTCCTGTGACATCTACGAATACAGGTTTGCCTGCTTTCTTTGCAGCCTCAAGACCTTCGTCCAGAGTGAAATATCCCTGAAGTCCGTGTGGAAGGTGCAGACCGAATTCCGGACTTGTCGAATTCTGTGAGTCATCCGGAATCACAGCTGTTCCCTGACCGATCACAAAGTCCTGGGTGGAGATAGGCGGCATATAACCTGAGAGAGCCTTGAGAGGAGCACCCCACATTCCCGGGATAAGATAAACCACGAATGAGAATACTGCAATCGCAAGTGTGAGACGAGGAACTGAAAGGTGCTCTACCGGTTCGTCGTTCTCGAAACGGATCTTTCCGAGGAGATAGAGTCCGAGGAGCGTGAATACAACGATCCAGATTGCAAGATATACCTCTCTGTCGAGAATTCCCCAATGGTAGGTCTGGTCAGCGACGCTGAGGAACTTGAGACCGAGTGCGATTTCAACGAATCCGAGGACAACCTTCACTGAGTTGAGCCATCCACCGCCGCTCTGCTTGAATTTCTTCAGGAGTGAAGGGGAGAAAGCAAGTACCGTGAACGGAAGTGCGAATGCGAGAGAGAATGCAAGCATTGTCACCATAGGCTCCCAGAACTCACCCTGGGTTGACTTGATGAGGACGGAACCTACGATAGGTCCTGTGCATGAGAATGACACGAGCACAAGTGTGAGTGCCATGAAGAACACTCCCGCCAGGCCCTTCTTGTCAGATCCCTTGTCGCTCTTGTTGACGAGCGACTGAGGAAGTGTGATTTCGAATGCTCCGAAGAATGATGCCGCAAACACCATGAACACGATGAAGAATATGATGTTCGGCAGCCAGTGTGTGGCGAGCCAGTTGAATATGTCGGCTGTTACTGCGTCACCACCGATGATCCGGGTAAGAAGGATGATGACTGAGATAGGCACTGTGTAGAGGAGAACGATGAAGAGACCGTACATCCCGGCCTTGAAACGCCCCTGTGCCACACTGCCCGAGCCCTTCATGAAGAATGAAACCGTCATCGGAACCATAGGGAACACGCAAGGGGTCAGGAGCATTGCAAATCCCCAGAGTATGGCCTCAAGGATAAGGCCCCAGATAGAACCGTCTCTCTCTTCAGATTTCTCGTCTCCGCTCGAAATGGCAGTTGTCTCGTTGCTGTATGAAGCAGGTGCAACGGCAGTACTCTTTCCGACCTTTACGTCGAAATCATAATATTCAGCCTTGCACGCACCTCCGGTACAGGCATTCGAAAAGATTGTTCCTGTGAATACAGCGGTTCCGGATGCTACCTTCACATCCTGAGCGATGATGATCTCATCGTAATAATGCCTTGCCTGCTCTCCGAATTCGTCGATTTCTTCCTTCGGAGTACTGAGCTCATAAGGCTCGCCGACAAGTTCACCGCCTTCCACTGCAGGATCCATGACCGCTGTGGCAGAGAACTCATCTGTGAGAGTATATGTATGGTAGCCTGCAGCTACCTTTCCCGTGAATACGACTCTGTAAACATCGCCGTCAAGGGTCTGTACGCTCGGAGTCCATGTGATGATCTGCGATGGAGCTAACTGTGCAAAGGCAGCGACGCTGATCAGAGCAGCAGCAAGCATTGTCAAAAACCTTTTCATCATATATCGGTTTTATTATTTAGCGAATGCGACAGATCTTGTCTCACGTATCACAGTGATCTTTACCTGTCCTGGATATACCATCTCTTCCTGGATCTTCTTTGCGATCTCGCCTGACAGTGATTCTGCATCCTGGTCTGTAACCTGATCGGCACCCACGATCACTCTGAGTTCTCGACCGGCCTGGATAGCGTATGTCTTTGTCACTCCAGGGTAAGACTGTGCAATGTTCTCCATGTCCTTGAGTCTCTTGATATAAGACTCGATCACTTCGCGGCGTGCACCAGGACGTGCACCTGAAATGGCGTCGCCGACCATTACCAGAGGAGAAATGATGGATGTCATCTCGATTTCCTCATGGTGGGATCCGATGGCGTTGCATACCTCAGGCTTCTCCTTGTACTTCTCGGCGAGCTTCATGCCGAGGATTGCATGTGGAAGTTCCGGATCCTCGTCAGAAACTTTTCCTATGTCGTGGAGAAGTCCGGCTCTTTTTGCAGTCTTAGGATTGAGACCGAGTTCAGAGGCCATTGTGGCACAGATGTTTGCAACTTCGCGAGCATGCTGGAGAAGGTTCTGTCCGTATGACGAACGGTACTTCATCCTGCCGATGAGCTTCACGAGTTCGATATGCATTCCGTGGATTCCGAGGTCGATGCAGGTCCTCTTACCTGTTTCCATGATCTCATCTTCAAGCTGCTTCTGCACCTTGGCAACGACTTCCTCGATGCGTGCAGGATGGATACGTCCGTCTATGACGAGCTGATGTAGTGCAAGTCGTGCAACTTCTCTTCTTACCGGGTCAAATGCGGAAAGAAGAATTGCCTCAGGAGTGTCATCCACTACGATCTCTACGCCGGTGGCAGCCTCGAGAGCACGGATGTTTCTTCCTTCGCGGCCGATGATCCTTCCCTTGATCTCGTCACTTTCAATATGGAATACAGTAACTGCGTTTTCAATGGCAGTCTCGGAAGCTGTACGCTGTATAGTATTGATTACAATTCGCTTTGCCTCCTTGCTTGCAGTAAGACGGGCCTCGTCCATCACATCGTTGATATATGACTGAGCCTGTGTCTTGGCTTCGGCCTTCATGCTTTCCATAAGCTGATTCTTTGCTTCGTTGGCCGTCATGCCTGCAATATCCTCGATCTGTTTTATCGCCTCCCTGCGAAGCCTTTCATATTCCTCGCTTTTTTTTGTGGCAATCTCGACCTGAGTCTTGAGGTTCTCGCGGATTGCATCGGCTTCCTTGTTCTTGCGTCCGAGTTCCGCATTCTGCTGATTGAGGCTGTTCTCCTTCTGCTTCAGACGGTTTTCCACTTCATTGATCTGCTTGTTCTTCTCGTTGATGAAGTGCTCATGCTCGCTCTTGAGCTGAAGAAATTTCTCCTTTGCCTGAAAGATCTTCTCTTTCTTGATTCCTTCCGCCTCGATCTCAGCTTTCTTGATGATCTCCTCCTTCTGTCCTTTCAGTAGTATCCTGCGGACCAATATGTAAGTTCCGAGTGCCGCAACAGCACCGAATACTGCACACAAAATGTTGATAATGATACTCATAATATATATTGGTTTAAGTTTTACAAAAAATGACCAATCCGCATCAATGCAGACTGGTCAAGTTATAATAAAAAGCCGTTAGCCTGTTTGTCAGAAAATCTTAAAAAATAAGATTTAGGCTCCGAATCCGGTTCTGAAATCCTCCGTCCCGCATAGCGGAATCCCCATAAGGGTCACATAGGTCCGTCATCCCCAATCGAGTACGCCCGGTTACTTAAATAGTGTTGATTTCAGCAAAATAAGTAACTAACGGCTGTTTTTATCAATGTTGTCAAGATAACCTTCAAGCTCTTTGGCCAAAGCCTCTTCTGCTCCCTGCATCTCCTTCATCTGCTTCTGAAGAGTAATATTGGCTATACATACATTCAATGCCATGAAGGAAAGGACATCAACCATACTCTTGGTCGGGAACTTCTCCTGATAAAGGGCGATCTTTCTGTTGATGTCATCAGCCGCCTTTCTGATCACTTCCTCCTGCTCCGGCGAAGAAACTTTCAAAGAGTATGTGTGCTCAGCAATCTTTATTGTTATGCTCTGTGCCATGTCATCCCTCCATTGCGGTGATACATCTGTCTATCTCCCTGATCAGACTGTCAATCTTCTTCCTGGCCTGGACTGTGTCCGTTCCGTCTGCCATGAATGCCTTTGTCAGCTTTAGGTTATCAATCTCTCTCTCTAACTCTATAATCTGCGTTTTATAGGTTTCGTTCTGCACTTCAGCCTTCTGCAGGGCTGTCTGAAGCCTTTCACGCTCCATTCTTTCCTTTTCATATGCCGCAATCAGCTGCTGTATTTTCTGCTTTACATTCCCAAGCATAGCAAAACATTTAAACCCGTCTTGCAAAAATAACAAACTGCTTTGATTTCTCAAAATATTATTGTCAAAATCAAAGCAGTTTGTCAATATTTGAATCCTTTAGAGGACTTCAACGGCCTTCATGCCTTCTTCTATGGCAGCTTTATTGAGGGCGATGAGATCGCTGTAACGTGCAGGGATGCACTTCGCAAGACCCTTGTCGATGTTGTCGAATGACACGATAGGTTTCATCTTGAGGTATGCGCCCATTACGGCCATGTTGTAAACCTTTGAGTTTCCTACCTGTGCTGCGACGTTTATGGCATCGATACGGCATACGGTGATGTCCTTTCTTGTAGGAGGATTGATGATTCCGTTCGGATCATAAACGAGGAGTCCGCCCGGCTTCACTGCAGCTTCGAACTTGTCGAGGGACTGCTGGTTGAGAATGATAGCGGTGTCGTACTTTGTCACGATAGGGGAACTGATCTTCTTGTCGCTCACGATGACGCAGACATTTGCAGTACCTCCACGCATCTCCGGACCGTATGAAGGCATCCATGTCACCTCCATGTCCTGCATGATTGCACAGTAAGCGAGAATCTTACCCATTGAGAGGACGCCCTGTCCTCCGAATCCTGCGATAATGATTTCTTCTTTCATATCTAAATTTCTTGTTATCAGTTAATTACTCCTGTGCCAGTACATCCTTGATGTCGCCGAGCGGATACTTAGGGAACATGTTTTCCACCATCCATTTGTTTGCAGCGACAGGACTCATCTTCCAGCCTGAATTGCATGTCGCGACAATCTCTACGAATGAGAGTCCGATGCCCTTCTGGCTGTATTCGAATGCCTTGCGGATTGCAGCCTTTGCCTTACGTGCAGCAGGTGCTGTGTGGACTGCCTGACGGGTGATGTATGCTGTTCCGTCCAGCTGTGCGATCATAGGAGCGAGTACGAGAGGGAATCCGTTGAGCTTCGCGTCACGTCCGTATGGAGTAGTGGCGGTCTTCATACCGAGGAGTGTAGTAGGAGCCATCTGTCCTCCTGTCATACCGTAGATACCGTTGTTGATGAATATCACTACGATATTCTCGCCGCGGCTGCATGCGTGAATGATCTCCGCAGTACCGATCGATGCAAGGTCACCGTCACCCTGATAGGTGAATACGTATTTCTCAGGATTGAGTCTCTTTGTCGCTGTAGCGAGTGCCGGAGCGCGACCGTGAGCGGCCTGTTGCCAGTCAACATTGAGATAATTGTATGCGAATACCGAGCAGCCTACAGGGCTGATTGCTATGGTCTCCTCCTGGATGCCCATCTCCTCGATTACTTCTGCCACGAGTTTGTGTACTGTTCCGTGTGAGCAGCCCGGGCAGTAATGGAGTACATTGTCTGTAAGAAGCGGTGTCTTCTTGTAAACGATGTTCTCGGGTTTCTTGATGTCTTCTATATTCATGTCTATAATTATTTCAGGTTGTTGAACTTCTTGAACGCCTCTACGATTTCGTCCGGTGTGTAGATGTTTCCACCCTGACGGCCGTAGAATCCTACAGGACATTTGCCGTTTACTGCAAGTCTGACATCGTCAACCATCTGACCGAGGTTGAGTTCGATGCTCATCATGCTCTTGACCTGTCCTGCAAGTGCCTGAATCTGCTTCTCAGGGAACGGGAAGAGGGTGACAGGCCTGAGGAGTCCTGCCTTGATGCCTTCCTCACGGAGCTGGTCAACGACGGCTTCGCATATTCTTGCAGAGCATCCGAATGCTACGAAGAGGTATTCGGCATCCTCGGTCTGGTATGTGTCGTAAAGCACTTCCTTTTCCTTGATCACCTCGTACTTTGCAGCAAGTTTCTGGTTGAATCTTTCCTGAACGTCTGACTCAAGGGCGAGGGAAGTGATGAAGTTGTAGTCTCGGTCCTTGCTCTTGCCTGTTGTAGCCCATGGAGCCTCTGCCTTCACCTGCTCGGCGGTTCTGCGTGGCTTCTCTGGGCGAAGTTCAACCTTCTCCATCATCTGGCCGACGATACCGTCAGCAAGGATGATGACAGGAGTGCGGTATTTGAAGGCAAGGTCGAATCCCGTATCAACGAAGTCGTACATGTCCTGTGCTGATGCCGGAGCGAGTACGATGGCGTTATAGTCGCCGTGTCCGCCGCCTTTGACGCACTGATTGTAGTCACTCTGGCTTGGCTGGATGGTTCCGAGGCCAGGGCCTCCACGCTGGCAGTTCACCACCACGCAAGGGAGCTCTGCTCCGGCGAGGTAGCTGAGACCCTCGCACATGAGGCTGATGCCGGGTGAGCTTGAAGAAGTCATGACCTTCTTGCCGCAGCATGCGCCGCCGTAAACCATGTTGATTGAAGAAGTTTCACTCTCAGCCTGAAGAACTACCATGCCTGTGGTGAGCCAAGGCCTCTCCTTCATGAGGGTTTCCATAACTTCTGACTGCGGAGTGATAGGATAACCGAAATATCCGTCCGCGCCGTTGCGTATTGCCGATATGGCAATCGCTTCGTTTCCTTTCATCAAAATTTTCTCTGCCATATCCCTTAGATTTTAACTCTGTAAACCGTAATTACCGAATCCGGGCAGACGATAGCGCAGTTCATGCAGCCTACGCATGCGTCGCCGACCATTTCGGCATAGTGATAACCCTTGCTGTTGACCATCTTGGCGAGTTCGATGCTCTTGGTCGGACAGTTCTCGACACATACTCCGCATCCTTTGCATTTCTGTGTGTCAACTTCGATTGCTCCTTTGAATGCCATTATTAGTTTGTTTTAAAGTGTTTATGATTTTTGTGTTGTTTTGCTTACGGAATGTAACGGAAACGGGCGTAATTTTTGATAATTGGTCGAAATTAGCCTGTTTCACAAAAATCGTTTCAAATTTAAGCAAAACATCTGGATTTATCACACTTTTATGACAAAAAATAATTAACTTTGAAAACTTTAATGAAATGAATATGGGTAAGATTATACTAGGAAATATAGTCAACGGGGGAACTGCTTCGGACATACTCATCGAGAACGGGAAGATCAGCAGGATATCTGCGGCTGATACTCAGAGTGATGCATATGCCCGGCATGATGACTCGACAGAGGTGGTTGACTGCACCGGGAAGGTGGCTGTGCCCGGTTTCGTGAACATGCATACGCATGCCGGCATGTCCATGATGAGAGGAGTCGGGGAGGACATTGCATTCCATGAATGGCTTGACCGTATCTGGAAGATAGAGGCGGACATTACCCCGGAATATGTGTATCATGCTACGCGTATGGCATGTCTTGAAATGATAAAGACCGGTACCACGACTTTCAATGATCATTACTGGTATTCTCCTATGGCGCAGAAAGCAGCCGCGGAACTTGGACTGCGCAGTGTACATGCGTATGTCATCTGTGACAAGAACGATCCCGAGGAGGCCGAGCGTCAGAAGATCCAGTGTCAGGAGATGTATGATATATCCGGGAACTGGCCTTCCAATGCTTCATTTGCCATAGCAATCCATGCCATATATTCCGTTAGTGAGCCGATGATCCTCTGGGCGACGGATTTCGCAAGAAGCCATGGCCTGAAGATACATATCCATGTGTCTGAAACAAGAAAGGAAGTAGCTGACTGCAAGGCGGAACATGGTGGATTGTCTCCGGTGGAATATCTTGACAGGCTCGGAGTTCTGGGACCGGACGTGATAGCTGCCCATACCCTCTGGGTGTCGGAAAAGGATATCGAGATTCTCGGAAAGAGGGGAGTGAACTGCGTGCATAACGTGAACTCCAACCTCAAGCTTGCGTCAGGTTACCGCTTCCTCTACAACGAACTGCGTGATGCAGGTGCCAACATCTGTCTCGGCACTGACGGATGTGCATCATCCAACAATCTTGACATGCTTGAGACTATCAAGACATCCGCTATGATTCAGAAAGCGTGGAGGGATGATCCGACTGCGATGCCTCTGGATGAGCTGATGCAGATGTCGTCGGCTAATGCAGGAAAGGCTCTCGGCCTGAACATAGGAAAGATAGAAGAAGGTGCGCTTGCAGATATCCTCATCATTGATACAGACAATTACAGTTTCATGTCCCCAGGCACATTTGAAGCGAATCTCATATATTCGGCGCATTCGGACTGTATAGAGTCGGTGATATGCGACGGACGTTTCATCATGCGTGACCGTGTGGTGCCGTTGGAAAAGGAGATTCTCAGAGAAGCTGAAAAATACATTCGTTAACTATGGATCCAAGAGTAGAAAAAATCATGAAGGCCGCTGAATATATCGCGGCAAAACTGGATGGACGTAAACCGTTTGCCGGCATAGTGCTCGGAAGCGGTCTCGGAAAGCTTGCTGAAAAAATTGAAAATCCGACCGTCATCCCTTATAGGGAAATACCGGGTTTTCCGGTTTCGACCGCAGTAGGTCACAAGGGTAACTTCATCGCAGGTGAACTTGGAGGCAAGTTCGTTGTCGCAATGCAGGGACGATTCCATTATTATGAAGGTTATCCTATGGAGCTTGTCACTCTTCCTATCCGCGTGATGAAGGTTTTAGGTATTCAGTATCTTTTCGTTTCAAATGCGGCCGGAGGTGTCAATTTCGATTTCAAGGTCGGGGACCTGATGGTCATAACCGATCATATCAATCATCTTCCGAACCCTCTTGTTGGTCCTAATCTTGAGGAATTCGGTCCTCGTTTTCCTGACATGACCCGTCCATATGACCTGGATCTCAGGGCCAAGGCTTTCGCGCTCTCAGGCGAACTCGGAATCGATCTCAAGCAGGGAGTCTATTTTGCAGGTACAGGCCCTTCATACGAGACTCCGGCCGAATACAAATATTTCCGACTTATCGGAGCTGATGCCGTAGGAATGTCAACCATTCCTGAAGTGATAGTGGCGAGACATTCTTCAATTCCGGTGTTCGGAATGTCTGTCATTACCAATGAGGCGCATGATGACTATGCATTGGATTATGTGAATGACGGAGATGATGTGGTGGTGGCGGCCAATGCTGCGGCTGACAAGATGACAACCCTGTTCACGAGAATTATTTCCGAACTTTAGGCTGGCGTTCAAATAGTTGAATATCAGTATATTGCAATAAAATCGCTGCTGTATTTCTACAGCAGCGATTTTATTGCAATGTGTTAAGGGTCAATGGTTTATGCGCCAGTGATGTTGCCGGTAAAAAGAGTGCTCCATGCGTCGGAAGGCATACCCCAGTCACCGCGAGGGGAGAGCCCGACTGATCCGACCTTAGGGCCGTCCGGCAGGCATGACCTCTTGAACTGCTGGCTGAAGAAGCGTCTGACGAAAGTCTGCAGCCATTTCCGGACTGTCTCCCTGTCATATACGTTTTCAAATGCTTTCTCGGCAAGGAAGAGTATCTTCTCCGGAGCAAATCCGAATCTCATGAAATTATAGATGAAGAAGTCATGCAGTTCGTATGGGCCGACAAGATCTTCTGTAACCTGCTGTATCTCACCGTTTTCAGAAGCTGGCAGCAACTCGGGGCTTATAGGGGTCTCTACAATGTCGATAAGGATGTCGCGGACACTTCTGCCATCGGCTGACTGATCTCCGAACCTGTTCTCCGCCGCCCATCTCACCAGGCTCTGGACTAATGTCTTGGGAATACCGGCGTTTACTCCGTACATGGACATGTGGTCACCGTTATAAGTCGCCCATCCCAAAGCAAGCTCGGATAGATCTCCTGTACCTATGACTATTCCCCCGGTCTGGTTGGCTATATCCATGAGGATCTGGGTTCTTTCTCTCGCCTGAGAATTCTCGTATGTAGCATCATGGACAGTCGCATCGTGGCCGATGTCACTGAAATGCAGGCTGACAGCCGGACCTATCGGAATCTCTCTGCATGTGACTCCAAGGGCCAGCATCAGGTCCCACGCATTGCTTCTGGTACGTGAAGTTGTTCCGAATCCCGGCATTGTTACAGCCACTATCCTCTCGTGGCTCCATCCGAGCCTGTCGAATGCCATTGCGGTCACAAGCAGTGCAAGAGTGCTGTCCAGGCCTCCTGATATGCCGATTACAGCTGTGCGGCAGTTGATATGAGTCAGTCTCTTGACAAGAGCGGCTTCCTGCATTGAAAGTATTTCGCTGCATCTGTAGTCAAGGTCTTCAGATGGAACGAAAGGGTGCGCTTCAATATGTCTGTGCAGTCTCTTGTGGAAGTCGGTGTCATGAGCGGGACCTAAGCCGGTTCTGCTGTAAAGCCTGTAATATGAAGATGCCTTGGTACCGTCGGGGACTGTGCATCGGAATGTTCTTGACTTTTGTCTGAGATTTCCGATCTTCTCGATGTCGATGTCTGCTATTGTCAGGGACGATTCTGTAAGGAATCTCTTATTCTCAGCTATCAGTTCACCGTTCTCCCATATGGAAGCCGCACCGGAATAGACCAGATCACCGGTTGATTCGCCAAATCCTGAAGAGACATGCATGTAACTGCAGATGCAGCTTGCGGAGTGTGATGAGAGAGCGGTCTTTCTGTATCTGTCTGTCATAAGCACTTCATTGCCTGCAGATATGTTGACTATGAGACCGGCTCCCTGAAGGGCATGTAAAGCTGAAGGTCTGACCGGTGCGTCGAAGTCGGTCCCTATCTCTATGGCAAATGTCGTTTTCCCGATACCGAACAGCAGATTCGGAGATATGTTGCATTTCTGTCCCGCATAACGTATCTCTCCAGGATAACCTTCTCTGACGAAATCCTTCCCGTTATCGAGAAGAGGACCATCATTTCTGACATCGCCGGACAGGAAATCGCTGCCGGATGCAAAGATCATGTTGTCGTCCGTGTAAGTCTTGGGTACGATTCCTTTGATGTTTCCGTTCCGGATGACAATGGCGCAGTCATAAAGGAGACTTCGGTAGCTTACAGGTGCTCCTGTTATTATTGTGATATCTTTCCCTCTGCTGAAGTCAACTATCTTTTTTACGCCTTCTTCTGCTCCTCTGACAAGAAGGCTCTGGAAAAAGAGGTTTCCGCAGCTGCATCCGGTCAGTGAAAGTTCAGGAAATGCCACGAGAGAGACTTCATTTCCGACAGCTTCGGCTACTGATCTGCATATTTCTTCTGCATTTGCTTCCGTGTCCGCAATCCTTACCACAGGGACGGCAGCCGCTATTCTGATGAATCCGTAATCGTTCATGTCGTTATATAATAATAAAGGACAGCCTTTCAGCCGTCCTCATATTAATCAGACTCTGTTAAAGCTCTTCGAAATTTACTTCGGTAAAATGCTCGCCGGCACCGTTATCCCTGAGACAATTGGTCTTTATGTACCTGATCACTTCCTCAAGGCCTTCGGTAAATTTCTCAAAATCTTCCTTGTAGAGGAAAATCTTGTGCTTGTCGTAAGCAAAATGGCCATTGTTGTCAACCCTGCGCTTGCTTTCTGTGATCGTCAGATAATAATCATTGCCTTTGGTGGCCTTGACGTCAAAGAAGTATGTACGCTTTCCTGCTCTGACTGGTTTTGAGTAAACATCCTCACCTGAACGGTCAAGACCGTTTGCTCCATCATAATCCTCACTATACATAGCTTATCTTTTTTTAGTAAATCTTTACAAAGTTAGGGATTTTTCTGAAAAATGAATGTATCTTTGCGTAAAATTTTGATCAAAATCATGCTTAACAGAAGAATTTTGAGGATAAAGGCATTCAAGGTCCTCTACAGCAGTGTCTTATCAGGGAATATGTCTCTCGCTCAGGCTGAATCTCAGCTTGATGTCGCATGTGAAGCTGCAAGAGACCTGTATATTTATATGCTCGGAATAGTCTCGCCGCTGACTAAGATTGCACGCGAGAGGATAGAAGCCGCAAAGTCCAAGTTCAATCCTACAGAAGAAGATAGAAATCCCAACATGAAGTTTGCAGACAACGCTCTTGCAAGACTTCTTGATGAGGATGTGGATTTCCAGAAACTGTTCAATAAGAAGAAATATTCTTGGTCTGAGTACGATCTTCTGCTCAAGAAGATCATGACATCAGTCACAACTAAAGATTATTATGCCGAATATATGGCTTCTGAAGGTACTTCTCTGAAGGAGGACTGCAGGCTTTTTACAAGAATTTTTGAAGAGGAATTCGTTGACAGTGAGGAATTGGAGCAGATTCTGGAAGAAAAATCTCTTTATTGGAATGACGATCTGGCCTACTCTTTGACATGGTGCTGCAACACTTTCAAGAGTCTGGCGAAAGGTGAGAGGTGGAGCCTGCCTCCGCTCTATCAGAGCGAGCTCCTCAAAGGTGATGGAGTGGAGAGTGACAAACTGTTTGTGAGGAAACTTCTCCAGGCAGCATTCGCCGGCTATGAAAAATATTCCGCGATGGTAGCCGAATCTGTTGCCGGATGGGAGAAGGACAGACTGTTCTCTACTGATGTCATATTGATCGTCATGGGATTGGCTGAGGCTGCGACATTCCAGACCATACCGGTCAAGGTGACCATCAACGAATATGTGGAAATATCTAAATTCTTCGGAACGCAGAAGAGCCGTTCTTTTGTCAACGGCCTGCTTGACAGACTTATCCAGCAGATGATCGATGATGGCAGGATAGTCAAGACAGGAAAAGGTTTGATGTAGGTTAATGAACATAAAATAAACTGAAAATGAATACATTTGCAATTTTACAGGCTGCTCCGGCAGCTCAGCCTCAGGGAGGCGGATGGTCTATGTGGATCATGCTCGCGCTTATCTTCGTGGTAATGTGGTTCTTCATGATCCGTCCGCAGAGAAAGCAGCAGAAGGAACTCCAGAATTTCCGTGACAGTCTCAAGAAGGGAGACAAGGTTGTTACAGTAGGCGGAATCTATGGTACCGTTTGCGAAATCAAGGAGGGTACTGTCCTCATCGAGGTTGACAACAATGTGAAGATCCGCGTGAGCAAGAATGCTCTTGTAAAGGATTTCACCGAGCCTGTCCAGTAACAGACAGAAGTGATGAGAGACCTGCTGCATAAGCTGCTCAAGTCATTGAATTTCAGCAGGAGGGATGGAGCTGTTCTTTTGCTCGCTCTCCTGTTGGCTTTTAGTATATGGCTTATCCATAACCTGTCCCTCAGGTATAGCGATTACATGAGCGTACCGGTCGTGGCGCGGTGCAATATTGACGGACATACAGCAGAATCCATCGACAAATGTGATGTCGCGGCGCGTTGCAGAGCTACAGGATATAATATTCTCGCTAACGGAATCAGAAAGAACGGACGTGCCAAGAAGATTGAGTTCAGCCCGTCACTGATGAAGCAGAAGGATGAGGATCTGTATTATCTTCTGCCCTCGGATCTTCAGGAATACACGCATCTCATCTATGGAGACGAGGTTACTGTAGAGTATTTTGTGTCCGATACGCTTTTCTTCAGATTTCCTTATGAGGATAACAAAAGGGTGCCGCTTCAGCTTGTCACATCCATCTCCTTCCATCCTCAGTTCATGATGGTTGGTGACATCGAAGTTTCTCCGGATAGTGTAACTGTTTATGGAGAACGTTATAAGCTTGAGTCGATAGACAGGGTTTATACATCTCCGGTGAAGGTATATGATCTGTCTGAAGATCTGATAGGAGTCGTTGACATAGAAAAGATAAGGGGAGTGAGAATGTCTGCTTCGGAAGCGCATTTCGCGATGGATGTGTCCCGTTATGTAGAACTCGTTCACACTTTTCCTGTTACGGTAGTCAATGTTCCTGCTGACAAGAGGCTCAATACCTATCCTGCTTCTGTGACGGCAACATTCAGATGTGCATTCCCGATGGTAAAGGATCCGGCCGAATCAGTGTCTTTCTATGTTGACTATGATGATTTCGCCACTTCCCGTAACGGAAAATGTCCGGTATATATGACTCAGAAGCCCAAAGGACTGATCACATATGAGATTCAGCCCTCGATGCTTGAATGTGTACTTGAAGACAAATTATGATAGTGGCAGTGACAGGAGGCATCGGAAGCGGCAAGTCTGCCGTTTGCTCGATTCTGGAATCTGAATACGGGTATCCTGTATATATGGCCGATGTCAAGGTCAAGGAACTGTACTCTGCCGTACCCGGACTTTTGGATGAGATAGAGCGTGCACTGAAAGCTGATCTCAGGGATGCTGAGGGTAATTTTCTGCCATCTGCCTTGGCCGCGATGGTTTTCACTGATTCTGATGCCTTGGAGATTGTGGAATCGATTGTCTTTCCGGAGCTTGTCATGGATTTCCGCAGATGGGCGCAAGACAAGAAGTCTGAAATACTTGTATTTGAATCTGCAACGATTCTGGAAAAGAAGCAGTTTGACGGATTTGCCGATCTGGTGGTGTTGGTAAATGCCCCTGTTGAGGTCAGGCTGGCAAGAGCATGTGCAAGAGACGGTAAGGATAAGGATTCCATACTGGCGCGGATGAAATGTCAGACTCTGATGAATGACCTGTCGGAAGGCAAAGAGGATCCGAGGATCGACTATGTGATCGATAATTCGGGTGATTGTCTTGAATTAGGTAGGAATACAGCATCTTTTGTTGAGAAAATGCTCCTTAACAAAAATGTTACTACTATACAACAATATAGTTAAAGATATTGAATATTAATATTATAAATAATTGAAACAATGAAAACTGATCTTTCAAAGATTTTGGCTGTCTCAGGCCAGAGCGGTTTGTACCTTTATATCTCACAGGCAAGAAACGGAGCTGTCGTTGAGGCTCTTGCAGACAAGAAGAGAAGCAGCATCGGCATGACAAACAAGATCACTTCCCTTGCTGACATCTCGATTTATACTTATGATGAAGAAGTGAAGCTCCAGCAGGTTCTCCTAAATATGAAGGAGGTTCTCGGAGATGCAGATGCTCCATCGGCAAAGTCAAAGCCGGAAGAACTCAAGGCGCTTTTCGAGAAGGCTCTTCCTGATTATGACCGCGACAGATTCTATGTTTCTCATATGAAGAAGGTCGTGGAGTGGTATAACGCTCTGAAGAATCACGCCTCTCTTGATTTCGTAACCCCTGAAGAGGCTGAGCAGTCTGAGGATCAGGAATAATGAAGAAACTTCAGACAGTCACCTTGGGATGTTCCAAGAACAAGGTTGACACCGAACATATCCTTTCCTATGTGGAGAATCTTTATGAGATTGTGCCTGAAGGAGAGGATATTCCCGTTGATGTCCTTCTGATAAATACCTGCGGTTTCATCGGGGATGCCAAGGAGGAGTCTGTGCAGGCGGTCCTTGAAGGAGTTGCGAGAAAAGAAGCCGGTGAAGTCATAAAGATAATAGTTTTCGGATGTCTTTCACAGAGATATGCCGATGAGATGCCGGAACTTATCCCTGAAGTGGATGAATGGTATGGAGCGCGGGATTTCGATCCTGTGATCCGTTCCCTCGGTGGTGATCTATCGTCAAGGAAATCAGTTGACAGATACCTGACGACTCCTTCCCATTATGCCTATCTCAAGATTTCGGAAGGATGTGACAGAAGATGCTCATATTGTGCCATTCCGTTCATCAGAGGTGCTCACAAGTCGGTTCCGATGGAAACTCTTGTAGAAGAAGCCCGCTGCCTTGCCGACAAAGGAGTAAAGGAACTTATCATCATTGCACAGGATACTACCTATTATGGACTCGATCTCTATCGGCGCCGTGCATTGGCCGAACTTCTTCAGAAGCTTTCCGAGGTCGAAGGAATCGAATGGATAAGGATACATTATTCATATCCTGCGTCCTTTCCTGAAGATGTCCTGGAACAGATGGCGAATAATCCGAAGGTGTGCCGCTATATGGATATACCTCTGCAGCATATTTCCGACAAGGTACTTGACAACATGCATAGGAATGTTACCGGTGCATGGACTCGCGAACTTATCGGAAAGATGCGTTCCAAGGTGCCCGGAGTCGTGCTGAGGACTACAATGATCGTCGGACACCCGGGAGAAGGCAAACGTGATTTCAAGGAACTTCTTGATTTCATCAGCGAAGCCCGCTTCGAACGTCTTGGCGCATTCATGTATTCCGAAGAGGAAGGTACTTTCGGCGCGGAGAATTTCAAGGACAGTATTTCGGCTCGTGTGAAACAGGAACGTCTTGATGAGCTTATGACTCTTCAGAGCGAGATTTCGCTGGCATACAACCAGTCCAGAACAGGCACTGAGGTGAAGGTTATTGTGGATGATTTCTCAGACGGTGTATATGTCTGCCGAAGCGAGTTCGAAAGTCCTGAAGTCGATGGCGAGATTCTTGTCAGACATGATTCATCCGTATTGGGTGATGTGGATCCTTACTCGATGATCGGAGAATTCATGACAGTCAGAATCACCGGTGCTGATGAGTATGATCTCATAGCTGAACCATTAGAGATATGATATTATGAAGAACAGACTCATACTTCCTTTCATGCTTATGGCTGCTGTTTCATGCGGTCCGAGCCGGCATTCCATACATGTAGAGATGAGGCATCCTTCCAAGGCAGGTATCGACCTTGTCGGCAAGACCGTATCAATCGTATATGTCGAGAACAGAGATGCTCTTGCAGCTGAATTCAATGCCCATATGGCAGATGGCTTCGCCTACGCCCTTGAAGATGAGTACGATACAGGTGAGGGAAGTGTCGCAGTATATAGTATTCCTGTGGCCGACGGTGTAAGATATTCGTCAAAGGACAGTCTGTTCAGTCTGCTGATGGATACGGGCTCGGATGTTGTTTTTCTGATCGATACTGTCGAATTGGGACAGATGAAGATAGACGGAGCCACGAGGGTGGCCTCTCCTGTTTCGAGAGACTCTTCATATCTGAGTGTGGCGACCATGCCTTTCAGAATGAAGATGTACAGCTTTGATGCGATGGACAAGACCGAGTCGGTGAAAAGTTACGGAGGAAGCAGCACTGCCCAGCCTTCCGTTTATTCAGATGGAAAGGATACTTCTGTGGAACAGTTCAGAAAGGCCATGGATGCCCTGCCATACGCAGCCTGGGAAGTCGGACGAGAAATCGCGGATTCATTCAGGTCGCAGTGGAAGCATGAACAATATTCATTGACATATTTCGACAATGAACGATGGTATTCTGCTTTGGACAAGGCAGAACAGTACGACTGGAAGGCGGCCATGGACATATGGATAGGACTTCTTGATACAAATGATCTTTTGAAGCGTTCATGTGCAGAATATAATATCGCGGTAGCATGTTATATGCTGGCAGACTATGATCTGGCGTCTGAATGGCTGGACCGTTCTGATGCAGATAATCCTCTTCCTTTGTCCGAAGCACTTCGCAAAAGGATTGATGCAAGAAGATAGTATGTCATTTCAATGAAATGATTATCTTTGTGCTGTAAAACCTGAAACCAACCAAAATATGACTGAAAGACAGCCTCAGATTCTTGATATCGAGAAGGTCATCATATCCAAAGCAGGAAAGAAGGCGAAGTTCATACCCCGGTTTGTGATAAACTGGTTCAAGAACTTCATGCATCTTGACTATATCAATGCTTACCTCAAGGAAGGTTATGTCGGTGTGGAATTCTGTGAGAATTGTCTGGATTATCTCGGTGTGACACTTGAAGTTGACGGACTTGACAATCTTCCTAAAGACGGAAGAAAATATACTTTTGTCTCAAATCATCCGCTTGGCGCAATCGACGGGGTCACTCTTGGCGCAGTGATCGGCAGGGAATATGACGGCAAGATCAAGTATCTGATGAATGATCTCCTGATGAATCTCAAGGGCATGGCTCCTTTGGGAATCCCTATCAATAAACTTGGCGGACAAGCCAGGAATCTTCCCCGACTGATAAATGATGTCTATGCTTCTGACAATCAGATGCTTGTGTTTCCTGCTGGACTATGTTCACGCAAGATTGACGGGAAGATACAGGATATAGAATGGGGAAAGTCCTTCATCAAGAAGAGTCGCGAGACGGGTCGTGATATTGTCCCGATACATTTTGAGGGTGAAAACTCAAAGAGGTTTTATCGTATTGCCACATGGCAGAAGAAGTTAGGCTTCAAATTCAATTTTGCCATGATGACACTGCCTTCAGAAATGGTCAGAAGTGCCGGCAAGACGTATAAGGTCACTATCGGCAAGCCTGTTCCGGTCAGTTCCTTGGACAGATCGAGATCAGATTCGGAGTGGGCTCAGGAAATCCGGAAATCAGTCTATGAACTCTAATCCTAAACCTATGGAACAGCCAATCATCGCACCGATCAGCCTTGATCTGATCAAAGCTGAACTTACCCCGGCCAAGAAGCTCAGGGATACGAACAAGAGCAAGAATGAAATCTATGTGCTGAATCATCATGATTCTCCGAATATAATGAAGGAGATAGGCCGGTTACGTGAGGAAGCGTTCCGCGATTCCGGTGGTGGCAGCGGCCTTTCTATGGATATCGACGAGTTCGATACGATGGAGAATCCATACCAGCAGCTTATCGTATGGGATCCTGAAGCTGAAAAGATTCTCGGAGGTTACCGTTATATTCTCGGTACAGACATCCGCCTCGATGAGAACGGTCAGCCTTTGCTTGCTACTTCACATATGTTCCGTTTTTCGGAAAAGTTCATAAAAGATTATCTTCCATATACCATAGAGCTTGGACGTAGTTTTGTGGCTCCCGAGTATCAGAGCAGCAAGGCCGGTACGAAGGCCCTTTTTGCCTTGGATAATCTTTGGGATGGTCTCGGTGCTTTGGCGATCGAACATCCTAACATGAAATATTTCTTCGGAAAGATGACAATGTATCCGGAGTATAACAGGGAGGCCCGTGACCTTATCCAGCATTTTCTGTTCAAGCATTTCGAAGATAAGGAAAAGCTTGTCGTGCCTATGGATCCTCTTGTGATCGAGACTCCGGCTGAAAAGATGGATGCAATTCTTACGGAGAAGGAATTCAAGGATGACTACAAGCTTCTTAATGCTGAGGTCCGTCGTCTCGGAGTAAATATTCCACCTCTTGTCAATTCATATATGAGCCTGTCTCCGACCATGAAGATGTTCGGTGGCGGAATCAACCATGAATTCAGCGAGGCTGAGGAGATATGCATCATGATCTCTTTCGATGAGATTTATGATGCTAAGAAGGCCCGTCACATAGATTCGTTCATCAAGGAGAAGGTAGAGATACTTAAAAGGCGTTTCCCTGTCTTTGCTGAGAATATGGGTGAGAATCTTACAGAAATGGTGGCTCAGAAGAGAGCCCAGGTTCAGGCTCGAGTCGAAGAAAGACGTCGCAAACGTAAGGCTAAAAAAGCAGTAAAGGCTGAAAAGAAAGCTGTCAGGGCAGAACAGAAGGCAGTAAAAAAAGCTGAAAAGAAGTCTGTAGAGAATTAATTTACAAAATAGGCCGGCATCATAAGAATGCCGGCCTGTTATTATATTCGAAGAAGATCATTCTCCTTTCTTTACAGGGTCGCAGGTGAGTCCCACTCCGAGCTTCTTGAAAATCTTTCTGTCAACTTCACTGAGCATGACGGTAGAGTGGACCTGACAGCCGTCGAGTTTAGGAAGCTGCTCAAGCGCTCTGCGGCAGTTTTCGTCATGGATGCTGAGCATTGAAATCGCAACCAGTACTTCATCCGTATGCAGTCGTGGATTATGTCCGTGCAGGAATGAGACCTTGGTCCTCTGGATAGGGGCGATCATCTCTTCAGGTATGAGCTTGACCGAATGAGGGATTCCGGCAAGATGCTTGGTGGCATTGAGGATCAGAGCTGCACTTGGACCGAGAAGAGTACTTGTCTGGGAAGTGATGATTGTTCCGTCCTGCAGCTCGATGGCAGCTGCATGTTCTTCTGCCAGATCCTTTCTCTCACGGGCAGCTACTGTTGTCCGTCTGTATTCGGTAGTAAGCTTCGCCTGTTTGAGAATAAGGGATATCTTGTTGACTTCCTGCTCATTGTCTCCCATTGTGGCAAGACGTCCGAGGGCTGAATAATAGCGTCTGATGATCTCCTCTCTGGCTGCATTGCAGCATACGTCCTCATCGCTCATGCAGAACCCGATCATATTGACACCCATGTCGGTAGGAGACTTGTACGGACTCTCGCCATATATTCCTTCAAACAATGCGTTCAGCACAGGGAAAACCTCAATATCACGGTTGTAGCTTGCTGCGATTGTTCCGTATGCCTCGAGATGGAAAGGGTCGATCATGTTCACATCATTGAGGTCAGCAGTCGCAGCCTCATATGCTATGTTCACAGGATGCTTCAATGGAAGATTCCAGACAGGGAAGGTCTCGAACTTCGCATAACCGGCCTTGATGCCTCTCTTGTTCTCGTGGTAGAGCTGGCTCAGGCATACTGCCATCTTGCCGCTTCCCGGACCCGGAGCTGTTACGATCACAAGCGGACGTGAAGTCTCCACATAATCGTTCTTTCCGAATCCTTCATCTGAGTCTATCAGAGCGACGTTGTTGGGATAGCCTTCTATGGTATAATGATAATAAACCTTGATGTTGAGCCTTTCAAGACGCCTTCTGTAAGCATCTGCACTCGACTGGCCGTTATAGTGGGTGATAACCACGCTGCTTACGAAGAGTCCCACATTCTCGAACTCTTCACGCAGTCTGAGTACATCCTCGTCGTATGTTATGCCGAGGTCTCCGCGCACTTTGTTCTTCTCGATGTCGATCGCACTTATGACGATGATTATTTCTGACTCATCCTTGAGCTGCATGAGCATCTGAAGCTTGCTGTCGGGCTGAAATCCCGGCAGCACGCGGCTTGCATGATTGTCGTCGAATAATTTACCTCCGAACTCGAGGTAGAGCTTGTCGCCGAACTGCGCTATGCGCTTCTTGATCTGTTCGGACTGTATCTTAAGATACTTTTCGTTGTCAAATCCCGTTTTCATACGGATTGCAAAGATAACTCTTCTGCCCTTTTTCTGCAAGAGGAAAATACGAAAAAACAAAAGGCTGACCTTAAAAAAGATCAGCCTTAAGCGTCAGGTAGAACCGTAAGCCGGTTTCTGTTTTATCTTGTCATTTATCTTCGCAACCTACCCCCCGGAAAGAACGGGCCGTCCTTTTACCCTCGAAAGGGTGCTCCGGTATATTTGGTCTTGCAGGTCCCGGTGCCGTCACCGTCGTATGTCGCCACACGGCGTCGTGAGCTCTTGCCTCGCGGTTTCACCCTTACCCTTTGCAGGGCGGTCTGTTTTCTGTTACGGCATTCATAAGATTACTCCCATCTGTGCTTTCCACAGCGGGATGCCCTCCCTGTCCGGACTTTCCTCTGAAACTGGTTTCAGCGACAAGTCGTCCTACCTGATTATTTATATCCGAG
>JAFUQW010000068.1 GCA_017472115.1 Bacteroidales bacterium | reverse complement strand
TTATAAATTTTGCGATAGCTGCGTTGTCGCTCGTCGTCTGAATCCTCACAACCAACAGGTTGCTGCGGTTCATCCTCCTCTCACGCCTTGCTCTCCCAAAATTTCTGGAAATTTTTAATGGTTACAATGTGTCACTCCGTAGCCAAAAAGGGCGAAATCGCCTTTGCATGGGTCCTCCGGCCAGATCTCGCGGAAAGCATCCGTGATTTCCTGTGCGGTGACAATGTCCTTCTGCTTCCTGAATGTAAGCCCCAGGGCCGTGGCCTGGTCATAGACATGTACGTCCAGAGGCAGTATCAGCTTCTTCTTGTCACTCGAACGCCATACACCGAGGTCAACCTTCCCGTCATCCCTGACCAGCCATCTGCGCATCATGCTGATCTTCTTGTTCGGAGCCTTCCTGTCCTCTTTCTGTCCATATACAAGACATCGGAAATCTCTGTCCGTCAGTCCTTCAAGACTGGTATTTTCTGAATAAAGCCTGCGTAGCTTGCTGCATATTCCGGCGAATTCACTCCATTTTATGGTCCTGTGCAGGCTCACATTCTCATTGCGGTATTCTCCGTTCATTACATAATCGTATGGCTTCCAGCACATTTCCTCAAACATCCTGTCGCAGTCCCGCACAATCATCGCCCTTCTTCCCCATGCCAGATGTGATGACAGCAGGGCTGCAATCTCGACATCTGCCAGAACCGCTTCGCCTTTTTCATATCTTTGTGCAAAGCGTGTAGGGAAGATGATAGGGTCTTCCTGGAAATATTTCGGGTCATTGTATTCCTCAGCCCACCCGATGAGGGTCTCTTTCAGTCCTGCGTCCATATAACCTGCAAATATAATAAAAATGGTCGGTTACACTGAGTGGCCGACCATTAATTTGGATATATCAGATGTTATTTTGTAGCTGATTCGATCTTCTTCATGTTTGCGAACATGAATACTCCTGCGAGTAGGCAGATCGCGATGAGCACTACCCAGATAGCCCAGAGAGGAAGCCTCATCCAGAGGAGGCCCGGAACGGATACGAGGTAGTTTCCGATTGCAGTGGCTGCAAACCATCCTCCCATCATCATACCCTTGTATTTAGGAGGAGCTACCTTTGACACGAATGAGATACCCATAGGTGAAAGGAGGAGCTCTGCGAATGTGAGCACGAGGTAGGTGCTGATGAGCCATGTAGGTGAAACGAGGTCAGGGCTTACTGTTCCGCCGAGTTCCTTAGGTGAAGCAAGTCCCATCGAACCGAGGGTGAGGATGAGGAATCCTGCAGCAGCAACGAACATTCCGAGACCGATCTTGCGCGGTGCTGAAGGCTCCTTGCCTTTGTTCGCGAGAGCGCTGAAAAGGGCAAGTGACACCGGTGTGAGTGCAACCACATAGAATGGGTTGAACTGCTGGAAGTCAGATGGCTGGATGTTGACCGTGCCAGGCATCCTCATGTAGAGTACTGCTGCGAGTGCCCAGAGGCCGAGAGTCGCTGCACCCGAGATGACCTTGGCCTTCTTTGTCTCTGACTGGAACACGCTGAAGAGCGTATAGACAGACAGGGCGATAAGTGCAAGACACCAGATGTTGAATCCTATCCTGAGACCGCCTTCTACGCTGCTGGCCGTGTAGTCACGGGCGAAGAAAGTCATTGTTGCACCGTTCTGGTGGAATGCCATCCAGAAGAAGATCACTACAGCAAACACGAAGATGAGGGCGCTGATGCGGCTCTTTGTCTGTGCCGGTGTGAGCTCGACTTCTGCTGAAGGATTTGCAGCCTTGGCCTGCTTCGCGTTGACGTCGGCATGCTTGAACCAAGCACGGCAGCTGTAGTAGATGAGGACGGAAAGGATGAGTGATACACATGCTACAGCGAAACCTCCGTTGTATGCAGTGGAAAGCTTCTCGATGTAGTAAGGTGCGAATGCAGCCATATCCATGCCTGCTGCTCCCGGCATTGTCGCAGCGATGCTCTGCAGGTGAGCAAGGTTGTCGGCTGAAATCGTGCCGTCCATCATCTGGTGCGCAAGAGCCGGAACATTTGCGTTATAGACCAGGTCGAACTTGCTGAGCGACCAGTTGGTCATGGCTTTTGCCATTGAAGGGGCGAACATCGAACCTACGTTGATAGCCATATAGAAAAGGCTGAAGGCTGCGTCTCTCTTCGATGCATACTTAGGGTCATCGTAGAGGTTGCCGACCATTACCTGGAGGTTACCTTTGAAAAGTCCTGTTCCGATTGCTATGAGGGTGAGGGCGCCGAACATCATGATCTTGCCTGCGAGATCCGGAGCAGTCGGGATCGCGAGGCAGAGATAGCCGAGGAACATGACACCGATACCGATGGTCACACATTTGCCGTAACCGATCTTGTCTGCGAGAATACCTCCGAAGAAAGGCATGAAATATACTCCGGCGAGGAATATCGAATAGATTTGAGTCGCCGCTGCCGCACTGAAGCCGAACTTCGCCTGAATGAACAGGAGGAAGATGGCCAGCATCGTGTAATAGCCGAAGCGCTCACCGGTGTTGGCGAGCGCAAGGGCAAAGAGTCCTTTTGGTTGACCTTTGAACATTTTATTTAGTATTTAGTTGATAGCTATGCTGTAACTTTCTCAAGCCACTTCACCATGCCGAACATCACTCCCATCGAGATGAAGCATACTGCTGCAAACACGGTCCAGCACTGCCAGATAGGCCATGCGTTGTACATGAGAGGGCCGAGGAAGAGGAAGAGGTTTCCGATTGCAGTCGCGCCGAGCCAGAGTCCCTGGCAAAGACCGAGCATGCTCTTAGGAGCCACCTTGGAAACGAATGAAAGTCCGAGAGGCGAGATGAAGAGCTCTGCGACTGTAAGGAAGAAATAAGTTGCGATAAGCACCCACCAGTGTGCCTTGTCAGCCATCTGCTCTGCGATAGGGAGAGCCTTGTAGTCCTCTGCAGAAGGGTAACCCTTGAGGAGAGAGAACACTGTGAGGAATACGAATGCGAGGCCTGCGATGAGCATACCGATGCCGATCTTGCGTGGAGTCGATATCTCCTTGCCACGGCGGGCGAGAGCCGAGAAGATGGCCATGATCACCGGAGTGAGTACAATCACGAAGAACGGATTGATAGCCTGCCATACCTCAGGAGCCACTGCTGAAGAATCGACGAAGTCACGAGCGAAGAACGAAAGTGACATACCGTTCTGGTGGAACGAGAACCAGAAGAAGATCACGATTCCGAGCACTGCGAAGAGTGCGTAGAGACGCTGCCTGATCTCCTTTGCCATGGCTGCCTTCTCCTCTGCAGTATATTCGATGCCCTTCACTGCCTCCTTCTTTGCAGGAGTAGGGAACTTCTTCTGAGAGATGAAGAAGATCACAAGAGAGATGCACATTGCAGCGACCGAAGCGATGAATGAGTAGTGGATACCTTCGTTGAAGATCTGGAGGTAGTTCTGGCATGATGTCGCCATGTCGGTGATGTTTCCGCCTGCTGCAGCCATCATTGTCTGGAGATTGTCAAGAGCCTGTGCGCCCATGCCTGATGCGTTGTTGATGAACTCATGGCAGAGGGCTGGGAGCTGTGCGTTGTAAACCATTCCGTTGGTCTCAAGCCACCACTCGCGCAGGAGCGGAGCCACGAAAGGCGCAATGAGACCTCCGACGTTGATGAACACGTAGAATATCTGGAATCCTGAGTCACGCTTTTCCTTTGCCTCGGCAAGTGCCTGAGGACCCTTCTTTGCCGCTTCAGCTTCGAAGTTGTCGTACATCTGTCCTACGATGGCCTGGAGGTTGCCCTTGAAGAGGCCGTTACCGAAGGCGATGAGGAAGAGTGCGAAGCAGGTGAGAGGGAGAAGCCATCCGATGTTGCCCGAAGTCGCGAGGATCGGAATGGAAAGAAGTACGTATCCCGATGCCATGATGATGAGACCGGTCTTGATGGTACCCTTGTAATTCTGAGTGCGGTCTGCTATGATACCGCCGACAAGGCTCAGGAGGTAGATTCCTGCATAGAAGAATGAATAGATTGTGCCGGCAGGGCCTTCGCCAAGACCGAACTTAGAGCAGAGGAACAGCACGAGCACCGCGTTCATGATGTAGTAGCCGAAACGCTCACCCATGTTGCTGAGAGCCGCTGCCAAGAGACCTTTTGGATGTCCTTTAAACATAATAGTGTGGTTTTATTCAGTTGTTTATAGATTCACGGATGGCAAAGATATAAAAAATTATTATATTTGCTTGATTAAATTTATGAAGAAGGTATCTGTATATATAGTGAGAGGGCTTTTGAGGACGCTTTCCGTTCTTCCATTGAAATTTCATTATTTCATGGGGGATGTCCTTTCGTGGCTTGTCAGGAGCGTACTGAAGTACAGGTCTGATGTGGTGTGGATCAATATCGCCCGTTCATTCCCTGACAGGAAATATTGGGAACTTAAAAAGATATACAGAGACTTCTACAGACATTTCGGAGAGATTGTTGCCGAGGCCATCTGGTTTTCAGGCATAAGCTACAGACGCTTGAGGCGTTCGGGAATAGTCCGTATGACGAATCCTGAACTGGTTTCCGAGTACTTCGATAATTCGCCGAGCATGACCGTGCTCAGTACCCATTGCGGGAACTGGGAGCTCATGGGCGGCTTTTTCGCATATAATCCTGTTGACAGACCTTATTCGTTCGGAGAAAAGAATATATCTGTAGTTTACAAGAGGCTGTCCAATCCGGTTTCGGACGAGGTGTTCAGAAGGAACAGGGTGTCACCGCTCAGGGAAGTCGGTACTGAATGTGAGGTCGAGTCTTCGAACATTCTTCGCTTCTCGATGAAACACAAGGATGAAAAGAGGATATACATTTATCCTGCAGATCAGGCACCGTACCGGAAGGCCGGCAAGCATCCGATAGGAGAATTCATGCACCAGCCGACAAATGCAATGATCGGAAGCATGGGAGTTGCATGCAAGCTCTCGCATTCGGTCATGTATATGAAGATGAAGAGGGTGGAGCGCGGTCATTATGAAATGACTATGATTCCGATATGCATGAATGCATCGGAGCATGCTCCGGAGGAAATATTGAGGAAGTATTATGACCTCCTTGAAGAAGAAATCAAGGAGACACCGGCCAACTGGCTGTGGTCTCACAAAAGATGGAAATAAACATGATATATATGAAAAAGATCGGTTTTTTGTTCATTGCGGCTTTGACAACAGTCGCAGTTGATGCTTATGCACAGAAGAAGTCTGACGATCCTGTCGGATTCCTTACATATTCACTCCCTTCAACTACAATCTGTCTTGAAGTGGAGGCAGTTCAGGAGACCTTCTACGCAGGTCCGTATGCCAGATATGCTGAGAAATATCTCGGCATAAAGGCTCGTCAGGATAATGAGACATCATTCCAGCTTACGGAAGTCCGTATGACTCCGTATGTGGAAGCTGACCAGAGCCGGAGATATTCTCTGAATGTCAAGAAAGGGAAAATCGAGGCGACATTCCTTAAATTGGCGGCAGGAGGCCTGATCTCTTTTGCCGACGGCAATTTTGCCACGGAATCCATCTGGCGTTTCACTACAGATGCGTCAGGCGATTTCTCTGATATGGGTGTCATCTCTAATCTTACATCAGAGTCAACCACACTCTATCGCAACAGCAACAACAACAGATTGTCGGTGAATCAGAGCATGATTGTCGAAAAGACACCGGAAAAACGTGCTGCAGAGGCTGCTGAAATGATTCTCGGCTTGAGGGAGAAGAGGCTGCAGATTGTCACAGGCGATACGGATGCCACCTACAGCGGAGAAGCGATGGGTGCTGCAATCGATGAGCTTACAAGGCTTGAGAAGGAATACATGACTCTGTTCATAGGATATTCGGAGTATCAGACCCAGAGAATGAAGTTCGAGATCATTCCGGATGCCTCACGTGAAAGCCAGATGTATATAGCATTCAGATTGTCGGATACGGCGGGACTTGTGCCTGCGGACAATCTTTCGGGAAAGCCTATAATTATGGAGATAGTGCCACAGGAGTTCGCTCAGCCGGAAGTCACTCCTCTCGAGTCAAGAAATGCAAAGGCTGTCGAGGCATATTACAGGATACCGGCTGTCTGCACTGTGAAGCTTATCGATTCCGGTGAGGTGATACTTCAGAACAGGATGCCTGTCTATCAGCTTGGCAAGGAGGCTTCGCTTCCGGTAAATGTTATTCTTGACTGATATATTAATCAATAATACGATATTTATATGATTCAGAACTTGGATCCACAGATCGTGTGGAAAAACTTTTACGCATTGACTCAGATTCCTCGTCCGTCAAAGCACGAGGAGCTTGCAGTCGAATATATGTACAACTGGGGCGTTTCGCACGGCCTTGAGACCATCAAGGACGAGGTAGGCAACATCGTCATCCGCAAACCTGCAACCCCTGGCTGCGAAAACATGAAGGGAGTGATTCTTCAGGGCCATATCGACATGGTGCCTCAGAAGAATGCTGACACTGTGCATGATTTCGAGAAAGATCCTATCCAGACATGGATTGACGGTGAGTGGGTGAAGGCCAAGGGTACGACCCTAGGCGCAGACAACGGCCTCGGAGTAGCTATGGGAATGGCGGTACTTGAGTCCACTGACCTCAAGCACGGACCGGTGGAACTTCTCGTGACTATCGACGAAGAGACCGGAATGACAGGTGCAAATGCCCTCAAGCCTGGTATCCTTCAGGGAGACATCCTCATCAACCTCGACTCCGAGACTGAGGGTGAGCTTTATGTTGGCTGTGCAGGTGGACTTGATGCATCTGCTTCCGCTACATATGTTCCTGCAGATTATGACAAGAACTGGCTCTGCTATTCTCTTGCAGTCAAAGGATTCAAGGGCGGACACTCCGGAATGGATATCATCCTCTGCAGAGGTAATGCAAACAAGCTTGCAGCACGTATCCTCCTTGCCCTTATGACAGAGGCTGACGTGAAACTCCTTGATCTTGAAGGCGGTACATTGAGAAACGCCATCCCTCGTGAGGCTTTCGCTACAGTATATGTTCCTGCAGACAGGCTTGCCGACGCACAGAAGGTATTCGAGCGCGTAGCTGCCGAGATCAAGGCTGAATATGCAGGTACAGATCCTGATTCTGAGTTCATCTTCAAGCCTTACGAGTGCGCTGAGGGTGAGTGCTGCTGCGGCGGTGACGAGTGCAAGTATGTTCCTGAGGCTGATGCAGTGCGTTTCGTACGCGCAATCATAGCATGTCCTGACGGAGTTGAGCGTATGAGCAGTGAGATGCCGGGCCTTGTGGAGACTTCCAACAACCTCGCTATGGTAAAGATCGAAGGCGGTGAGTTCTCTGTAAAGACACTCATGAGAAGTTCGGTTGACACAGCCAAGGAGGCTCTCGCACAGAAGTTCGAGTCAATCTTTGCTCTTGCAGGCATCCAGACCTCATTCGCTGGCGGATATTCGGGCTGGGCACCAAATCCTGACTCAGCGATTCTTGCTACCATGAAGAAGGTTTACAACGACCTTTATGGCAAGGAGCCAGCAGTTATGGCTATCCATGCAGGTCTTGAGTGCGGTATCCTCGGAGGTATCTATCCGAACTGGGACATGGTTTCATGCGGTCCGACACTCATGAGCCCTCATAGCCCTGACGAGCGTGCCAATATCCCTTCAGTCGCAAAATGCTGGGAGTTCCTCAAGGCTGTTCTCGAGAACATTCCTGTGAAATAGTTCTTTTATTATATATGTGAAAGGGGCTGACCCCAAAGGTCAGCTTCTTTTGTGTTTATAAGGATTGCACCGGGCTGATGGTAGGGATTGAGGAGGACTCCGTTCGCTACGCTCACTCCGGACCCTCCCAACGTTTCCTGCGTGGTATTCGACCACTTGTCTCCGTCGGGCCCCTCCCGCTACCCGTGTCCGCGGGTGGACACGCCTCCTCAATCCTTACCATCAACCCTCCTGAATTATACTATATAAAATATGAAACCGACCCTTTTGGGTCGGCTTCATTTTGCCGTGCCAGGTCAGGCTGTGCGTTTCTTGCTGAAGCTGACGATTACGACTCCTCCGAATACCATGACTGTGGCAAGTACCTTCTGCCATGTCAGCACGTCCATTCCTATGATGATGCTTATGACTATTGCTATTATCGGCTGCACATAACTGTACATGCTGACCAGAGTCGGTCTGATCCTTTTCTGTGCGACAGGAATCAGGAAATAGCTGATGAATGTAGCACATATGATGAGGTAGGCCAGTTCTGCGTACTGCGCCGCAGGGATACCGGCCCAGTCAACGGCGGCGAGACCCTTGATGGAGAGCGGTGCTGACAGACATGTCGAGAACAGGAATATCCATTTCATGAAGGTCACGACCGAGTATCTGGAGATGAGCGGCTTGAATATGCCGAGGTACATCGAGAAACTCAGACAGTTGAATATCATCAGGATAATGCCGAATGCCGAACTCTCATCCACACCTCCGGGTGCGGCAACCCTGCTGACAATCAGGTAGATGATGCCTGCAAAGCTTATTGCAACACCTCCTGCCTTCTTGAAGGTGATCGGCTCCTTGATGGCTATGGCGGCGATTATCATCGTGTAGATAGGGGACATTGCGGTCATGATGGAACAGTCCATAGGAGTGATGTGTCTGATTCCCACCAGAAAGGTCATCTGACATATGAAGAATCCCAGAACCGATGCGGCAAATATCCTGATATAGTCTTTTCTGTCGATGGTCTCCTTCGGAACGAACAGCGAAGCGATCCAGAAAAGCGCTCCCGCCACCACTGACCTAAGCGTGAAAATTCCAAGCGGAGGAATCATGTCCCCGCCTGTAAGGTCCTTGCAGACGATTATGTTGAATCCGAATATCGCGTAAGCGACAAACGCCGCTCCATGTCCGATTATCTTGTCTTTTGCTGTCATCAGGGTCCTGTCTTCAATTTCGGTACAAATGTATTAAGTTTTCACGAAATATGAACAGTTCCCGTGTTTACGGTGCCGGGAGTTTTCGGCCTGCGGTTCGTGTGTTGTCCGGGATATAGGAACAAATAAACACAACAGGTTATGAGCAAGAAATATGGTACTTAAAACCGTATGCTCTCAAGAAAATTTTCCAGATCATTGTAAAGCGGGACACCATAATATTCGCAGGTGATCCTCACATTGTCATACCTATAGAAGTCCTTCTCGCAGATCACATGCATCCTGCCACTCTTGGAGTGAAGTCCCATCTCAAGAAGAGAGATAGGGGATTTGCTTGTTCCCAGGATATACATGATGATCATATCCGCTTCTTCCAGATGATCCAGTTCCCATCTTACCTGATAGTCCATCTCTCCTGGGCGTGATGCGTCCCAGTGTTCCTGACGCGGATTGAAGAGGAGATAACGGCCGTCCATCCTGGAGAACCTGTCATACAGTTCCAACTGCCAGTCCATGCTGTTTCCCATATCTATGGTTCCGGCAAGGAATATCTTGGTGAAGCTCCTGTCTGATGCAATCTCTTTCGGTAGTTCTTCGTGTGGGCGTAGCATATATGTGGCCGGCTCTTTCTGTGTGCAAGACACGGACAGCAAAAGAGTCAGAATGATGTAAAGGATGGCTTTTCTCATGTTTTTATAATTCTGTTACTGCAAAGGTGGCTCTTTCTGATGTGATTTCTTGAAGTGGCACAAAGAAATGAATTTAATTGCTTATTTTTGTCATATGAAGATAGAAGAAGCCATTGTGTATTGCCTTGCCACTTCAAACAGAGGAATGCGCAGCGAACAGATCGCTGACATGATAAACCGTCAGCGTCTTCACGTCCGCAAGGATGGTCAGCCGGTGAGTGCCAGGCAGGTGTATTACGTGGTTTCCCATAATCCTGAAATGTTCTGCTTTAGTCTCGGTAGGATAATGTTAATGATATGATAAGGAGAATCCTAATAACCATTGTTATGTTTTTTCCATTCTTCGGTCTGTTTGTCAGCATAAAGGTGTTGTATTTCTGTTAATTATGTTTATATTTGTGTTGGAAAAATGTAAATCCCTTTAGGGATGTGTGTTGGAAAAGTGTAAGTGAGGCCCTTTGAGTGAGTTGTAAAATTGTAAATTTGAGAAATATGCTGGCTAGAAAACTAGATGATTTTATAGAAAGACATTATGCCAATAACAAATCGGCATTGCTGCTTAAAGGAGCAAGGCAGGTTGGTAAGACCAGTGCAGTTAGGGAATATGCTAAAAGGCATAAGATGAATCTGATAGAGATTAATTTCTTTGAGGATGATTCTGCTTGCAATCTTTTCTCTGGAGTACAGAGTGCTAAAGATGTCCTGCTGCGTATATCCGCTCATACTAGAAAGAAGACTTCACTGCCAAATACGATGATCTTCTTTGATGAGGTTCAGAAATGTCCCGAAATTATTACATGGATAAAGTTCTTAGTTGACGAAGGAAGTTGCCGCTATGCTTTGAGTGGAAGTCTGCTTGGTGTGGAATTGCAGGATGTCAAAAGCGTTCCTGTCGGATATATGGCAGTCAAGGAGGTCTACCCATTGGATCTGGAAGAGTTCTCCCGTTGTTTAGGATTATCCGATCAGGTATTTGAAAGTCTTTTAGAGGCATTCCAAAAGAGAGAGCCTGTTGACGATATTGTACACGATGCATTGATGAGACTGGTTCATCTGTATTTGGTGGTAGGTGGAATGCCTGCGGCCGTCCAGGCATATGTGGATACTAATGACCTGAATATTGTTGAAGATAAACAGAAGGAAATACTTGATTTGTATAAGTGGGATATTCAGCAATACGATAAGGAGAAGAAGTTTGAGATAAAAGAAATATTTAATCTCATACCATCGGAGTTAGATGCAAAGAACAAACGCTTCATCTTGAAGAATCTCAATGAATTCGCCCGTTTCTCAAAATATGAGAATAGTTTCCTCTGGCTTAAGAATGCAGGTGTTGCAATCCCGACTTTGAATATCCAGGAGCCTGTGTTGTCATTTAAGCTGAATGAGCAGAGAAATCTATTCAAATTATTTCAGAATGATGTGGGGCTTTTGTGTTGCCAATACGCTTCCGGCATACAGTTGAAATTGCTCCAAGGTGAGGTTAAGCAGAATTATGGTGCTATATATGAAAATCTTGTAGCTCAAGAGTTATTCTGTCATGGATTTGGAGGAGATGATCACGAATTGCATTATTTCAATAGTAAGAAACAAGGGGAGATAGACTTCGTAATTGCTCACAATGGAAAGGTGCTTCCTATTGAGGTTAAATCAGGAAAGGATTACCATAGGCATAATGCTTTGACAAATGTCCTGTCAGACCGTAACTATGATATTGACTTTGCATATGTATTGACAAATGATAATGTACATATAGATGTAAATCGTGTCTATATGCCAATTTATATGCTGATGTTTATTCATAAAGCGCCTTCACCGGAAAAACAGATCTTCAAGTTTGATCTACAGAACCTATGAAAGCATACACATATATAGAGAAAGGGCGGTTCGAGCTCCTAGACAAGCCGAAACCAGAACTTATGGACTCTAAGGATGCCATAGTGAGGATCACGCTCTCGAGCATCTGCAGCAGCGACCTGCATATCAAGCATGGAAGTGTCCCTCGCGCTGTTCCGGGAATCACAGTCGGCCATGAGATGGTCGGAATAGTGGAAGAGGTCGGCTCTGAAGTGAAGAACGTATCTCCTGGAGACAGGGTGACTGTCAATGTGGAGACCTTCTGCGGAGAGTGCTTCTTCTGCAAGAACGGATACGTGAACAACTGCACCGATCCGAATGGCGGTTGGGCTCTTGGCTGCCGCATAGACGGAGGTCAGGCGGAATACGTCCGCGTTCCGTATGCAGACCAGGGACTTGACAGGATTCCGGACGGAGTATCAGACAGGCAGGCCCTTCTTGTAGGAGATGTGCTGGCGACCGGATTCTGGGCAGCAAGGATATCGCAGATTAAAGAGGATGATTCCGTCCTTATCATAGGCGCCGGCCCGACCGGATTATGTACACTTCAATGCGTGATGCTCAAGAATCCGAAGAATATAATCGTATGCGAGGCTTCATCGGTACGTAGAGCCTTTGTACAGCATCATTATCCGTGTGTGCAGGTAGTAACTCCGGATGAATGTCTTCCGACCGCACAGAACCTCGAAAGGGGAGGGGCAGATGTCGTGATAGAAGTTGCAGGAGCTGAAGGAACCTTCGAGCTGGCCTGGAAGGCGGCTCGCCCGAATGCGATAGTCACCGTCGTCGCCCTCTATGACAGAGCGCAGGTGCTCCCTCTTCCGGACATGTATGGCAAGAACCTTACCTTCAAGACGGGTGGAGTAGATGGCTGTGACTGCGCAGAGATCCTCTCGCTTATTGAAGAGGGAAAGATCGACACGACTCCGCTCATAACGCATAGTTTTCCACTTTCTCGTATAGAGGATGGATACAAGGTCTTTGAAAACAAGGAAGACGGAGTAATCAAGGTGGCAATTGACAATCGATACTAGAGTCAGAATCATTTTATTGTAACGATGGTGACGGCAGGGTCGCCTACAGAATAGCTGCATCTGAGGGCAAGGACTTCGTCCAGTTCCTTTCGGATTGCAGCTTTCAGTATGCCGTCACCTATGCCGTGGATGAAGCTGATCTTCATTCCCCTGTGATATATGTTCTCTCTGATCACCTTTCTGAATGTCTCTATCTGGAACTGCAGATGCTGGCCTTTTGGGATACCATTTCCTCCTGGAATCGCCTCGATATGCAGATCGATGGTCAAGGAACCATCAGAATTCATATGAGTAGATCGCCTGTGTCCTACACTGGTCTTCTTCGCCTTGACCTTCGTTTCTTTGAGACTCGCTATCTCCGCCTTGTCAGTGACTGCAAACTCTCCGTATGCTGATTCAATGACAAGACCATCTTCAAGCTCGATTCGTACTGTCTTTCCGAGCCCTACAATCCGGCCTCTCAGGTTGGAATCCATCAGTACAACGCTTTGACCAACATTGAGTCCTTTATCGGATTCTTTGGGTTTAGGAGCAGTGGCAGGTGTAACCTTTGGTGACATCTTGGTATCAGTTGTCTTCTCCGAAAAGGTCACTTTCCCTTTCAGAGCACTGAAGTCTGATATGATGTTTTTCTTAGCCACTATGCGTTATCGATGATAGACTTTGCTTCATCCTCGGATATCGGTTCGAAACGTCTGAATGTCTTTCCTTCTCTCTCGATTACCTCTTCGAACATAGCAGCTGGCCTGACCCATATGCCATGATCTCCGTACATAGCCTGATATACGACCATGTATTCCAAAGTTTCAGAATGCTTTGCAATATGGAGTACCTTATATATATTCCCTTTGAAGTGTCTGTAATATTGGCCTGTCATATTCAGTTGTTTGACCATATGCTTCATCTTGTGGCCGAAGAAGTCCTTGTCATCAATATATCTGAAGCCGAGTTTAATATATAATCCTTCTGCCATTGGCTTA
>JAFUQW010000067.1 GCA_017472115.1 Bacteroidales bacterium | reverse complement strand
TGATGGTTGAAGTGCCATAATCCTCTATGATTTCCAGACCGAGAAGTCTGAAAGCTGTCTCGTCTCCATCATTCTGTTTGATGGAGACCATCTCGTCGTTCACCATCATCATCTGCATGGATGCGTACGGCCTTGTAGGTGAGGCGTATATGTGTCCGATCGTATCTACATAACTTTGAGCGCGGAGTTCGTCTTCGAATTTCTGATCTTTGTAACTTCCGAAATCCACATACACAAGTCCTTCTGTTTCATATCCCATTGGCGTGTTGACCATATGGTAGGTCTGTGCATATATCGCTATCGTTATTGCAACTGAAGCGACGCTGAGGGCGCCTTCAAGACCGATGAAAATCTTGCCGAGCAGGACTTTGTCCCTGTGTCTGGACTCTCCTTTCACCACTTCCACAGGATTGTAGCGCGACATCACTGATGAAGGGATGATTCCTGCGGCGACAGTTATGACGGCAAGCAGTGCTAACGTAAATATCCATTCTGCCGAAGTCCGGTAGAGGGTTACAGAGACTCCGAGAAGGGCGCTGACCTCTTTCTGCAATGCGAAAGCGATTGCGACGGCAAGCAGCCAGGAACCGGTCACCAGAAGTCCTGCTTCTGCGATACAGCGCTTCATTATTCCTGTCTTGCTTGTGCCGAGAAGTTGTCTTGTGGCCATCTCCTTGACACGGAAACGCGAGAATGCCATCGTGAGCGATATGTAGTTGAGGGCTGCAAAGGCCAGAAGTATCATGCAGGCAAACACGAAAGTGTCATGCAGGCCTTTGTCAGTGATGTTGTAAAGATTCTTTCTTCCAGCCAGCCTTTCGTCATAATGCATGTCGCTGTAGGGCTGGAGCTCGAATTCCTTATATAGCGGCATATCCGAATGAGGATCCGAATCTTTGTGTTCCCAAAGGAATTCCTCGATTGCTTCCGTGTCCGCACCCTTTCTCAATCTGACGAAATGCAGGCTGGTCGGTGTGATCGATCCCATGAAAGAAGGCATCACCTCGGATAGATTCTCTGTTTCGGTAATGAAATCGAATCTTACGGCTATGCCTGTATCCGGAAGTGTCGCCTTCTTGTAATCCTTATAGACTCCGGTCACGACAAGTTCCACATCCTTCATTCTTGCTTCTGTCAGGATCAGGGTTTCGCCGACTGGATTCCTGCCCTGCCAGATGGTGTTGGCGAGACTTTCCGAGACTACAGCTCCGTTACGCACTGCGAGTACATCCTTCGGATCTCCATATATCAGTTCGAGTCCGAAGAAATCGAAATAATTCTCTCTGACGGTAAGCGGCTTGATGTCCTGTCTGAAACTGCCGTCTGGTGTGTGGATATACTGTGTCTTGCCGTCGAATGCATCATGAACCTGTACATTGCACCAGTCGGTGATGTCAGGAATCATCGGAAAGACAACATTCGCGTCCGGTTTGTAATACGGAGAATCGTCACACCTGCACAGATACAGATTCTCCTTGTCCCGTATCATCCTGTCGCAGTCGAGATCGTTGATCACCACATTGGCGAGAAGAAGGACGAATGCAAGAGCGATGCTCAGTCCAGTGATTTCGATGGCTGTGTAGAGTCTGTTCCTGTTCAGGAACCTGAGATAACTTTTCATGGTAGTCCGGTTTTCCGTCATTTCTATCCCTTATCGTGCCAAACTATTCAAGTCGTTGAAGCAGAGCGGTATGCGAGATACTGCTCTGCTTCGTGGTGTAAAGATTCTTTACAGTATGTGTAAAGAAATTTAAAGGATTGTAGGAATCCATTCGGCTACCTGTGAGAGAATCCATGCGACAAGGACAAAGATGCTGAGGATCCAAGCGATGAAAAGCACGAGTCCGGGCTTCCATGACGGATTCCTGAAGTCAAAGGTCAGCATGATTCCTCCATAGATCATTCCGACACACGCTATACCCATGCTTCCCATTATCATCCACCAGAATGTATTGCTTCTGATCAGATTGACCGCCAGCATTTCTTCCGCATCAAACGGAGAGAGTTCGGCGATCATTGCGCTTTCAGCTATCTCATGTATGCTCGGGATGAAGATTCCGGAGAATAATCCTCCGACGCCGAGTATGAGCAGGAAGATTCCGAGACATACTTTGAACACTCTTGCGATGGTAGTGCCGAGCGGTGACGACGCCACTTCCTTGACCTCTCTTTCGAAATTGTTTTCCTTTGATTTGAATCCTTCGAGGTTCATTGGCTTGCGCCTCATCTCGCATTTCTCCTCCACAGTCCTGGCAGCAGGCATGGCTATCCAGAGGATGACGTATGCCAATGCGGAAATGGTGAAGAATCCTTCATCGGCATCGATGAATCCGAGTACGAAGAACACAAGGAAGAATACGCGGAATATCACCTTGTCAAGATTGAAATATTCGCTGAGTCCCGAGCATACGCCGCCGAGCAGTCGGTTGTCGATGTCCCTGTATATCCTTCTGTCCCGGAAACTCTTCTTGCGCGGAGCCTCTGGAGCCGGCTGGCTTTCCTCGGTCGGACTCTCGTTCTCCTGATCGGCCATTTCCTTGGGGTCTCCGATGCGCTTCCTGATATCTTCCACCATGCTCATGTTCACGACCATTCCTGCCGGACATTTCTCTTTCAGAAGTTCGGATATGCGCACTTCGATGTCTTCCACGATTTCATCTGCATACGAATCGTTGCGGAAACATTCCTTGATCTCCTCGATGTAGCGGTTAAGCTCTGTATATGCATCAGACTCGATTGTGAATGCAAGTCCTCCGAGGCTGATGTTTTCTGTCGTTTTCATGTTATGCATTGTTTTTTCTTATTGTATCTATGCCTTTTGCAAGTTCGTCCCATGCGTTGTCAAGCTCCGCAAGCTGTTCACGGCCGAGATCC
>JAFUQW010000066.1 GCA_017472115.1 Bacteroidales bacterium | reverse complement strand
GACGTATTGTTCTGCCAATGCAGCAGAAGCAGAAATGACACTGTTCTGATCGACAGTCGGATAATTCATCTCGCCGGTTATGTACATGATGCGTCTTGTGTCGCCGTAAAGCCATTCATATGCTGCGCAGGCATGACCAAGGTCGGTGATCGGACAATAGCCTATTACCCCAAGCACATTATCTCCGCAACCATCCTTTGATGAATAAGTTCCGTCCTTCTCCAGATCGACTCCTGCTGCACCGATTTCGTAAAGCGACGGATAGAAGTCAGGGCTGTTTCCGCTGGCAGCTATGAGGGTTGACAATGCTCCGCCGCCGGATGTTCCTGTGATGAAGATCTTCTCGACGTCGCCTGCCGGAAGGGCCTTACGGTTATGGCGGAGATAGCGTATTGCAGCCTTGGTATCAGTCATTGTTGCGGGTGAATGGCCGAGAAATATGCCGTCAACAGGCTCGTTAGCGCGGCTGCGGCATCCATACGAAACAACGACATATCCTTCTTTCAACGCGACCCCTACCCTATCGTATGTCCCGTTATAATCGTGTCCTTCAGCAACAGTGTTGTCCGGATATGCATTGGCAATCCATCCTCCGTTGTTCACATAAAACATTATCGGAGAATACTTTGTGGCATTTTCCGGAATGTATATGTTTATCAGCTGATCCTGTGGACGGTTCGGATGCTTCACATAGTTGTCCACATACCAACCGACCTTGACCGGCTGTCCGTCAACCGATACATGCAAAACCGTCTTTCTCGACGATTTGAAGTTGATACATTCTTCCTTGAGGTCTGCTCCTGACATTACAGCTGCAGTAAGTGACAATACGGAAATCAATAATATTTTCTTCATGGTTTAATGACTTTTCCAGAATGACAAGTATCAAAAACGCATCTTTTTTTTGACAAATTGTCATTGCTATGGTTTAATCGACGTCATGTGATTCATCAAAAGATGGAAAAATAAAGAGAATTTTTCCGAATTCATCGTCCTTTTTTCTCGACATTTCATAAATTAGTGCTCTCAAAAGAAGATTGAAATGAAATACGATTTTGACAAAATCATTGAGCGCAAGGGTACAGGTGCGATCAAAACAGATGTACTGAAGGACAGATACGGACGGGAGGACCTGACTGCATTATGGGTCGCGGACATGGATTTTGAAACTCCTGAATTCATTACGGATGCATTGAAGAAGCGTCTGGAGCATTCTCTATACGGATATACTGTCGAACCTGAAGATTATTGGCCGACAGTGATGAAATGGATTCAAGACCATCATCAGTGGAAGGTAGATCGCGAATGGCTGACTTACATCCCCGGCATTGTGAAAGGAATCGGAATGGCCATAAACGCCTTGCTTGAAAAGGATGACAAGGTGATCATCCAGCCTCCTGTCTATCATCCTTTCCGTCTGGTACCTCAGGGCAATAGCCGCGAAGTCGTATATAATCCTCTTCATGAAAACGAGGATGGTTCATATTCTATGGATTTCGATAATCTCGAAGCAGTATGCGACGACAAATGCCGCATGCTGATACTTTCTAATCCGCATAACCCTGCCGGCATCGTATGGTCACGCGAGACTCTCGAACGTCTTGCCTCATTCTGCCATAGCCGTGGAATTATCGTCATTTCAGATGAAATACATTGCGATATGGCCTTGTATGGACACAAGCATATTCCGTTTGCCAGCGTGTCACCAGAGGCTGCAGCGTGCAGCATTACATTCGGGGCTCCTTCAAAGACCTTCAACATTGCCGGAATTGTAAGTTCGTATGCCATAGTACCTTCTGACAGTCTGCGTGAGCGTTTCTACGGATGGCTGCATGCAAACGAACTCTGTTCGCCTCACCTGTTCTCCCCTATTGCCACAACTGCTGCTTTCAGATATGGAGAAGAATGGAGACGACAGATGCTCGAATATATTGAAGGAAACATCGACTGGCTATGTTCTTTCTGCACAGAAAACATTCCTCAGATCAGGCCACTCAAGCCTCAGGCATCATTCCTCGTATGGCTGGACTGCAGATCATTGAATCTTGACCATGACCGTCTCGTTGACCTTTTCGTCAACAAAGCCCGCCTTGCACTGAATGACGGTGAAACATTCAATCCAGGAGGTCAGGGATTTATGCGTCTTAATGTGGCCGTACCGAAATCAGTATTGCGTGATGCTATGGAGAGGCTTTGTAATGCTGTTCGCAATTACGCTCATAGCATCTATGACAGGACTGAAAGTACTGTCCTGAATAAATGAGATGCCGGACTTTAGAGGAACTGTTATTTCAAAACAGCCTTGCAGCGTTTCCAGTTGCCGAATTTGAGATCGGATTCCTTCATCAGGACATTCAGATTGATGTCTGAACCGAAGTTTATGCCTGCGGTCTGTGAACCGGAAATCTGCAGCAGATTCAGGTGTTCGGGATAATCTTCAGATATATCACGCCCGTGAGGCAGGCCAAGGAGCTTGATTCCGGATTCCTTGTCATCGCATCTCTCAAACACCATTTCCAGTTCAGGCTCCGTAAGAGACTCGTTTCCGTCGCCGACCAGCTGGCAGCTCTGGAATGTCTCGAAATTTATGTTCTTGGCGTATTTCACGACAAAATATCCCTTAGGCCATTCACCGAGAACTGTCCTGTATGGAGCTTCGTAGCCGAGACATTCGTCTATTGCGGCAAAGAAATACAGCATTCCCTCATGCGGAAGCCTGCCTTCCGGATCAAATGCAGCAATGTCTTCGCAATTGATCTGGCATACGAATGTCAGAGGATAGTCAAAGGTCTCCCCTTCTTCATTTATCTGTATTGTCGGATATTGCATGTTTTCCGGCATGTCAGGATCTCCCCACCATTTGCTGCCGCAGAAAAGTACCCTTTCTGACTTGTTCAATGTGATTCTTATAGCCATAAAAGTATTGATTATCAAAATGTTAAACCTATTCCAAATGAAATTGCACTCAGATATGCGTTATTCCTGTTCACCTTCTGCATCGGGATGACCTCTCCATCATATCTCACTTCCGGATGGGTGTATGTCATTCTCAATGCAGCGATGAAATCCAGTTTGGTGTTGCGGCTGAGCGACATCCTGTAACCTCCGCCGATCTTGCCGGTAAGTATCTCCTGCGGAGGATTCTTCAGGCATATTCCGCTACCCAGGTCTATGTATGTAAACCATCTGTCGCGCGACGGATCGCCGCCGATGTAATATGTTCCCCTGATTGATGCAGGTATGGCCTTATGAAGGTCCGAGATGCCGGTCATACCGATATATAGGGCGATGTTCCAGTTGCGGCTGACGTTATATCCAGCGTGCAGATATGCTTCTGCATTGCTGTGATAAATGAATTCGTTGTCCGCGTCGTCAACCCTGTAGCCTTCCGGAGAAAAGAAATTATGGTGCCATCCGGACTGGAAAGTAGCAATATAACTCCATTCGGCTCCGAAGGTGATTCGTGGGAATGACGGTTCCTGCGCATTCGCGGTGATCCTGAATGCGCCGGTCATCAGCAATATGAGCAATATCCTTTTCATCTTTTGTCAGAAAGTGTATCTGATTCCGGCTTCTGGCATCAAGAGTCCCATCAACCCGATGCGGTAATATCTCATGTCAATATACTCATCATGAAACAGTATGTGTGTGCCTATGACCGGAGAAAGACTTGCGGAAACAGTGACGTTTCTGTCGAACTCGCATTCCACACCGAGGCTACCCTTAAGACCGAAAGTCATTCCCATCGGTCTCATAAGGTCGTTTGTCCGGCCCAAGTTAAGTCCCGGACCGGCATATAATCTTATTTCATTTCCGTTTCTTGATTCGAATCGCGAGAAATACATGTTCCATGTGAATGAGGCAGTAAGACCGGGAAGAGTACCCTTGCCGAAGAACATGTCTCCGCATTCGGCCTTTAATGAAATATCCATGAAACTGTCGCTGTCGATATATTGCTCATAGGATAATCTGACTCCGCTGACAGAGAACGCTGCACCTATGCTTTTGGGCTGGGCAAGACATTCGCCTATCAACATAAGCGATAATGCCATAATCAGCAGCGGTTTCAGGTTGTTCGTATCCATCAGGTTCAGGCTATATCATGCGAAAATAAGAAAAATAAGTGAGAGTGAGGGAATTTTTCTTAACTTTGTGGGGTTGTACTAACCCTAAAACACTTATCTGACATGGCTGTAACAATCAAGACAGTTTCTACAAAGAAAGACTTCAAGATCTTTGCACGATTTGGAAACAAACTGTATAAAGGTAATCCATACTATGTTCCGAGCATGCCTTGGGACGATCTCAATACATTCGACAAGGAAAAGAATGGTGCTTTCGAATTCAGTGATGCCGAGTTCTATCTTGCATATAAGGATGGAAATTTAGTAGGCCGAGTGGCCGCAATCGTAAATTACAAGGCAAATGAGGCATGGAAGGTCGATCAGGTCCGTTTCGGATGGATCGATTTCATCGATGACCTGGAAGTATCCAAGGCTCTTCTCGATGCTGTCGTGGCTTTCGGAAAGGCGCGCGGAATGAAGCAGATCGTCGGTCCTCTCGGATTTACAGATTTCGATCCTGAGGGAATGCTTGTTGAAGGATTCGACCGCGTCAGCACGATGGCTCTGATCTACAACTACCCATATTATCCCGAGCATCTTAAGAAACTGGGCTATGTTAAGGAGACCGGTTGGGTGGAGTACAGAATCACGATTCCGGAGCAGCTCCCGGAAAAGCATGTCAAATTTGCAGAAATTGTCAAGGATAGGTATAATCTCAAGGTCCGTAAGCTGACCAAGAGGCAGATAAGGACCGAGAATTATGGCCGGAAGCTTTTCCAGCTCATCAATGAGACATACTGCGTCCTTTACGGATATTCGCTTCTTTCTCCGAAGCAGATAGACATGTATGTGGATGTCTATCTCAGCCTTGTCGATATGAAGATGCTTTCATTCATCGAGAATCAGGAAGGAGAGCTGATTGCTGCCGGAATCACGATTCCTTCTCTTGCCGAAGCTCTTCAGAAGTGTAATGGTGAGATTCTTCCGTTCGGCTGGTGGCATCTGCTCAAGGCTATGTTCTGGAAGAAGCCTGACACACTTGATCTTCTGCTGATCGGTGTAAGACCGGACTATCAGAACAAGGGAGTCAACTCATTGCTGTTCGTGGATCTTTTCCAGAATTACCGGAAGCTTGGCTTCAAGTATGCCGAGACCAATGCCAACCTTGAGACCAACGCCAAGGTGCAGGCCATGTGGACTCCGTTCGAGAAGGAGCTTCACAAGCGCAGATGGGTTTTCGGAAAGGAAATCTGATATGGCATATATGGATGACAACATAGGAAGAAGCAGGATGCTCCCTCCGCTTCCCGAGAGGATGAGGCCTCATGACCTTGACGGTTATGTAGGCCAGCGTCATCTGGTGGGACCGGGCTGCATACTCCGCAACATGATTGAGAGCGGCAACCTCTCGTCATTTATCCTTTGGGGTCCTCCCGGGGTCGGCAAGACCACCCTTTCGCATATAGTGGCCAAGTCGCTCGGACGTGAATTCTTTACCCTTTCGGCTGTAAGTGCAGGAGTCAAGGATGTCCGTGACGTGATTGACCGTGCCCGCTCCAATTCACTGTTTTCCGGCGGCCTGTCTCCGATACTTTTCATAGACGAGATCCATCGTTTCAACAAGTCGCAGCAGGATGCGTTGCTGGGTGCTGTCGAGGACGGAACCATAGTTCTTATCGGTGCCACTACAGAGAATCCTTCATTCGAAGTCATCACTCCCCTTCTTTCACGCTGCCAGGTGTTTGTGCTCAAGTCTCTTGGAGCTGAAGATCTCCAGCAGCTTCTTGACAGGGCCCTTAAGGAAGATGAAGTCCTGAAGCACAGAGAGATAGAAGTCCGTGAAACCGATGCACTCTTCCGTTACAGCGCCGGTGACGCACGCAAGCTGCTCAATATTCTTGAGATTGTAGTGGGTTCATTTACAGGAGGAAAGCCGGTCGTGATAGACAATAAGGCCGTGACTTCATGCCTGCAGGAAAATACTGCGATCTATGACAAGGGTGGAGAGATGCACTATGATGTCATTTCCGCCTTCATCAAGAGCGTGCGCGGGTCCGATCCGAATGCAGCCGTTTATTATCTTGCGCGCATGCTTGACGGTGGTGAAGATCCGCTCTTCATTGCCCGCCGTCTGTGCATTCTGGCTGCAGAGGATGTCGGCCTCGCCAATCCTAACGCCCTTCTTCTTGCCAATTCTACCTTCCAGATAGTTCATAGCATAGGAATGCCCGAAGCCAGGATTCCCCTCTCGGAATGTACGATATATCTTGCTTCATCACCGAAGAGCAATTCCGCATATATGGCTATCAATGAAGCACTTGCAGTGGCTAAAGACACCCAGATGGCATCCGTTCCTCTCTATCTCCGCAACGCTCCGACCAAGCTGATGGAGGAACTCGGCTATGCCGACGGCTATAAATACGCCCACGACTATCCCGGCCATTTCGCTGATCTGGAATTCATGCCTGCCGAACTCTCCGGCCGCAAATTCTACGAACCCGCCGACAACCGACACGAAGACGGCCTCCGCACCCGCCTCGAATCCCTCTGGCCGAAATACTACAAGAAATAAT
>JAFUQW010000065.1 GCA_017472115.1 Bacteroidales bacterium | reverse complement strand
TTAGGCAACAGTCGGGAGAGTTGGGCGGCCCTGTGGTCGAGCCGCCCATACTCGCACGATCTGTAATCGGCGGATCCCGTATATTCCGCCGATGGTGCCCTGCCAACCACTATTCTGCCTCCAGAATCCTCAACCGGCCAGAAAATCGACCTTATCTCTGGCTGAAGAGGATTAAACATCTTCAACTTCCAAGAAAAGGCCTGTTTTTCTGGAAGTTAAGGACAAATGAGCGGCAACTTCCAAGAAACAGGGCATTTTTCTGGAAATTGCTCAAATGGATAAACATAAAATATATGAAGAAAGATTTTAATGCTCTGAATTTTACAGAGAAAGAGAAAATTTGTGAAAGGATATTTATCTCTAATGGGCCGTATTGGCACATCTACACTGACGGAACCAAGATGCAGAACATCTTCTGTTGTGAGAAGGACTTTAAGACTGGAATGTGGTGTCTGGCGGCAGCACTTCATTTGTGTGAAGATGTACATCTGCTCACATTCGAGTTAATGGGTAATCACGTTCACCTTATACTCGCAGGCTTACGCGAAGCTTGTATCAAAACATTTGATCTATTCGTAGCTAGACTACATAAGGCATTCCCGAAAAGAGAACGTGCTATCGATTGGATCCAATTCAAAATGGATATCCTCCCAATTGAAAGACTTCAGACACTGCGCAATGAGATTATCTATGCCAATCGCAATGCATTTGTAGCCAACCCGGATTATACTCCGACCTCCTACCCTTGGGGAGGTGGTTGTGCATATTTCTGCCCTTGGATTCAACATCTCAAGACTAGTTCTTTTGGAGAGTTACCCATCCTGACACAAAGAGGAATCCTCCACACAAGAGACAACTCACAATTCTCAGGCTTAAGAGCAATCGACTCCATGCCCTTCATCCCATCCTTCTGCGACATCAGTCTCGGAGAAAGTATGTTCAGGGACGCCCGAAGTTATTTCAATTCGCTCACCCGCAATGCCGAAGCATTCAGCCAGATCGCATCAAGGCTGAAAGACTCCATCTTCCTGACCGACGAGGAACTCTACTCGGTCATATGTTCACACATCAGCAAAGAGTACTCAGTCAAGGCTCCATCACAGCTCAGCGCACAGCAAAAGATCGACACCGCCCGCCAGATGCATTTTGACTACAACGCCTCCAACCAGCAGCTCAGAAGAATGCTTCGGCTCGACCTGTCAATCCTGGAGGAACTGTTTCCATAAGTTTCAGTCCACTGAAAACAGCATTTCCGTAAACACAGCGGGTAAATTTCGTTCCTATCAATAAAATTTGGAGATGTACAAGGGAGTGCAACTGCTAGTTTTCTGTCATTCCCAATTGTGCGACTTTTATAACCACTGATTCACTTGGATATTGTTGTAATGAAATAGTCACATAAGCAATTCTATAATCACTGCTTTCATTAGGAGTTTTTGAATAAACTACGACTTCGTTGTTTGGCCTGATATCAACCTCCAACCATCTTTCTGAACCATAATAATCGATATTAACGTCGAAGCCTGGAACATTCGTAATCAACGTTCCTATTGAATGACCAACAAAAGGCTCGCTATCGAACGTCACGGAATCATATCCTTCAAAACTTATGAACGGCTTAAATGCATACTGTTTGACTACGATTTCTGCATAGATGTCCGGATTAGCATCGGATACAATCTTTACTGTGGCAATTCTGTCAACCTGTTCTGAATTAGAATCCGCATAAACCACAATATCATTATTGCTCTTATCTATTTCCACTTGCGTAATCCATTCTGCATCCTCAGGGATCTCAATAGAATAATCATATATATTCGTGTTCAGACGTCCAACTGTTTTAGGCTCAGGATTTTCAGCATCAAAATATATGTATTGACGGTTTGAATCTCCAATCTTTATGGATACACCTTCCTTGGCGACTTTGATATAAAAGCCATTATCAAAGACAAAGAAATTACTTGTAAATATCGGATCCAAGTCAGACGGATATATAAAAAACTCAGTAACTCTCATCTCAGACTCAGTGTTTTCACGTAAATACATATAGACATTGTTATCTGAGTCAATTTCAATTTCGGCCCATTTAGATTCTGGCTCACTTATAATGCTTATCTTATCAGATGGGAGATTCGTACGTATCGAGCATAACCGATATCGATTTGCTAGAGGACTGTAAAATTCGGAAACTTCCCCCCAATCAGAAATCTCTACATATCCATCATAAGGGCTTTGACGGATATCAACATCACAGAAGATCTTTTCATTAGTTTCCGAGCTTATACGAATTGATGAATTCCGCTCATAGTCTGAATCAAGATTATCCGTCAGAGTCATATATACATCTACCCTTCCCGCTGCAAAATCTTGTCTGAGGTCAACTTTCGAGATCCAGGTTGCAGACTCTGGAATAAAGACCTCAAAATCCTTTACATTCGTATATATGGTAGCTATACACTGCCTAAAGGCGCTCAGAAAACACCTCCCCCGACAATCTGCATCAACTTGGAGAAGTTGTTGAAGCGTTATCATTTGATGGTGATCTTGTCCTTCGGAACAAAATAGTAACGGACTATATCTGTCGCTACATCGGGATCGGCCGCAATGACCTTGCCGGCCTTCTTAAGGGCACGACGGAGCCGATGGTGCTTGTAATGGCGGCGGAACCAGCCGTATCTGTGATTACGGTCACGAAGAAAGCTCAGGTCGCTTACTTCCACGACCTTTGTACCTGTCTTCTTATCCTTGTACTTTTTCATCCGCAATGCTGATTTATTGCAAATTTAGCGTATTTTTGCATTCCGCCAACTATGAAAAAGTCTGTTCTACATATACTCATCGGACTAATACTGCTTTCTGCAGGTTCCCAGCGTCTCTCGGCTCAATATGCGCTGGAATCATTTACGTTCGACACAGACATATATTCCATCCGCGAATGCTGCATCCCAGGTTTTCACTATAAATACGATGATTATCTGCAATATGCTCCAGCAGCATTGACTATAGGACTGAAGGCAGGTGGATATGACAGCCGCAGTTCCTGGGGCAGGATGCTGGTCTCGGATGCATTCTCTGCAGTCATTATGACAGGTGCGGTCAATGGGCTGAAATATTCAGTGCAGAGGCCCCGGCCTGACGGAAGCCGAAACAACTCCTTCCCTTCCGGACATACCGCCACCGCTTTTATGACAGCGACAATGCTGCATAAGGAATACGGGTGGAGAAGTCCGTGGTTCAGCATCGGAGGATATACCGCTGCCGCAATCACCGGAGTCTCGAGAATAATGAACAAGAAGCACTGGATGACCGATATTATGGCCGGAGCTGCCATCGGCATCGGATCGGTCCACCTTGGATACTTCCTTTCCGACAAGATCTTCAAGGGCAAGGGACTGTCATCCGAATATGTGCGTCCATCGTTCTATTATGACCCTACCGTCAAACATTATGTTGCCGAACTTCTGTTCGGACGCAGGTACATAATAGGAGCGGAAGGCCTGAAAGAAATGGGCTCGCTGCCGATCCGCGGAGGACTTGCCGGAATATCCGCCGACATCCCGCTGAAACCGGGCAT
>JAFUQW010000064.1 GCA_017472115.1 Bacteroidales bacterium | reverse complement strand
CTTGCTCAGCCGATGGTCAGGAATCAGTACGGACAGTATCTCTTGAATCTTGTGAAATGAAGCGTACTATTGTCATCACCGGCGGTGCCGGCTTTATCGGAAGTCATGTGGTCAGGTTGTTTGTGAACAAATATCCTGATTACAGGATCATCAACCTTGACAAGCTTACGTATGCAGGTAATTTGGCTAATCTCAAGGATATAGAAGACAAACCAAACTACAAGTTCGTGAAGATGGACATCTGCGACTTTGAGGCCTTCTATCAGCTTATGCAGGATGAGAAGATTGACGGAATCATCCATCTTGCAGCAGAGTCTCATGTGGATCGCTCCATCAAGGACCCGTTCACTTTTGCCCGCACTAACGTAATGGGAACCCTCAGCCTCCTTCAGGCAGCTAAACTCTACTGGGAGCAGTTCAATTACGTCATGCCTGTATCCGATGACGTCATGCCCGACTCAGATGTATCCGTCATGCCCGATTCAGATGCATCCGTCATGCCCGACTCCGATGCATCCGTCATGCCCGACTCCGATCGGGCATCTCAAGGCATCCCATGCCTCTTCTACCACATCAGCACAGACGAAGTCTATGGTGCCCTCACCATGAACCATCCCGAAGGAATCGAACCTCCTTTCAAGACAGCAGCATCTTCAGAAGGTCACAAGGCTTATGGTGATGACTTCTTCTATGAGACCACAAAGTATAATCCGCACTCACCATACTCAGCATCGAAGGCCAGCTCCGATCACTTTGTAAGAGCATACCATGACACTTACGGCATGCCGACGATAGTGACAAACTGTTCGAACAACTACGGCCCTTATCAGTTTCCTGAGAAGCTGATTCCGCTGTTTATCAATAATATAAGACAAGGAAAGCCTCTTCCTGTATATGGCCGGGGCGAGAATGTGAGGGACTGGCTTTATGTTGAGGATCATGCAAGGGCAATCGATGTGATATTCCATAACGGTAAGATAGCCGAAACATATAATATAGGCGGATTCAATGAATGGAAGAACATCGACCTCATCAAGGTGATGATCAAGACCGTTGATAGAGTCCTCGGAAATCCTGAGGGACATAGCCTGGAACTTATCACCTATGTCACCGACCGCCTTGGCCACGATGCTCGATATGCAATAGATTCTACCAAACTTCAGAAAGAACTCGGCTGGGAGCCATCTCTCCAGTTCGAAGAGGGAATCGAAAAGACCGTCCGCTGGTACTTGGAAAATCCGGCCTGGATGGATAATGTCACTTCCGGTGACTATCAGAAATATTATGAAGAAATGTACAGAAACAGATAAAAACACACAAAAACATTAAATAAAAGAAAAATGTGACGAATGACTTTGCGGTTTTGATGCGAGTGAGCTTTATTTGCCTGTATAAATATTAAAGCTGTATTATGAAAGTCGAAGAAATACCGCAAGGAACGAGTCAATCTGATATTGAGAGGCGAAGGCAGATTATATCCAGGTTTTATCACGAATGGAAGTTGCAAAACCCTGCTCAGAAAAGATTTAACATTTCTTTAAAGGAGTTTATCAATATTCGTTTTGTTTCTATCACAGAAACATGTGCCCATGCTGCAAGATCTTATCATTCTACTCTAGCAGTTTTGCAATTGGATGCTATTTTGACAAATGCGAGAAGAGTAACAAGTATGAGGGCTAAAACCAATGGTAATCAGAAACCTTTTGAAAAAATGATAATAATGCATTATGAGTGTATCGGAATCGGCCTGGTTAAAATGACTGTCGGGGTGCGACGAAGGTCACATGAGAAAGTGCAGTATTGTATTACTGCTTTAAATGTATGAAAAAGGATGCTCGGTGAGCATCCTGAATTTTTGCCCCAGGATGACGCGACGGATGGCTACCTTTATGGTGAGGCTCGGGGCGGGGTCTTGGCACTTGTCGAAATACCTCATCCGTATCGCGGATTATATCTTGCTGCAAAGTTATAAAAAAACTCCGATAAGCCACAACTCTTATATTTTAATTATATTTGCATTTATGTTTTATTGAGGCAGAGCCTCATAATGATATGATAAGCGATGAAACAATTTGAAGCAGTTTTTCTGGAGATCCTGAAGGCAGGCATGTGGGGTGTAAGGCCGCAGGTGCCGGAGGGGTTTGACGAATGGGTGAATGTGGTGAGGCTGGCCAAGAGCCAGTCGGTGCTGGGTATTGTGGGTAATGTGCTGCTTTCCGATGCAGAGCTCTCGCAGAGGGTTCCAGAGGAGTTGAAGAATAAGGTGAAGAAGTTTGTGATGAGCAGCATGCTTACGCATAATCTGCTTAACGGTACTTTGGTCAAGGTCGTTTCTGTCTTGAGGGAGAACGGAGTGGAATCCGTACTGCTCAAAGGGCAGGGAATTGCACGCAATTATCCTCAGCCGGAGCTTCGCCAATGTGGTGACATCGATCTTTATGTCGGACTCGGGAAAGGGGAAAGGGTTCGTGAGATTCTTGCTCCTATTGCGGAGAAGGTGGATGAGGCGGAGCGCGTGAACGTCGGAAAGCATTACCATGTGACTATGCCGGGAGGCGTTGAGGTGGAGGTGCACAGGCTGACTGATCTTATTGTGTCACCCAAGAGGAATGTGATTTATCAGGCGGCTTCCGACAAAGGTACATCGACAGGCCTTGTGACTTACGATTTTGGCGGCACAGCTGTAAACACGCCTGCTGATGATTTCAATGCATTCTTCATATTCAACCATCTTTTCCATCATTTCCTTACAAGTGGCATAGGCCTCAGACAGTTCTGTGACTGGATGATGTTCCTCCATGCTCGCAAGGGCCGGCTGGATCTTGAATATCTCGGTAAGTTGTTGAATGACATGGATATGATGAAACCGTGGAAGGCTTTCGGATGTGTGCTCGTTGAGAAGCTTGGCATGCCGGAGGAAGAGTTCCCGTTCTATGACAGATCGCAGGACGGGAAAGTAGGGAAGATTGTAAGACGTGTCCTTGACGAGGGCAATTTCGGAAAGGAACGCTCTATTATCAAGAATCGTGGTACCAACTATCTTCTCAACAAGACCCGCTCACTGTGCGGGCACATGAGCAAGGCTGCAGCCCTTCTTTTTATGTTCCCGGATCAGACGTTTACACAGCTCGGCAACACACTTGCAGTCGGCTTTTCTGCTGTATGGACAGATTTCAGGGTTAAGGTTTCCGGCTTATTCCGCAGAAATGCTTAAATTTGTGAATTGAAAACGATCATATGAAGATAGCAGTAGCAGGAACAGGATATGTGGGACTTTCACTTGCGACTCTTCTCGCGCAGAAGCACAGCGTCAAGGCTGTAGATATTGTGCCCGGGAAGGTGGAGATGATCAACCGCAGAAAGTCGCCGATCCAGGACGAATACATTGAGAAATATTTTGCTGAGAAGGAGCTTGATCTGACAGCTACTCTTGACGCCGTGGAAGCATATGGAGATGCGGATTTCGTGGTGATAGCTGCTCCTACTAATTATGATGCGAAGAAGAATTTCTTCGACACTTCTGCGGTGGAGTCTGTCATCAGTCAGGTGATTTCGTGCAACCCGGATGCTGTGATGGTGATCAAGTCAACCATTCCGGTGGGCTACACCGAGGCGATACGTGCCAGGACCGGCAGTTCCAACATCCTTTTCAGCCCGGAGTTCCTGCGTGAGTCGAAGGCTCTGTATGACAATCTCTATCCTTCGCGTATCATAGTGGGAACGGATCTTTCCGATCCGCGTCTCAAGGCTGCTGCCGAGACCTTTGCAGGACTTCTCAAGGAGGCTTCCCTCAGGCCGGATGTTGAGACTCTATTCATGGGGTTCACCGAGGCAGAGGCCGTGAAGCTTTTTGCAAACACCTATCTGGCCCTGCGCGTATCTTATTTCAACGAACTTGACACTTATGCCGAGATGAAGGGTCTTGATACCCACAAGATAATCGAGGGTGTCTGCCTTGATCCTCGCATCGGAAGTCATTACAACAATCCTTCTTTCGGATATGGCGGATATTGTCTGCCGAAGGATACGAAGCAGCTCCTTGCCAATTATGAGGATGTGCCTCAGAATCTGGTGCGTGCGATCGTGGAGAGCAACCGAACACGCAAGGATTATATCGCGGACAGGGTCCTGCAGATGGCGGGATATTATTCATACAGTGAAGGACCGTCTTACGAGGCTTCATACGAAAGGCCATGCACCATCGGAGTGTATCGTCTGACGATGAAGAGCAACTCGGATAATTTCCGTCAGAGTTCGATCCAGGGCGTGATGAAGCGTGTGAAGGCGAAGGGCGCCAAGGTGATTGTTTATGAGCCTGTCCTTGAGGACGGTACGACTTTCTACGGAAGTGAGGTGGTGAACGATCTGGCCCGCTTCAAGGCTATGTCTGATGCCATCATCGCCAACCGTTATGACGAGTCGCTGGACGATGTGAAGGATAAGGTCTATACGAGGGATATTTTCAAGAGAGATTAGAGGATGAAGGTTCTTGTTACAGGTGCTGCCGGGTTCATCGGGGCGAAGGTCATGTCTGCTCTTGCAATGAGAGGGGACGATGTCGTAGGCATAGATAATATGAATGATTACTACGATGTCCGTCTCAAGTATGGTCGTCTGGCGGAGTGCGGTTTTCCGCAACCGGCTGACGGATATGCTTTCGGGGATTGTCAGAGCAGTTCTGTGTGGCCCGGATGCCGCTTCGTCAGGATGGATATATGCGACAAACCGTCGGTGGATGAGTTGTTTGCTTCTGAGCACTTCGATGCCGTTGTCAATCTGGCTGCACAGGTGGGCGTCCGCTATTCTGTGGAGAATCCGTATGCTTATGTGCAGAGCAATGTCCTAGGATTCCTGAATATTCTCGAGGCATGCCGTCATAATCCTGTCTCACATCTGGTCTTTGCTTCTTCAAGTTCTGTCTATGGACTGAATTCGCAGGTTCCTTATTCTGAGGATGACAAGGTGGATACTCCGGTGAGTCTTTATGCCGCTACAAAGAAGGCTGACGAACTGATGGCTCACAGTTATGCGAAGCTTTACGGCATTCCTGTGACCGGCCTGCGTTTCTTTACGGTATATGGACCTTGGAGCCGTCCTGATATGGCTCCCATGCTGTTTGCGAATGCCATGACCGAAGGTAAGCCTATAAAGATTTTCAATGAAGGCGATCTGATACGCGACTTTACATATATCGATGACATTGTCGCGGGCACGATTCATGCTCTGGACCGTCCTTCGGTTGCGGACGAATGCGCCAATGGAGTTCCATACAGGATATTCAATATCGGCTGTTCGCAGCCGGTGAAGCTTATGGATTTCATTTCGGAACTTGAAAGGGCTCTCGGTAAGGAGGCGGAGAAGCTATATCTGCCTATGCAGCAGGGAGATGTGTATCAGACGAACGCGGATACTTCGAAGTTAGAGAAGCATATCGGTTACAAGCCGCAGGTTTCGCTCCACGAGGGAGTGGCCGAGTTTGTGAAATGGTATTTATCGGATAAGAATCCGTTGAGGAAGGCCTGATCGGGGCTGATTCATTTAAAATATTTGATGTTATGGAGAATCATGTTGTTATAATGGCCGGCGGAATCGGAAGCAGGTTCTGGCCGATGAGTACGCCTCAGATGCCGAAGCAGTTTGTTGATGTGATGGGAGTCGGAAGGACTCTGATCCAGATGACTGTTGACCGGTTCGCCCCTGTGTGCCCGAAGGAGAATTTCTGGGTGGTGACCGGTGAGAGGTATGTCGATATCGTGAAAAAGCAGCTTCCGGAAATACCTGCAGATCATATCCTTGCAGAGCCGGCTATGCGTAATACGGCTCCATGCATCGCCTATGCGTGCTGGAAGATACGTCAGCGTCATCCGCAGGCTAATGTCGTCGTGACTCCTTCTGATGCTCTTGTGGTGAATACTTCAGAGTTTGCACGCGTGATATCAAAAGCCCTGGACTTCACTGCATCTGACCGTCGGATCGTGACCGTCGGAATCAAGCCGAGCCGTCCCGAGACCGGATATGGATATATTGCTGCTGGAGCTCAGGCCGAAGGAGAGGTCCTCAAGGTGGATTCGTTCCGCGAGAAGCCTTCTCTCGAAGTGGCTTTAGAATATCTTGCTGCAGGCAATTATCTTTGGAATGCCGGTATATTCGTCTGGAATGTTGATACCATCACTTCCGAACTCCGTCGTCATACTCCTGTGCTCGCGGAGATCATGGACAGAATGTCTCAATCGTTCTATTCTCCTGATGAACAATCAGTTGTGGCTGAACTTTTTCCTACATGCGAGAAGATTTCGATTGACTATGCGGTGATGGAGAAGGCAGATTGCATATATACCATTCCGGCTGATTTCGGATGGAGCGATCTCGGCACATGGGGCTCTCTCAGGACTCTGATGCCTCAGGATGCGGACGGTAATGCAGTCGTAGGTGAGGATGTACGTCTCTTCGATACCAAGGGTTGCATCGTGCATGCTCCGAATGCGAAGAGGGTAGTGGTTCAGGGCCTGGAGAACTGTATCGTGGCAGAGCATAATAGCTGTCTCCTTGTCTGCCGTCTGGATCATGAGCAGAACATCACCACTTACGCAAAAGACTGACCGACCGAGTGCTCCGAAATTGCTCCAGGTCTCTATCAATAGATGATATGGCAGATAATTATTTAGAGAAAAAGATGGAAGATCTCCAGGCACGCAAGGCTAAGGAACAGCGTGCCCGCCAGCTCGCCTGGAAAAAGCGTATGGACGCCTACCGCAAGCGGCTGGAGGAAGAGAATAAACCAAAATAATCCCTAGAGTGTTGCCGACACTGCGTTTGGCTGAGGCATCGGCAATGCTTTCTTTTTGTAATTTGTTGAATATTAATGTTTTGTGAAAATGTGCTGTTGCCGACACTTCTCCGGATGGAAGTGTCGGCAACAGTGTTTATAATAGGAAAGGCGTTGCCGTCGGGTAGTCTTACCATCTCACTTTCAAATGTACTGTCTCTATCGGACTCAAATCTGCCGATAAGTAGATGCGTTCTGATGGAAAATTTGTTTGATTTTGTTACAAAATTCAACAAATTTCCATGTGTGGAATGTACTTGTGTGCTTGTCTGTGGCTGTTTTTTGTAATTAACTGCGTAATTTTTTTTTACGCGGATAATGTTCCGGAACTTTGTGCCATGAAAAGTTACTATCATATTTTTACTAAGGGGCTGGTGGGTGATCTTATCTTTAGAGATAGAGAAGATTATATCGCGGGAATGAACTATGTGGCGATATGTGTTCATCAGTCATTTGTGCGCATGCTGGCTTTTGTTCTCATGTCGAATCATTTTCATTTTGTCGTTTATGCTGAAGCGCATGAAGCGGAACAGTTTATAAATCTCTATAAGAATCTGATTTCAAGATATGTGACACTTAAATATGGCGTTCGTAAGTTATTGTATAAGGTAAAGACTACATGTGCAAGTGTGGATATTACAGATGAGGGACTGAAGCGTCTTATCGCTTATGTTCTGAATAATCCGGTAAACGCGGGTGTGAACTGTATGCCTCAAAGCTATGAATGGGGAAGTGGCAGGTGTTATTTTAGTAATATAGATTATTATCAAGATTCTTTGCCGGTTACTCGATTGGGTGTGAGAGAGGCATGCACGAAACTGAAATCAAAGATCAGACTATCGGAAAAATACTATATCAATACTCAAGGGTATATAGAACCGTCATCATATGTTGATGTAAGATTTGTAGAGGAGCATTTCAGAAGAGCTAAATCGTTTGAATATTTTCTTAGTGTTTCTCATCGAAAGACGAATTTCGGGGCGCTGGTTTTCAGTGATATGCTTCTAAAGAGTATGCTTGATGAAATTATTGAGAAGCGTTATGATGCCAACTCGCTGGATGAAATGGAACCGGAGGAAATGCGGAGCGTAGTTATGGAATTCCGTAAACAGTTCGGCTGTACGGCAAAACAGATTGCGCGTATATTCAATCTGTCACTGGATGCGGCGGTTGATATTATCGGTTAACAGCTTGTTTTTCAGATATTTTTTGAAAGGTGTTGCCGACACTTCGTTTGGCTGAGGCATCGGCAATGCAGTCTTTTTGTAATGTGTTGAATACTAATGTATTGTAAAAATGTGCTATTGCCGACACTTCTCCGGATGGAAGTGTCGGCAACAGTCGTAGGGGAGGATCATCGTTGAGCGTGAGCCTTATTTCGTGATACCGATTGGATTATCTCCTGCGTCTCATCGCACCTTTCATCATGTTGCCCATGTTGGCGCCCATGACTGTCTTCATCATCTTTCGGGTGCCCTCGAACTGCTTGAGGAGCTTGTTGACCTCAGGGAGGGAGGTGCCGGAACCGTCTGCGATTCTCTTGCGGCGGCTTCCGTTGATGCAGTCAGGATGTTCGCGCTCGTATGGGGTCATGGAGAGGATGATTGCCTCGATGCCCTTGAATGAATCGTTATCCATATCCACATCCTTGAGAGCCTTGCCCATACCCGGAATCATAGATGCAAGGTCCTTGATGTTACCCATCTTCTTGATCTGCTGGATCTGATTGTAGAAGTCCCAGAGTGTGAACTGGTCCTTTGCGAGTTTCTTCTTGAGCTCGCGTGCCTGAGCTTCGTCGAACTGTTCCTGTGCCTTTTCCACGAGTGAGACAACGTCACCCATGCCAAGGATTCTGTCTGCTATGCGGGCAGGATGGAATACGTCGAGGGCTTCCATCTTCTCACCTGTGCTGACGAATTTGATAGGCTTTCCGACAACCGCCTTGATAGAGAGTGCCGCACCACCGCGGGTGTCACCGTCCATCTTTGTGAGCACGACTCCGTCGAAGTCGAGTCGGTCGTTGAATGCCTTGGCTGTCTCCACTGCATCCTGACCTGTCATTGCATCCACTACGAAGAGTGTCTCGGAAGGCCGTATGGCTGTGTGGAGTGCAGAAATCTCGTCCATGAGTTCCTGATCCACGGCAAGACGGCCGGCTGTATCGACAATCACTACAGAGTAGCCTTCAGCCTTGGCTTTGGCAATGGCTCCGCGTGCGATCTGTATCGGATTCTTGACTCCTTCTTCAGAGTAAACAGGCACGCCGATCTGTTCTCCGAGCACCTTCAGCTGGTCGATGGCTGCAGGGCGGAAATAGTCGCAGGCTGCGAGGAGGACCTTCATTCCTCTCTTGCTCTTTATGTTGAGGGCGAGCTTTCCTGAGAATGTCGTCTTACCGGAACCGTTGAGACCGGCAACGAGAACCACGGCAGGTGAACCTTTGACGTTGATGTCGCTTGATTCGCTTCCCATCAGTGTCGCGAGTTCGTCATGGACGATCTTCACGATCATCTGCTGAGGCTTCACTGCAGTGAGCACGTTCTGACCTATGGCCTTCTTCTTGACGTCGTCACAGAACTGCTTGGCGATCTTGTAGCTTACGTCGGCATCAAGCAGGGCGCGGCGGATATCCTTCATCGCTTCCGAGATGTTCACCTCGGTAATCTTTCCTTCACCTTTGAGAATCTTGAACGATTTCTCTAATCTTTCGCTTAAATTTTCAAACATATCTATTATCTTATATTTCTATTCAAACTTCACCTGAGGTCAGACCTGAAAATAGTCAATGGCCTGCGGCGCTTCATCTATACGGTCGCTGAAGACGGACGGAGCGAGATTCTTCATGTTGTAGCGGCTCGCCATCACCTGTCCGTAAGCTCCGGCACTGCGTATGGCCATGAGGTCTCCGCGGACACTCAGAGGCAGAAGCCTTCCTGCACCCCAGACGTCGCTGGACTCACAGACAGGGCCTACTATGTCGTATGCCTGGTGGGTCGGGAAGAAGGTCCTCATCTGTGCCGACAGGTTCTCGATCTTGTGGTAGGCACCATAGAGGGCCGGCCTTATGAGGTCGTTCATACCTGCGTCCATGATGAGGAAGTTCTTTGTCTCGCCGCTCTTGACAAACAGCACTCTGGAGATCAGGGTGGCACACTGTGCTACCAATGAGCGTCCCGGTTCCACATGTACCGTCTGGTCCTGTCTGCGGACTATGTTCTCCTCTATAGTCCTGAACCATGCCTCGAAATCGGCAATAGGATTCTCGTCAGGATCGTCATAATCCACTCCGAGACCACCTCCGAGATTGATGTTGTCGATCCTGAGACCGTTCCTTTCGAAGTAGGCCACGATTTCGTTGACCCTCTTGCATTCAAGGGCGAACACTTCGTCAACCCTGGTGATCTGGGATCCGATGTGGAAGTGCAGACCTATGAAGTTGATGTGCCCGCTTTTGTGTATCAGGTCGATCAGCTTGTCGAATTCATGCTGAGAAATTCCGAACTTGTTTTCGTAAAGACCTGTAGTCACGTATTTGTGAGTATGGGCGTCGATGTCGGGATTGATTCGCACGGATACATTGGCCTTGCAGCCATACTGGTGCGCCATTTCATTGATCACGTAGATTTCCTGAAGGGATTCGCAGTTGAATGCTTCTATCCCCAGCATCAATGCATCATGTATCTCCTTATCGCTCTTGCCGACTCCGGCATATACGATCTTGTCGGCAGGAAAACCGCAGTCATGAGCGTGAAGGACCTCGTTGCCGCTGACGCAGTCCGCTCCGAAGCCTTTAGCGCTTATGTATTCGAGCAGCCTGCGTTCCACGTTGGCCTTGATCGCATAGTGCACCTTTATGTCATGGCGTGCGGCAAGTACTGCCACATGATCGACCGTTCTGCAGAACAGTTCCATGTCGTAGAAATAGAACGGGGTCGCGACTTTGTCAAGCTTGTCTATAGTGTTGGAATCCATCATTTTCAGTTCAAAATAACACCGTCTCTCAAATTCCGGGTAAAACGGTTGCAAAAATAACGAAAAAATCCGTATTTTCGCAGGCCGTTATAAAATAAGGCTTGCACACATAGAATGATAGATATAAACATTTGTCCTGACACGGCTGTCCAGCTGATCGTGGGGGTGGGTTCTACCATCCTTGCGCTTCTGCTCATGCTGATCAAGATTCCTCAGTCCGATTACAGTTCCAAGCTCATCAATTCCAAGCTTGCCATTGTCGTGAGCTTCCTGATATGCAGCTTCATGATGTTCTATACGATGAGCCAGTACGGACAGCCTGACATATGGGATTGGGAGATGTTCACCATGCTCGCCATTTATGTGGTAGTGCATTTCTCGACCTCTATCATATCCTATTCCATGATATCCCTGCTTAAGGCCGGAGAGCACAGGCACCGTATGTTCGTTCCCGGTCTTCTGGTTTCTGCCGTTATCGCCATCTTGCTTCTCGGAGCATACAGATCTGAGAATATGAACTATTTCCTGTTCATGTGCATTGTCGCCTTGACTGCATTCCTCATCCAGTCGGTCACCTACATCGTATATTTCGACAAGGCCTACAAGCATTCACTTAAGGAACTCGAAAACTATTATGACGAAGACGAGAGTCACAAGATAAAGTGGGTGCGTTTCTGTTACATAATATCGATGCTGACCAATATCTTCATCCTGGTTTATCTCTGTCTGTACTGGCTGCTTGACTATAAGATGGAAGTTGCGGCGCTTTATACCGTCTGGTATCTTGTTTACATGCTTTATCTTTCTTCCAATTTCATATCCTTCATCGGAAGCCACAAGCTTGTGCTTGATGCTTTCGCGCATAAGGCTCTTACCGGCCAGGACATGAGGATACGTCGTGAAGGACGCAGGATAGCGAAGATTTCTGAAGGAAATAATGCCAGACATGATGAGGCCGCTCTCGAAAAGGCGCTCGAGAAATGGGTGGAAGAGAAGCGTTTCAGGAAATATGACAAGAGCAGGGAGGAGATTGCTGCAGAACTCAAGACTTCCAAGGAATATCTGCACAATTACTTCATGAACAAGGTGGGAATAGACTTCAAGACATGGAGGACTCAGCTCAGGATAGAAGATGCAAAGCAGCTGCTTCTGTCCGAGCCCAAGCTCTCAACCAATCTGATCGGTGAAATGTGCGGTTTCAGCGACAGATCGAATTTCCACAGACAGTTCGTCAAGATTGTGGGGTGTTCTCCGAAGGAGTGGCGCGAGTCAGGCGGTAATCCAAAATGACGGCTTCGGTCCCGTTATCTTCCTTTGACAGCTTGATCATGTCGGTCATGGTCTCGAAGCAACCCCCGTTTTCCTCTCCGTCAATGTCTGACATCGTTATGGTAAGACTGCCTTCGTTTTCAATGACTTCATGAGGAATCTCTGAAATGAAATGTCCTTCGCTTGATGTATATAGGATAGTCTTGTCAGCGTAAGTTCCCCAATCCAATGTCACCATTATGTATTCTATGGGAGTCCCGTCGGCATCACTTACGTTTCCTTTGATTGCCGGCACCTTGTCTATTGAGTCTGCATTATGATCCGGTATCATCTCTGCCGCCATGCAGGATGTGACGGCAACGGCAGACATAATTGCAAATACTCTTCTCATTTCTTCTTCTCAAGTTTGAATTCTTCTGCATTGACGACGAATGTGCCGCTGGCATAGTCATATGACACACCTTCCCACGATATGTTCATTATCTGTTCCGAATCGGAATAGATGCCTTCGATGTCGGAAGCGGTGAGTCTGCATGTGATTTCTTCCCTGAAGCCTTCTGCTTCTATCCTGTACATGCCTTTGTTGTCTGTATAGACATTCATTTCGGAAAGTGGGGAGGAATCTGTCTGTCCCATAAGGTATGCGGAGAAACTTATCTTGATTCCCTCCAATGGCAATGACGATTCTTTGTCTGAAACGACGCCGCTGATTATAAGGCTATAGGCTTCGGCAGATATGCCGGGGTTCATATGGCCTGACATGTCTGCAGAGCACGAAAATGCCGCTGGCAGTGCCAGCAGCATCATTATGATATTTCTCAGTTTTCTTTTCATTCCGGCTTATTTTCCGGCCTATGTCTTAGTACTCTACAAAGGTACTCATTTTTCCCGACATTGCAAATTTTGCTATGTCATTTCAAGTGAGCGCAGCGAGTTGAGAAATTTCTCTTCCGAAATGCCCAGAAGTCTCATCTTCCTGCATATTTCCGGAAGTTCGTTTTCCAGAAATTCCTTTCTCTGAGCCTCCAGGACTATTTCTTTTGCCTCCGGACTGATGAAATAGCCTATGCCTCTCCTGTTGTATATGATTCCCTCTCCGGTCAGCTTTTCGTAGCTTCGCATCACTGTGTTGGGGTTCACTCCGATGTCTGCTCCGTACTCGCGCACCGAAGGGATGCGCTCGTCCGGTCTCAGCGTCCCGCTGAGAATCTGCTCGCATATCGCGTCGCAGATCTGCAGATATATTGATTTGTTTTCGTTGAATTCCATGATTCTAATGCTTTAAGGTCTTGATCCTGAACCAGATGCCTGTCAGCAAAGCGAGATTTACGACAGTGTCGCTCAATGTGTCCCACAACGCTACATTTCTGAAGAATCCATGCGAGAAGAGTTCCTCGATCTGGTCAGCGCTCTCTATGATCTCCAGTCCCCAGTGCTGCATCAGTGGTGCAGATATCATGCTTGCCGCCATTCCGAATCCGAAGAGCGAGAGCAATGTCTTTGCGGTCTTGTTCTTCTTGAAGAAGATTGCTCCGAGAAGGAAAGGAAGCGATATTCCGAAAAGATCATCGATGTAAAGCCATCCGTTCGTGATCTGACTTATGAAAGGCATGAGGCTTTCCGGAACCCTCTCTCCTGAGAATTCGCCGGTGCTTCCTATCTGTCCCAGTATCTCGGAGATCTTGTACATGCTTACCGCTACAGGGGCACCGCAGGTCTGGTCGAACAGGCAGGTCAGTGCATCGATTCCGAGAAAGAGCATGCTTGCTGCAAGTGGGGCGATGATGATTGTGTTGATGAGCATGCTGGCGAATTTCTCCATTCCTGAAGCAGGGAGACTCAGCCAGAAGGAACCGTATTTCTTGTCAGTAAGTCCTCCGTAGCATTTGACAGGCATCAGGATGACCACAGCCATAAGGTTGACGGCGTATATGAACATTCTCAGTCCGTTGTTGGGACCTGCCCAGACTTCTTCGAATATGAGATTGTTGATGATTGTGAGTACGTATGTGATGCCGAATGTGATCAGTGATAACGTGATGAGGCTGAGCCCGAAATTGGCGCTGCATGTCCTCAGGTCGCTCAAAAAATATTTTCCGAATCTGCGGAAGTCGAATATGTCGTTTTTCATGGTGCTATTTGTTAAAGATTCCTTTTATAAGTTCCTTGTGCTGATGCACGGTGTTGAACAGTGCCTCGATGTTGACTTTGCTGTCCGCACCTGCGGTGTTGAGGCCGACCTGGATGCTTCCTCCCGGGATCATCTCGCTGTAGAGGGCGCCGTCCATTTTCTCGTTGCCGTATTCGAAATACAGTTTCTGCGTGATCTCCTCGATGCTTGCGTTCAGCAGCACATCCTGCTTGTCAAGGATGATGATCGGATCGATCACATTCTCGAGGTCGCGCACCTGGTGGGTAGAGATGAGAAGTGTGGAGTCTTCACGGGTGTATTTCATGATTGCCTTGCGGAACTGCGCCTTTGAGGGGATGTCAAGGCCGTTCGTCGGCTCGTCCATGAACAGATACTTCGTGTTACATGCCAGTGCGAATGCGATGTGGGTCTTCTTCAGCTGGCCGGTTGACATCCTGTTCATCTTCTGCGTCGGATCGTTTTCGAATACCTCCATGATTTCCAGGAATTTTGCCATATCGAACATCTCCCAGAATTTTCCGTAGTTGGATGCGTAGTCGGATGCTTTCATGTTGGCGGCATTCACGTCATCGCTCAGATAGAACTGCTCCGTCAGGAATGAAGGCTCGCGGTCGAACGGATTGTGCGAATCGATGTCGATGCTTCCAACCTGAGGCTTCTTAAGCCCGCTGAGGAGTGTGAGGAGAGTGGTCTTTCCGACCCCGTTTTCTCCGAGAAGTCCATAGATCTTCCCTTCTTCGAGATTCATCCCGATGTGTTTCAGTACCGGTTTTTCACCGTAACTGAAGCCTAAGTCATTGATTCTGATCATAGCGTTATAATTTAAGGTGTCTATTTGTTATAGTGTATTAACGTACTAATACACTGCAAAGGTAGCAATGATTTTTTAATCTGCAACATTTTCTGCAAAAAAAATATCCCGATCATTTCTGACCGGGACAGGATTCTGTAGATCAAGCATTCTAGTACTTGTCTATTTTATCAAACCATTCTTTTCCTTTTTTCGTACTGATGAATATCATAAATGATACGGTAATGACTATCAGTACTCCCATGATTATACTAGTTCTCATCTCTTGTATATAAATTAAGGATAAAAATACTTGCACTAAAAAATATGACAGAACCTAAAATACTGATAACATACATCGTCAGTTTATTATCAGACAATTCTTCAAAGGCCGAGGTAATGATAACGGCAGTCAATACATATTTGGAAATGTCTATCAAAAAATCTGCGACTTTCTCCCAAATCGACAATTTTCTTCCTACTTCTTTTTTCATCGCAAAAATAATTTAAAAATG
>JAFUQW010000063.1 GCA_017472115.1 Bacteroidales bacterium | reverse complement strand
TTGAGCAAAGTAGTATTGAAATAAAAGATGATGACTATGAAAAGATATATGAAGATTGCCGCATTGGCTGCGACGCTTTTCGGGATTGTGACTTCGTGTCAGGAGCCTCTGATAGACGGATTCGATACTCCGGCTCAGGACGGTTATGTCAATGTGTCATTCAAGGCTGCGATTCCTGATATGGGCGAGATGGTTACGAAGGTCGTAGACCCTGACGGTGAGGATATCAGTACAATGTCCCTCCTCTGCTTCAATGAGCAGGGACTCTTCCTTGCAACTGTTCAGGCGAGCCTGACTCCAGATCAGACAGCGCAGCCGTCGATAAAGGGAAGCTATACCGCTGCAATTCCGGAGACAACCGACCGCATCCACTTCCTGGCGAACCAGAACATGAGTCTTTTTGACGAGTCTGAGTTTGTCGGAAAGACCGAGTCGGAGGTAATCTCTGCGATGGAGGGCTCATCAGGAATGATGATCTACTGGGCGAGGGTAGCGAAGGCGGATGTTCAGATTAACGGTGCTCCTGCCGAGACTATGCAGCTGGCGCTTCAGAATATCGTTGTATCAAAGGTCTTTTACAATGAGGATGGTTCTGAATCCTCCACCAAGTCATATGATAAAGGAACAGTTGTCCTTACACGAAACCATGCGAGAGTAGGTGTTACGGTAAACGCCACGACAACAGGCGGCGCTAGTGTTTTTACTGTCGACGGTTTTGCTGTGGTGAACACCAGCGCCTTCGGTACAGTGGCTCCGTATAGTCCTTCAGGTACATGGGAGGCTCCTCAGCTTCCTAAGAGCATGAGATTCGTGACACTTCCTGAAAATAGGGCGGTTCTTTCAGATATTCAGGATGTTACCGTTCAGGAGTGGCAGTATGTTTTCGAGACCGAAAACACTTCTGAGAATCCGGTCAGCGTGATCATCAAGGGTAAGAATGCCGGCGAGACTACATCGAAGTATTACCGCGTGATGCTGATCGACACTGCAAATGACTTCGTTCCAGTGATGCGTAACTTCAACTATAATGTCTTTATCATGGGAGCCCTTGAGTATGGCCAGGAGACCTTCGAAGAAGCTTTGAATGCTCCTGCGACCAACAATGTGTGGCTTTCGGTTTCTGATAATGTCAAGGAGGTACGCAGTGCCGACTATGCTCTTGCAGTAAAGGAGACTTATGTCGTTGTCGGCCAGAACGATGCTGTGTGGAATACAACCAATCATAAACTTACTCTTCGTTATTCGGTAGAAAAGTTGGGTACGGGTGCTGTGGTTGCAGCAACTGACAAGCCTGAAGTTTCATGGCTTGAGGGTAACACTGTTGCGAAAAATGCTATAACAAACACCTTCACGACTAACAATACATCAAAGGTGGAGGGAGTGTTGGAGATTGAGCTTAATCAGCTTCAGGCGAGCGAAATCAAGCGTGAGGGAACGATCCTTGTGAAGCTCGGACCTCTTCAGCGCAAGATCAAGGTTATCTCGATCAACACGATGGAGTTTGTTCCTTCGTGGGTGTCTACCGAGGTTTATTCGACTACGGCGGGTGCGAACATGACGATGATGTTCACTATTCCTGATAATTGTCCTGCTGAGCTCTTCCCGTTCGATGTGCTCGTGTCTGTGAACGATCTCGACGTCCGTGCTGCTTCAGGCCAGTCTCTTCCGATCATCAGAAAGGGCCAGGATGGTTATGATCCTGACGGCGTGGCAGACACCAATGACAATGGTTACAAGTATGTCTACACCGTGACCGGTCCGGGCGTGCAGCGTCTCTATTTTGACTCGATTCTGAATCAGTCCGGTGGTACATCCGGAAACATTACTATTGAGGCAGCCCATTTCGAGCCTTTGACCAAGGTGTATACTTTTGCTGCGCAGGATAGAACAATCACCCTTGCTGGCCTCACTTCATATACCCCGGATTATGCTGCGAACGATGAGCCGATTCTTTATATGCTCGTTCCGCAGAAGGTCAATGCTCCGGTGACATTTGATATGACTATGAGCCCTGCAGTTGAGGCAGCTGATGAGTTTCTTCTCTATTCTTCAAATCTTGACCATTACGTTGATGGCGAAGAAGGATTGGCTGGAGTAACTGGAAATTTCCCTTGTCAGTTCTATCCGATCAATGAGGGCTTGTGGAGTACCGGAGGTCGTGTTTATATGTTTAAGCCGAGGACAGCAGGAGGCACACAATATTCGGTTTACATGCACACAAACAAGCCTTTAAGTGCAGAGGTAGTGCGTATTTCTTCGAATCAGCCGGGTTCGGTATCCGGTTTGGGTGGCACATATTCCGGCAATACATACCGTTCAGTGACTTTCGAGATGGCGAACCACCGTCCTTACCGTTTTGCGGCACAGTTTGATGGTGATGGTTCTGGTACTGCTCGCTCTCCAGAGGGTGCGTATAAGGTAAATGATGGAACGAATGGTACAGATGCTCCGGAGGAAGTTTCAGTAGTTTCGATGACATATGCTCCGGCACAGAAGGTAGACCTTTCGTTTGATATCACTCAGTTCACAGGAACAGATGGATCTGTAGTTCATCCTTTCGGAACTGCATTCAAGGTGTTCATCGAAGCGCCGATGCTTGATATTGACGAGGAGCGTCGTGGTAACTTGACAGAGGAGAAGTTCTACTATGATGAGAGTATCGAGAAGTTTGTGTATGTTGTTGATGCTTCCCGTGAGACTGAAGCTACGTTTGGATCTGGAGCTGCTTTGACCTATGCTGCCGGAACAGGCGAGCGTAAGACTCTTCCTTTCGTGACCAATAAGGTCGTTTCTGCCGGTGATATCGTGATCAGTGCAGAAAAGGAGAAGATCATTTACCATTCGAAGACCTTCAGGCTTACCAACAGCTCTATCTCAGGAACTATAAAATTTGGTGCTGATGCGGCTTCCGCTGCGAATGTTCCGGCGAGCGGTTTCGTGCCTATGGAAAGAATTTCCGACAATACCCGTATCGGTTCAGTTTCTGTGACATCGGATGGACATTATGAGTTGCGTCTCCGCGGTGAGTATGGTTTCAACTGGTATTCAGACAAGATCCAGTTCGAGTATCTTTCAGGCGGAAAAACCTACAGGGTAGAGCTGGCATCTCTGGATGAACTCTTCAATAATCCGAATATCGTTCTCCTTCCTGAAACGAACTGATGCCCGGCCGGGAAGCTGCCAGGAGGGCAGGGATGCCCGCACCTATCGCCCTGAATATCAGTGAGATGTATCTGTAAGGGTCGGTGTGAAATATGCACCCTTGTGAATATAACCGATTGTGTGTCAGTGCATTAAGTGCGGAGCTGCGGCTTCTGCGATAATCAAGGCGAATGAGGAAACGAGATAGTTAATAAAAACGAAAGAATAATGTAACCCGCGAGGGAAGACATAAAGAAAAACAGCCTATAACAATTCAATACTACGCTTACTCTGCGACCACCCCAGGCTGAGTCCTAACGGACGGGGTGGTCGCTTTTTTTGTTGACCTGTGTTCCGGTGTCTTAGCTATGACGTTCAAGGCTCTGTCTGGAGATGTCTTGCGTCTCCATCCGTATAATGGCCAGGTTTACGGATGCGCACATTATTTTGATGTCCTTCATCCGTAAATCAGACGTTTTTGCGGACGAGGCTGCTGTTTTTAGGAAGTAGTGTGGATTTGCAAGGCCGGAACAACCAGACAACAGTCAAGCGCGAGGACGGCCCTTAGCTTAGGCCGAGCCGCCCGGAGCGCTTGATCTGTAGTAGCCGTAGTTCGTATATTTCGGCTACGGTGCATCCTCATCAAGAATCAGAACCAGATTCAGGACAAGCACAGAAACCAGAAAACCTCCTGCAACATGTTTTCTTGCTCCCAAAACTGCATATATTGGTGAGGGTAAGATGCTTGCGTTTCAGGTAGTTTCGGAGAGAGGCAATACCGCTGGTGAATACGCCGGCCAGCGGTTCACAGCAGGATGCGCAGCTCAGCCCAAGAGCAGCTCCGCCCGCTACGTGCCTGAGGTTTTAGCTTTCTGCCATGCTCTACTTGACCATTTGCTGACCCGGTGTGCTCCTGCCGCATGACAAATTCCTTTGAAATTTCACAAAAGTGAGCTTAATTCTTCAGAGGAAAACGGCCCCTCAGGCCCCTCTGTTGCTGTTTTTAAAATTTATCCGTATACTTTTTCGGTATACGGATAGTTGTCCCGACCTTTGCTGCTGTAAACGTTAAATATTGATTGTCATGCAACAGAAGACAGGTGGACAGGTTTATGCGGAGCTGCTGTGCGATTTCATGTTCAAGCGGCTTTTCGGCAGCGAGGAGAATAAGGATGTGCTGATAGGCTTCCTGAATATGGTCCTGGAGGACGTGGATATAGAGGATGTGTTCTTTATCCCGACGGAACACCTCGGGCTGACGGAGCTGGACCGTAAGGCGATTTTCGATATTTCCTGCCGGTGTTCGGACGGAAGTCAGTTCATCATCGAGATTCAGAAGGGTTACCAGAGGCATTTCCGCAAGCGTGCCCTTTATTATACGACTTACCCGATCAATGAGCAGGGTCGTCAGGCCCATGAGAGGTATCTGTCGGAATGCCCGGAGGAGGATAGCCGTCGCGCGTTCAGCTGGGACTTCGATCTCCGGCCGGTGACTGTTGTGGCGATACTGAATTTCCGTTTCGACCATGTTCCTGACTGGCCTTCAGGGCGTTACCATTCATCTTACCGCCTGCGTGAAGATGTTACGGGCGAGCTGATGACTGATGTCCTGCGCTTTGTGTTTCTGGAGTTGGGGCGTTTCAACAAGCGCCTGTGGGAACTCGATACGGTGTTCGACAAGTGGATGTACCTGCTGAAACATATGCATGAGATGGTGTCTGTTCCGGATCAATTTTCGGATCCGCTGTTCCGTCGCTTGTTTATGTTGGCCGAAATCGCTAATTTTACGCCGGAAGATAAGAAGCATTACGAAAATTCCCTGAAAGATATGAGCGATTACTA
>JAFUQW010000062.1 GCA_017472115.1 Bacteroidales bacterium | reverse complement strand
TACAAGGCCGTACGCATCCATGCAGATGATGATGGTGAACGACGAGATGGTCTCCATCAAACAGAATGATGGAGACGAGACAGCTTTCAGACTTCTCGGTCTGGAAATCATAGAGGATTATGGCACTTCAACCATCAACCGATTCGGAGATGCAAGGAAGAAATATCTCTGCGAGACTACCGTCAACAATCTTCTCCCTCACATCAAGGATAATCACATTACCACGGGAAAAGGAAAAGGCTCGCAGTTCGACGGGATCATCAAGGACTTCCGGATGGGAAATGTGAAGGACGCCGAGACCTCTGCAGGCTATTCATTCACGATAAGGGAGCCGCTGAATTATGACCGTTTCCTTGTCAAAGTCAATTGTGATGTGGAAGAAGCAGCTAATAAGATCAGGGAACTTTACATAGGCCTGAAGCCTCAGGACCAGCAGCCGTCGGTCGATAGTCTGTCAAGCCTCGTGGAAGAGAACTATAGAGAGGAAAGACGCACACTCGCTATGGTCGGTGTATTTGCAATCCTCAGCTTACTTATGACAATGATGGCCATCATTGCCCTGAGCGGCTACTATGCACGGATGCAGACAAAGGATGTGGCGATAAGGAAGAGTTTCGGGTGCTCACGCAGGAAGATATTCACAGACATGACCTCAGGTTTCCTGTGGCCGGTAATCGCAGGAGCAGCCTTAGCCATACCGGCATCATGGCTCTATATAAGACATTGGCTCGACAAATATCCGGTAAGGATAGAGAACGGAGCATGGATATATGTCTGCGCCCTGGCAGTAATCCTGATCATCGTGGGAATATCCATCTCATCACAGGCCGTCAGGCTCATGAATACGGATCCTGCTTCCGAACTGAAGAAGGAATAAGAATTTTTTGTATCTTTGAGAGAATTTACAGGAAAATGGCAAAAAGCAAAGGAAACATACTGGTTGTCGATGACAACAGCGGAATAAGAGCAGCCCTTAAGCTGCTTCTGCCTATGCATTTCACCGGTGTAGAACTTATTCCCTCCCCTAACGAGCTGGTAAGCAGACTTGGGGACTTCCGTCCGGACGTCGTACTGCTGGACATGAATTTTCACAAAGACATCAATACCGGAAACGAAGGTCTCTACTGGCTTTCAGAGATCAAAAAGCGCTGCCCCGATGTGGAGGTAGTGCTTTTTACCGCATATGCAGACATATCGCTTGCCGTGGAGGGAATGAAGCGCGGGGCTTTTGACTTCATAGTTAAGCCTTGGGAAAATGAGAAGCTGATCGAGACTCTCAAGGCCGCATACAGCCACCGCATAAAAGAGAACGGAGGGGTAACCGGGATGCCTGGGATCAATTCTTCCGAGAAGATGCATTGGGGACGCGGTGCTGCAATGGGTAATGTGCACAGAACGGTAGAGAAGATAGCTCCGACAGATGCATCCGTGCTGATAACCGGAGAGAACGGAACAGGAAAGGATGTCCTTGCCCGCGAGATACACAGGCTTTCGGAGCGCTCTTTAAGGCCGATGGTCTGCGTCGATGCAGGTGCACTCACTGAGACACTGTTCGAAAGCGAGCTTTTCGGACATGTCAAGGGGGCCTTCACAGATGCCCATTCAGACCACATCGGCAAATTCCAGGAAGCCGACGGCGGCACGCTCTTCCTCGACGAGATAGGCAACATTCCTCTTCACCTGCAGATGAAGCTTCTCCGCGCCCTGCAGAACAGGTCGATAGTACGTGTCGGAGACAACAGGCCGATACCGGTTGACATAAGGCTGATCTGCGCGACCAACAAGGATCTTGAAAAGATGGTACGCGAAGGAAGTTTCCGCGAGGACCTTTATTACCGCATAAACACCATGCATCTTCATCTTCCGGCTCTCCGCGAAAGGACAGACGAGATCCTGCCGCTCGCAGAAATGTTCATAGCGAAATATGCTGCAAGATACCACCGCGAAGTGACCGGACTGACTGACGAAGCAACACTTCTGCTGAAGCAGCAGCGCTGGAGCGGCAACATAAGGGAACTGCAGAACTGCATCGAAAAGGCTGTGATTCTCTCCGAAGGGTCTGTGCTTGAAGCTTCTGACCTGCAGCTCTCCCCTGCCAGTACAGCGGAAATTGCTGCCGGATCCGGCGAAGAGACTCTTGAAATGGCGGAGGAAAAGGCTATCAGAGCGGCAATGGCCAGATTCGGCGGCAATCTGTCGATGGTGGCGAAATCGCTCGATATCAGCAGACCTACCTTATATTCGAAGCTGAAGAAATATAACATATGATGACTTACATCCATCATATACTGATACTGACCGCTGCAATTGTTCTGACAGCCGTTGTGACTGCCTTGCTGACCTCCAGGAAGACCCGCAGAAAGGTCAGCTATATGCTGGATGCTCTCGAGGACAAGGAACTTAACTTCAGATTCGACGAAAACAGAGTGTTCGGCAGGAAATTCAACCGCACCCTCAATCGTCTTAGAAACATATTTGACAAGGAAAGGCATGAGATCATGGAACAGGAGAGGTTCTACGGACAGATGCTTGACCACGTCCAGACAGGTGTCGTAGTGATCGAATCAGACAAGGAAGCTCCATCCATACATGAGGGTAGAGTCATATATTGCAACTCCACGGCACTCAACCTTTTAGGACTTGCCACATTCGGCCATATACGCCAGCTGCGGACGATAAGTCCGGCATTGGAGGAGGCATTCCGCAATGTGTCGGACAATCGCGAGGAGAGGGCTGAATACTACAATGAAAGCGGGCAGAAGAGGATATCACTCACTGCATCATCGGCAAGCATAGGCGGGAAAGCCGTGAAGGTAGTGGCATTCAACGACATCAGCAACGAGATGGCTGAAAACGAGCAGGAATCGTGGACAAAGCTCATCAGAGTCCTTACCCATGAAATCATGAATACGGTAACCCCTATCGCTTCATTAAGCGATACGTTGTCGGAATATATCGGCAACAGCTACGACTCGGAATACAACTCCACCATTAGAAGCGGACTCGAAACCATATCGCAGTCCTCTAAAGGTCTGATCAAATTCGTTGACTCTTACCGCAACCTGACCCGAGTGGCGGCACCGGTACGGAAGGCCTTCCTCGTGAGGGAGCTGATGGAAAGAGTCATCCAGCTTGCCGGACAGCAGGCGGAGGAGCAAGGAGTCAGACTTGAATTCACAGAAAAGGCAGAAGATATACTTCTCTATGCCGATGAGGGACAGATTTCGCAGATTCTCGTCAATCTTGTCAAGAATGCCATCCAGGCCTCGGCGACATACGTAGAAATCGTGGCGGAGATGGACCTTGCAGAGAATGTGATCATACACGTCATCAACAACGGACGCCCGATCAGCAAGGAAAGTCAGGAAGAGATCTTCGTACCGTTCTACACCACAAAGCAGGAAGGCACAGGCATAGGCCTCAGTCTCTCCCGCCAGATAATGCGCCTGCATAACGGCACACTCCGTCTTACCCGCAGCGATCTCCAGTCCACAGTGTTCACTCTATACTTCCGATGAAACAGGAAATGATTCTGTTTCACTGTCTCCTTCGCTACCCCTTCGACTCCGCTCAGGGATGAAGGCTCAGGATGACAATCTGTGAAAACCGATATATCGTTTAAAATAATAATAATTCTTTGTAGCAATTATGGCACGGAATGTGTCTAATGGATGAATGAGTTAGTTAAACATAAATATTGCACGAACTGATTGCCGTCCGCAGAAGTGATTCTCCGGGCGGCAGTTTCGTTTATACCGACACCTCGACTCGCCTTTCTCCACAGAAACGGCTATTTTCGTGGACAAAGGCAACTTACTGAACGACTTCTCCACAGAAACAGGCTTTTTCGTGGAGAAACAGGGCTTTATACGTAGTTTCTCCATCAGAACGGTCATTTTCATGGAGAAATACCATATTTTTATTATTTTTGTGAGGATATGGAGGAGAATATCATACCTGTGGAGACTCATCCTCTCGAGCCATTTCTGCCGGAAGGGGCTAAAGTGCTGATGCTCGGGAGTTTCCCTCCGTCACGAAAGAGGTGGTCTATGGACTTCTTCTATCCAAACTGGATCAATGACATGTGGCGGATCGTGGGGCATGTGTTCTATGGAGACAGGGATCATTTTGTTGCCGGAACTTCTGCAATAAGCGAAACCGAAAACAGAATTTCTCATGCTGGAAGTGCAAGATCGGGTAAACAATCTGAAAAACGGTTCGACAAGGATAGGATCGTGGAATTCTGCACTTCCAGAGGCATAGCCTTATATGACACCGCATGCGAAGTCCGTCGTCTGCAGGACAATGCTTCGGACAAGTTTCTGGAAGTGGTCAAGGCAACCGACCTTAAGGCGTTGCTGGAAAGGATTCCGGAATGCAGGGCGATCGTCACTACCGGTCAGAAGGCCACGGATGTAATCTGCGAGGTATTCGGTTGCGAAGAGCCTTCGGTCGGCGGATACATCGAGTGCAGTTTTGATACATTTTTGCACCCGATACCCGGAAATTCAGAGGTATCAAGCGCAGTTTCGCAGGAAAAATGCTCGCGGTCACTGCGTTTCTGGCGTATGCCTTCGTCCTCAAGGGCCTATCCGCTGGCATTGGAGAAGAAGGCGGAATACTATAGGAGAATGTTCGAGTCCGAAGGACTCACCAGCCATGTCATCTGATATGAAATGTAATATTGCACAACATCATATTCCTATAAAACGCATCACAAGACGAGAAAAGATCAAGACAAACGATATGAAAAAGACACTGACAACCATCGCAGCAGCATTCATGGCATTTGCCGGCTGCATCACTGCCAGAGCCGATGAAGGCATGTGGCTGCCCTCACTCATCTCCCAGCGCATAACAGACATGCAGGAGAAGGGGTTCAGACTCAGCGCCGAGGACATTTACAGTATCAATCAGGCATCGCTCAAGGATGCCGTAGTCCTGTTCGGACGCGGATGTACAGGAGAGCTTGTCTCTCCTGAAGGACTGCTTCTGACCAACCATCATTGCGGCTACAGCCAGATTCAGCAGCACAGCAGCGTGGAACATGACTATCTCAGAGACGGATTCTGGGCAATGACACGCGAGGAGGAACTTCCCAACAAGGGGCTGACAGTCAGTTTCCTTGAAAGGATGGATGATGTGACTTCAATAATTCTCAAAGGTTACGAGCCGACCATGACCGAGGACCAGAGAGTGGAGCTCGTGAAGAACAATTCTCAGGCCCTCATCGAAGAAGTGACAAAGGAAGGAAACGGTCTCAGAGCGACTGTAGAGGCGCTTTACTACGGCAATCAGTACTTCCTTTTCCTATATCGCGAATATAGTGACGTCAGGCTTGTGGGCGCTCCGCCCTCATCAATAGGAAAGTTTGGTGGCGAGACTGACAACTGGATGTGGCCGCGTCACACCGGTGATTTCTCCATGTTCCGAATCTATGCGGACAAGGACAACAATCCTGCACCATATTCAAAAGACAATGTTCCTTACAAGCCTAAGAAATATTTCAAGGTTTCCACCAAGGGCGTCAAGGAAGGTGACTTCACCTTCATCTACGGATTCCCTGGCAGCACAAGGGAATACATCCACTCGGAAGGCGTCCGATATATCGAGGAGATCAGCGACCCGCATAAGGTCCATATCCGTACCCTCAGACTCGACATCATGAACAAGTACATGGGTCAGAGCCAGGCCGTGAGGATCCAGTATTCATCGAAGAAGGCCGGTGTGGCAAACGCATGGAAGAAGTGGCAGGGCGAGATGAAAGGAATCAGGAAGATGAAGACCGTAGCCACAAAACAGGCATACGAGACTGCTTTCAAGAAATGGGCAAAGGGCACTGAATATGAAGGACTTGTAGAAAAGATTGACGCGATATATCGCGAACTTGAGCCATACAGCTACGCGGCCGATTACTACACAGAGACTGTACGTACAGTAGAAATTGCCAATGCAGCTATGTCAGTTGCAAAGATATTCTCTGCCGAGACATTCGATGCCAGGCGGTTAGAAGAGACACTGTCGGCTTTTTACAAGGACTACCACCTCCCTATCGACAAGGAGTGTTTCATCGCAGTGATGAACGAGTATGAGAAGAACATGCCTGCCGAGAGCAAGCCTGAATACTTCAAGGCACAGATGGAGAAATACGGCAGCATCGCAGCTTGGGCGGAGGATCTTTTCAGCAATTCCATCTATGCAGACCGCGCCAAGGCTCAGACACTCACAAAAGCGGACAAGGATGCGGTACTCGCCGACCCTGCATTCATGTTCTTCAACGAATTCCTCAAATGGTACTCGACTGAAGTGCTTCCTCACACCCGGAGACTCAACCAGGACCTCCAGCTCGCCTACCGCGACTATATGCGCGGACAGATGGACTTCGCCGAGGCTACGGACGGCAAGGCAGGACGTGAGGCATTCTATCCTGATGCGAATCTTACCCTCCGCGTCGCTTACGGAACGATTCAGGGATACAATCCTGCCGACGGAGTATATTACGAACCGTCATCGACACTGACCGGAATCATCGAAAAGGACAATCCGGAAATCTTCGATTACAACATACCGCAGAACCTGCGCGACATCTACGCAGAGAAGGATTTCGGCCGCTGGGCTGATGGAAACGGTGAAGTTCCGGTATGTTTCATTGCTACCAACCACACAACCGGCGGTAATTCAGGAAGTCCTATCATCGACGCTGACGGCAACCTCATAGGCATCAACTTCGACCGTGTCTGGGAGGGTACCATGAGCGACATAGTGTTCGACCCGGAGATCTGCCGCAACATCTCCCTCGATGTCCGCTATCTCCTTTTCGTGATAGACAAGGTTGCAGATGCAGACCACCTTATTGAAGAAATGACATTAGTCGATTAAGAAACAGTTTCTTAATATGAAAATCAAGCATTCAGTCATAGCGGTAATGTTCGTCATGATGACGAGCGGAATATGCCATGCACAGCATAAGGCATCACCTACATACAGAGATTGGTCTGAAGACGCCAGGACAATAACGGAAGGCACGTCTGACAAATACCGGCAGGCAGAAAACATATACAGATGGATTTGTGCCAACATTTCCTTCGACACTTCAAATACAGTTTTCACTGCCGACGAATGCTGGGAGAAAAAGACCGGAGGCAGCCAGGGCTTCTGCGAAGTCTATCAGAGACTTGCAGAAGCTGTCGGACTTGAAACATACATAATCAGCGGCAAGGTCAAGAATCTGCATAATGAAATATCGCAGGAGGATCATCTGTGGCTTATGGTAAAGATCAAAGACGGATGGATACTGACAGACCCCACATGGGGTGCAGGAAGCGTATCTGACGGAGTATTCACCAAGAGTGACGGAGACATGTCATGGTTTCACGTTGACCCTTACATAATGGTCATGTCTCACTTCCCGACATCCAAAGGTGATCAGCTCATCAGTCCTTCCATAGACTATGAGACTTTCGCAAAGGTTCCTTACATAGATCCGGCTGTGGCAAGACTCGGGATGAACGGACGTCAGACTCTGAATGCCGCCATAGAAGGAAAATTGGACCAGCCTTTCACATACGGAACGGTGACCGAAGACATGCTCATCAGGGAGATTCCGATGAACGGAACTGTCAGACAAGGTGAAATCTGCCGTTTCATCAGCGGTAACAGTCTGAAATACAACTATGAAATCCGTATAGATGACGAACCTATACCTGCAATCTGCTGGAATGTCAATGCAAGCACAAGGACAGCAGAATTCATAATTTCAGGAGAGAAGAAGATGGTAATCTATATTCTCGACAGGAATGCACCGGAAGGTGAAGTAGCCGCTGCTTTCGAATACAAGATAATTGAAGGTGACAAGAATGCATTGGAAGCCATAGCGGCTTACGATCCGTATCTTACAGATGAAATACGAAGTGCCGATAATGCAAATATCCCTTTCATGCGTCAGCTTGGCATAGACGGTCACAAAGTGCTTTCCGATCTGAGAGCACACGAGGCATATGCCCTTCCTGTCATGTATAAGAATCTTGAAAAGATTGAGATAATCGATGTTCCGTTCCACTCGCCTCTCAAGGTCGGGGAAACCTATACATTCGAATTCAGGAGCAACACCGCTGATACATTCGCCATCATCAATGAAGACATCTTCATCAAGAATTGGGATAAGTCGGCAAAGAAGCAGGGCATCTACAAAAAGACCGTGACGATAGAAAAACCGGGATTCATCGGAATCGGCATCAATGTCGGCGGCAAGGAATACAAGCTTTTATTGGAATATGAAGTCATATATTAGTACTGTCATCATACTGTTGAGCACTTTAGCAGCACATGCACAGATAAAGCCAAGTGAAACGGCAAAAGACTGGAAGCCGCTGGCAGAAGAGATGACATTCGGAATCAGCGAGAAATATTATCAGGCCGAACTGATATATCGCTGGCTATGTGACAACATAGCCTACGACACATACGGGAAAATCCATACCGCAGACGAATCTTTTGCAAAACGAAAAGCTTCATGTATGGGTTTCTGCGAATTATTCTACAGAATGTCTGAAGCCGTCGGGCTTCAGAGCACGATCGTGATAGGAAAGTCTAAGGAGATCGACGGGACCATAAATCATGATACTCAGGCATGGATAATCGCAGAAACGGAAAGAGGAAAGATTCTTATAGAACCGACATGGGGTGCCGGTCTCGTAATAGACGGAAGATTCATCAGGACTCCCAACAACATGGCATGGTTTGATGTCGATCCTTTCATGATGATCACCACACATCTGCCTGTAAGGAAGCAAGATCAATTGATAGATGATCCTATTGATGAAGAACAGTTCAAAGCCCTTCCATACATCAATGCGACTCTGGAAAAATATGGTCTGAAGGGCAGCAGGATTCTCGCCGATGCTCTGCAAGGAAAACTTCATTTACCTCGGATTTACGGTTGTCTGACAAATGACATGATGGTAAGTGCTATCCCTGTCGAAGGAAGGCTGAAAGCAGGAGAACGATACCTGTTTGAAGCAGTTGACAACGACGTTTACGACTACATCATAAGAATTGATGACATCGACATCGCGGCTGATCAATGGATAGAGAATTCTTACAGCAAAAGGGCTGAATTCGTTGTGGCAGGGACAAGAAAGGTCATGATCTATATAATAGACAGGAATGCACCGGAAGGCGAAGTAGCCGCTGCTTTCGAATATGGCATCGATACCGATGGTGTTGAAATAGAGGAACTGGCCGTGAATCTTGATCCTTATATGAATCCGGAACTGCAGACAATCGGTAATCTGAAGATAAATCTGTTCAAGAGAATCGGTATAGACGGGAGAAAACTGTTGGATGAACTGCATTCGACAGGAAGTATCAATGTTCCTGAATTCTATATCGACCATGATAAACTGGAAATAATAAGCATCCCGCTGCATTCCCCGTTACATATCGGACAGGAATATACATTCGAGTTCAGGAGCAAAACAGAATCCGAATGGAAGATCGACAATAGCGGGACATGGTTCGACGACTGGAATCTGAAGGAAAAGCAGAACGGAATACACAAAATCACTGTCAAACCTAAGAACATCGGCTATCTCGCCATCATCTTGAACTTCAGGAATAATGAATATGTGCAGGTGATAAAATATGCAGTAACAAGATAATCAACATATGGAACACAGATCGATAGGAGTTTTCATCGACGGCGGATATTTCGCCAAGATAAACGAAGGACTTGCTCAACTCAAGATGGGATGCGTCAATGTCAAGGGCCTGCTTCAGTACATCCCAGAAATGATAAGCAAACTGGACGGGATACCTCAGAAGGGGCTTTATATAACCGAAAGTCATTATTACAGAGGGCGTTATCGTGTAAATGACGCAGAGAAGAGAAATCTTCTTCGCTCGGAAAGGGAATTCGAAGACAGTCTGATCGAGAATGACATAATCTTCCACTACAAGCATCTGCGCGAGAACCCTCATGGAGGCGTGATCGAGAAAGGTGTTGACACATGGTTCGCTTTAGACACATACGAAATGACCTTGTACCGCGATTTCGACTATGTCGTGCTGATAAGCGGTGACGCCGACCATGAAATGCTGGCACGCAAGCTGAAGGCCCTCAAGACCCACACAATCCTCCTGACTTGGGATCCGGCAAACACGGGATCCACATCACGTTTCCTCAGCGAAGAGGTCTGCACCCACATATCTCTCCGCAAGGAAACCACCGATAATCCTGATCTTCTGAAGAGACTTACAATAAAATTCAAAGGCTAATGAAACCGAACAGTATCAGAACCATTCTGCTTGTCTTATGCATGATTATCTGCAAAGAGACCAAGGCTCAATATTGGGCCACACCTACAGACTACGACTACAGCGAAATGGCACAGCAGATCACTGCCGGTGCCACCACTAAATACGAACAGGCAGAACTGATCTACAGATGGCTGTGTGACAACATAGAATATGATGTGGAGTACAGGTATTATACTGCTGACGAGACAAGAGAAAACAGGAAAGGAGTATGTCATGGTTATAGTGAACTGTTCTATCGTCTTGGAGAAGCCATAGGACTTGAATGCAAGATCATCCCCGGATTCAGCAAGAATATCAGGAACACCATCAGCATCGACAGACACAGCTGGATCATAGCGACGACAGAAAAAGGTGAAATATTCATAGACCCGACATGGGGTGCCGGATTCGTATTGGACAATGTCTTTCATAAAAGTGAATCGGACATGTCTTGGTTTGATGTCGATCCATACATAATGGCGACGTCACACCTGCCGATCGAATCCCGTTTCTTGCTGATTGACCGGGAAATAACCGATGATATTTTCCGTAAAGTACCTCACATACACTCCTGTCTGGAAAAATTAGGAATGGATGCAAAGCAAGGTTTTGAGAAGGGTCTGGAAGGTAATCTATCACTTCCTGAGATTTACGGAACGATAGGTGAGAAAATGGGATTCGAGGAGATTCCCCTTGAAGGAACTCTCGACTACGGATCGACATACCATATAGAATACAGGGAAAACGATTCATATGACCTGATAATCCGTCTCGATAATCATGACATTCCTGATCATGCATGGGTAAGGGAAAACGGTATGATAAGTGTGGACTTCATGGTAACCGCGATGAATGATGTCAGGATTCTGGCAATGCATAAAGACATGAAGGAGGGTGAAGCCGCAGGTGGTTTCGGCTATAAGATAAGAATGCCGGAAGTAATTCCTGATGAGGCTGTCGCCGCAATCGAAGCATATGATCCGTATATGGTACCGGAACTGCGTGGCATAACCCATCTTAACGTGGAGTGGTACAAGCAGTGCGGAATAGACGGAAGAGCTGTACTGGACACAGTCAGGCTGACCGGAACCAAAGCTGTCCCTGAACTCTATGTGGATCTGAAACGTATCAAGCTCGTAAATATTCCTTTAAGTTCACCGCTTAAAGCAGGAAAGGAATATATCTTCCATTTCAAAGGTAATCCGAAAGAGCACTGGGTAATAATCAACAATTCATATTTCTATGATGAATGGGAGGAGAAACCTGCCAAGACAGGAGAATACATCTATAAATTCAAGATAAGGGAGCCCGGCATTCTGGCAATAGGAGTGAATGTAGGCGGTGGAAGCAGATATCAATATGCAATATCCTGGACGGTGATTGCCGAATAAAAGACTGATTTTCCCATAAATCCCCACTTGTGCCGCACTTTGGCATAAGCGGGGTGTAATTTTGCCTTCAGATAAACAGGAACGGACAGTCGGATAAAGTATCATGACCATGAAGTTCCATAAAAGAAGGTAATCATGTGGTTTGCAATCATTGTTTTCGTAAGTCTTTCTGTAGAGGTACTGAGTTACTTGACAGGAGGTGAGATTTAGAAACTGCTGTATTCTCATCAATCTGTCATGGGTTTTTTCGGCTTGTTTCTCCTGTTTAGGAATAAACAGTCTCAAAATACATCAAGACATTTCTGATGATAAAAATTTAAACAGTTTCTTAAATGACAAAATGTCTGAAAAATGGCTGTGAGTTTCCTGTCGTATAATTTTTGCAGTAAACGTCGCGAATCAAATTTTGAATAATAAAGACGTTAGCTATGACAACAAAACGACTTGACAAGAATGTCACCATCATCACCGGCGGAGGAAAAGGCATAGGATATGGCCTTGCACAGGCATTCGCAGAGGAGGGCTCGGATCTGGTGATCACCGGAAGAAACCTTGAAAGACTTGTTTCCGCAAAAGAAAGGCTTGAAGAAGCCTACGGAATAGAAGTACTTCCAATAGTAGCAGACGGAGCTGATGAAGCTGCAATCAGAAATGTCGTTGCCAGGACAATCGAGAAATTCGGAAAGATCGACACTCTGATCAACAATGCTCAGGTTTCAAAGTCCGGACTCCCGCTGGTAGAGCACAGCCGTGAAGATTTCGACCTCGCCATCTATTCCGGACTGTATGCAGCATTCTTCTATATGAGAGAGTGCTTCCCTTATCTTAAGGAAACAAAAGGCTCAGTGATCAATTTCGCATCCGGAGCCGGACTGTTCGGCAAACTCGGCCAGTCTTCATACGCCGCAGCAAAGGAAGGAATCAGAGGAATGTCCCGTGTAGCTGCAGCTGAATGGGGGCCGGACGGTGTAAGAGTAAATGTAATATGTCCTCTTGCCATGACCGAAAGTCTTGCTGAATGGAAAGCAGGCTATCCGGAACTCTTCGAAAAAACGATCCAGGGCATTCCGCTCGGCAGATTCGCCGATCCGAAGGAGGATATCGGACGAGTATGCGTATTCCTCGCCTCCAAAGACGCCCACTATGTAACAGGCGAAACCATAACCCTCCAGGGCGGTAGCGGTCTGAGACCGTAATCTGTAACAGATACAGAATCAGGCAGGATTCCGATGGCTTTTCGTCATCTGAATCCTGCCTTTATCATATTTGCCTGACAATTATTCTGACCAGTCTCTGAAGGCATCCATTATGATGGTCGGGCGTCCGTCTTCCGTGAAGGCTCCGAGCTTGTACTGGGACGGTTTGCACTCCGGTTCCCAATAGAAAACTCCCTTGCAGCGTCCGTCTGTGCTGTTTATGGATTCGCGGATCACGCGGGCAAGTTGGCGACGGCTTCTTTCCATTCTCTCAGGATCGTCTTCATCCACCAGAAAGCCTGTCTCTACTATCATAACGTCACAGCCGAATTTTTCGCTGACATGGCGGATATTGGCGATGCAGTCGGTGATTGTCTGGTCTTCGTCCGTTCTGAAACCGCCGTCAAGGGCCCAGAATGGATAAAGCGACATGCCGATCATATCCCACTTTGCACCATTGTCCTTGAGTACTCCAAGGTTGAAGTCATAGAGTTGCTGATCGAAGCCATTGTCAAGATGTACCATCACAATGGCATCCGGAAAGACGCTCTTGCAAGCATCATAACCTGCAGCGAAAAAACCTGCATACTGCTCGGGATTATTGACAACATGTCCCATGGACTCGGTAATGGTGGTGTTTCCGTTCTCGTCAAGAACAGGCCAGCCGAATTCATTGGACTTTACGCTCCATAGAAATCCGTTGCGGGTCTCGTTACCTACCTGAATCCACTTCGGATTGATTCCGTTATCTTTCAGATACTGAAGCACTTCCACTGTATGGTTTCTCAGATCCTCCTTCATCTGCTCATAACTGTGTCCGCTCCATGCTGACGGGATATTCTGTTTTGCAGGATCAGCCCACCAGTCGCTGTAATGGAAATCGACAAGGATTTCCATATCAAGAGCCTTGGCCCTCTGACATTTCACAAGTAAGTCTTCCTTGCTGCACCAGTTTCCATATCTTGAAGGATCCACCCACACACGGTGACGTACTGCATTGAGCCCCAGTTCCTTCATCAGAGCAGTACACTCACGTTCTTCTCCATCATTATTATAGAACTTATATCCCTTGGACTCATATTCAGTGATCCATCCGAGGTCGGCTCCAAGCCAGAACGGTTCTTCTTTCTGCTTTTGTGTGCATGATACCAGCAGAATCAGCATTGCATATAAACACTTCTTCATTTTAGATGGCAGCTAAATAATTAACACTCATATATTTACACTAATTCGCTGCTGCAGAAACACAGCAGCGAGTTATAGTCAAGTGATTGAATTTCAGGCAATTGAGTGCCAGGATCAGGAATGCAGGGCAGACTGAAGGACTTCTGTCAAGGTAGGATGAGTATGGATGATACTCCGGAATTCTTCAAGTGTTGCCTTGCGGGTAATCAGAGCACATGCTTCCTGAACTATGTCCGAGGCATGAGGGCCATAAAGATGACATCCGAGCACTCTGCCGGGGGCATACGGAGCGGCATCCTCAGGATTCTTCGGTTCCGCGGCAACGACAAGCTTGCAGAATCCGTCTGTCTGTCCCATGGTCACGGCCTTTCCGTTGGCACGGAAGAAGGACTTGAGACATTTCACTGGAATGCCTTTTTCCTTGCATTCATCTTCTGTGAGTCCCACTGAGGTTGCTTCAGGAGAAGTGAATATGGCTGCAGGCATGACTGACAGGTCGATGCTGTTCGCGACACCCATGATATGATCGAGTGCCACAATGCCCTGGAATGTAGCTGCATGTGCAAGCATCATAAGTCCGTTGATGTCACCGATGGCATAAATGTGAGGCACATTAGTCTGCATGTGTTCGTTGACTGTCACTCCGCGCTTTGTAAATTCCACACCGGCATCGGAAAGATTCAGTGAAGTTGTGTTGGCACGACGGCCTACCGCCATCAGGACTTTTCCGGCACGGACGGCTTCCACCTTGTCTTTACGGGTATAAGTCACCTGATATGACTCCTTGCCGTCCTGAAGGATCTCTATCCCGGTAACCTGGGCCTGAGTCACGATTTCGATCCCCTTCTTTCCAAGACTCTGCTTCAGTCTCTTGGCAAGATCTGTATCGAAACGAGGAAGGATGTCCTTGCAATATTCCAGAACCGTGACTTCACTGCCGAAGCTGCGGAATATCGATGCGAATTCAAGACCGATCACTCCACCGCCTATTATGCAAAGACTTGACGGAACATCCTGTATATCAAGTATTTCACGTGAGGTCAGAACGCCTGGAAGATCGGCTCCGGGAATAGGCAGAGACGCTGACACAGAACCTGTCGCCATGATAATATAATCTGCAGAATACTCCTGACAGGTTGTTCCTTCTTCACTTGAGGTGGCAGAAGTCACGACTACTGTATGGTCATCCTTGAAGGAAGCCTTACCACGAACGAGAGTGATCAGCTTATGGGCGAGAAGTCCTTCAACTCCCCCACGAAGTTGTTCCACGACCGCATTCTTCCTTTCAACCACCTTCGAGAAGTCAAAGTCATATGACAAACCGGTCACGCCAAACTCGGAAGCCTCACGAAGTCCATCAAGAACCTCGGCATTCCTACAGAATGCCTTTGTAGGGATGCATCCTTCATTAAGGCAGGTTCCACCTACAGGCCCTGCCTCGACAAGCACGACTTCCACTCCCCTTTTTGCTGCAAGCAGAGCCGTTTCATAACCACCCGGCCCCGCTCCAATAATTATTATCTTCATAATATTGTCATTCTGAACGAAATGAAATGTAGTGAAGAATCTTTACATCATTTTCTCAAACAGATCAATTCTTTCAGGATTTATAGTATCTATTAATTCATCTTTACGAAACCGTTTCCATCCTTTCAAGACTTTTTCTCTTTCAATTGCTTGATTGACATCGGAATATGTCTCGTAATAAACTAACTTATGACATGCATATCGTCTGGTAAATCCACTGTACTTTCCTGTCTTATGTTCTTGAACTCTACGGGTAAGATCACCAGTAACTCCAATGTATAAGGCCTTATTGGAGTTACTGGACATCATATATACATAATAGTTCTTATACATTACTATTTTAAAGATTCTTCGCTTCGCTCAGAATGACAACTGTTGCATCTAAATTATGAACTGTTGCATCTGTAAAGATTCTTCGCTTCGCTCAGAATGACAGTGAAAAGCAGACCACAGTGCTTACATATCTTTGAATCGTAATACCGGCTGTCGCGCCGCGGTGGTTTCATCAAGGCGACGCACAGGAGTTGTGTGCGGAGCGGTCTTGAGAGATTCCGGATCCTCAAGAGCCTCTGCCGCTATATGCCTCATTATCTCGATGAATCCGTCCAATGTCTCCTTCGACTCCGTCTCGGTCGGTTCGATCATGATCGACTGATGGAAGAGCAGAGGGAAATAGATTGTCGGAGCATGGAAGCCGTAGTCGAGAAGCCTCTTGGCCACATCGAGGGTGGTAACGCCGGTTGACTGGTCTGCAAGACCGTCGAACACGAACTCATGCTTGCATACTGTCGGAATAGGAAGTTTGTAGCAGTCCTTGAGGGATTCCTTGATGTAGTTGGCTCCGAGAACGGCAAGTGGGCCGACCATCCTGATGTTCTGTTTGCCGAGCATAAGGATGTAGGTATATGCCCTCAGAAGCACGCCGAAATTGCCCATGAATCCGGAAATCTGTCCGCATGACTGGCATCCGCACCTGCATTCAGGCTTGCATCCGCATGCAGGACCGAAAGCACCGGAACCTTCAGGAGAAGAAGCACATCGGCATGTACCGTCAGCGATATAAAGGCTGCCGTCCTCCGCTTCCATCACTTTCGGAACAGGGAGATGGGAAGCCAGATGAGCCGCCACACCAACAGGACCGGCACCAGGACCGCCACCTCCGTGAGGAGTAGAGAATGTCTTGTGGAGATTGAGGTGAAGAACGTCGAATCCCATATCGCCCGGACGAACGACACCCATCAGAGGATTCATGTTGGCTCCGTCATAATAGAGAAGGCCGCCGCATTCATGCACGAGGGCCGCGATTTCCTTTATCTCTTTCTCGAAAAGTCCGAGAGTGTTCGGGTTCGTCATCATGATGCCGGCGATGGTGTCATCAAGCAGAGGCTTGAGATCTTCCACATCGACAAGGCCCGCCGCATTCGACTTGACCTGCACGATTTCAAGACCGCAGACTGCTGCAGAAGCCGGATTCGTACCGTGTGCGCTGTCAGGAACTATGATCCTCGTACGCTTGAGATCGCCTCGGGAGATATGATACTGACGGATGACCATAAGTCCGGTGAGCTCTCCATGAGCACCGGCGAAAGGATCCAATGTAAATTCCGCCATTCCCGTAATTGCAGAAAGCGCATGTGAAAGATCCTTGTACAGACGCAATGCGCCCTGGACTGTAGAAGCCGGCTGAAGAGGATGCAGGCCGGCAAATGCAGGCATTGCAGCGATCTCTTCGTTGATCTTAGGATTGTATTTCATGGTGCAGCTTCCGAGAGGATAGAATCCGGAATCCACACCGAAGTTCATCTGCGAGAGATTAGTGTAATGACGTACCACATCAAGTTCGCTCACCTCAGGCAAAGCCGGAGCTTCCGAGCGCAGAAGACCTGCAGGAAGCCCGTCAACCGAGTCCTCCCATTTGTTCACAGGCAATGAGTATCCCTGTCTTCCGGCCTTGGAAAGATCAAAGATCAGTTTATCGTAATACTTCATGACTATTCCTCCTCATTTGAAAGGTCCTTCGCTTCGCTCAGGACGACAGATGAAAGATATCCGATAATGTCGTCGATGTTCTCCTTAGAGACCTTCTCGGTCACACAGAAGTTCACAAGTCCCTTCTCGACCTCGACTGCTCCGAACACCCCTATGAGCATGAGAGCGTCCTGAAGTTTGTCCACAGGCACAAGTGACCTGAGAGTGAACTCCTTAAGGAACGGTTTGTCGAATGCTTTCTCGAAAAGTCCGGTCTCAAGAAGCCTGTCGTGGAGATAATGCGCTCCGGCGTAACTGAGTTCGTTCACCTCACGAAGTCCGCGAGGACCCATGAGAGACATATATACGGTCACATAAAGAGCCATCAGAGATTGATTCGAGCAGATGTTGCTGGTCGCCTTCTCGCGACGGATATGCTGCTCGCGGGCCTGAAGGGTAAGGACGTAAGCGCGCTTTCCGTCAACATCCTTTGTCGCTCCTACGATACGGCCCGGAAGCTTGCGCACATGATCCTTCGTGCAGGCAAGGAATCCTACATAAGGACCGCCGAAGCAGAGAGGCACTCCAAGAGACTGCGAATCTCCGCATACGATATCGGCGCCCCACTCTCCCGGAGTCTTGATGACCGCAAGGGATGACGGATCCGAATAAACCATAAGGAGGCCCTTCTGTGCATGTACAGCATCGGCAAAGCCGGTCAGGTCTTCAATGATACCATATTTGTTGATGCCGGGAACAAGCACACCGGCCACATCACCTGCCGCAAGTTCCGCCACAAGGGCACCATAAGACGTCGCACCTTCATGGCATGGGATGAATCCGAGTTCCACACCGTTGAACTTCGCGTATGTCTTCACAACCTTAATCACCTGAGGAAGAAGGCCTTCGGACAGAAGGACGCGGGTCTTCTTCTTAGTAGCAGCCATGGCCATCATCATGGCCTCTGCTGCTGCAGTGGCTCCGTCATACATCGAAGCATTCGTGCAGTCCATGCCCGTCAGTTCGGTTATCATTGACTGATACTCGAATATATAACGCAAGGTACCCTGGGAAACTTCAGGCTGATATGGCGTGTAAGCAGTCAGAAACTCCGAACGGGAGATGATCTGAGGAATGACTGCAGGAGAATAATGGTCGTAGGCACCAAGGCCGCAGAGACAGAACAGGCCGAGGTTCTGATCGGCCAGTCCTTCGAAATACTGACGTACCTCCAGTTCTGACATAGCATCAGGAAGGTCATATTCCTCACGGTATATTACGTCCTGAGGCACATCGGAGTAGAGATCCTCGAGGGATCCTACTCCGATTCTGTCCAGCATCTGGCGTATGTCATCTTCCGTATGTGGAAAATAAGCGAATGCCATAAGCGTATGTATTACTCGTTAGCGCACATAGCCT
>JAFUQW010000061.1 GCA_017472115.1 Bacteroidales bacterium | reverse complement strand
TTCCATCATCCTGTCAAGCTGCTGGCGGATACCCTGGCCGTCTGCAGGCTCGATGCCTTCTGCCTTCTCCATCACAACGTCAGAATACATCATGATGAGACGACGATATGCGTCATATACGAAACGTGGATTGTTTGTCTTAGCGATCATGCCGGGGATAGTCTCAGAGCAGAGACCGATGTTGAGGATCGTGTCCATCATAACAGGCATTGAGCTGCGGGCACCTGAACGGCAGCTTACGAGGAGAGGGTTCTCCTTGTCGCCGAACTTCATACCCATGATCTCTTCAGTCTTCTTGAGAGCCTCGGCAACCTCTGCCTTGAGAGCATCGTTGTAGCCACCGCCAAGTTCATAGTACTCTGTACAGCACTCCGTAGTGATGGTGAAACCTGCAGGTACCGGAATGTTGAGAGTACACATCTCGGCAAGGTTAGCACCCTTACCGCCGAGAAGCTCACGCATGGTACCGTTGCCCTCGGCTGTCTTGCCGCCGAAGCAATAGACTCTTTTCTTGTTATTTTCCATAAACTTCCTAAGTATTTGATTAATAATTAATAAAATCAATTTAAAGGCCACAACGTGATAATGTGGCAGTTGTGGCTGAAAAATCAGGCGCGAATTTACTGATTTTTATTCAAAAATCCGAAAATTCCATGTGTAATTTGTCTATTAATCCTCGCCTTCGCTTGCCTGGGCCAGCAGGGAGGCCAGAATGCCGGCGACTTCCCGGTCTGCTCCTTCTGTAAACTTTATACCTCTGCAGCCTTTCACAAGTCGTCCTATAGGATAATATGCTACATCCTGAAGCAGCAGCTGGGAGTCGAAGTAATCATAATTCTCTTCGCTTATCTGGACCAGGACTCCCGGAATCTCACTGAAAAGTATTTTTGTCGAATCACTTGGCTGATATGATGCAAGAAGTCCGCTTACATCTACTTCGAGCCCTGTCTCTCCACACATCTGAGATGCTGCTGTGGCGATGCCTCCGTCCGCAACTGTGATGCCTGAGAGAATGATTCCGTCTTCGACCAGTTCCCTGATGACTTCATAGCAGTCTATGAAATAATCCGGATCCTGAATCTGCGGTGAGGCTCCTCCGTTGTGGCCTTGGACCTGAGCTAACAGGGAACCTCCGAGCTTGAACTGGCAAGTGTCAAAAGGTATATAGACCAGCCTGCTTTCTTCGATGTCCTGAATGGTGCGGGCGCATCTGCGTCTGTCATCGATCCAAGGGTGCCGGCTTTCGTAAGGTTCCGTCAGTTCCAGATCGGATTGTTCTTCTTCTTCATACTCGGGAAGCCATGCGAAGAATTTTACGTTGCTGTCTCCGTCGGATTCAATGAATATGTAGTCGGTCATCCGGACTCCTAATCCATAAAGATAATCGCTTGCCGTTCCGGCGCTTGCATAGAAGGCAGCCATGTTGCCCAAAGGTCTTGTGTTCCAGTCCCATTGTGCCCAGATACGAAGGTCTCCCAATCTGAAATGTCCTTCGCTCCACAGCCTTGAAAGCAGGGCCTTGGCAATCTGAAGCCTTGTGAAATGCTGCGGATATAGCATTCTGAACGGGCGCTCTGAAGTGGCTGCTGCTGTCGTCTGCTCTGCATAATGACTGTTCAAGGTGCAGTCATATCCGAAAGAAGTCACCGGGGGATCGGTCGATTCGTCAATGATGTCTGCGAAATTGCCGCTCATCTCCGGGTCCGGGAATTCCATGCATTCCTCTAACAGTTCCGCAGGAGTCGCATCACATCTGAAGCCGTCTATGATGTAATGTGAATACAGGGCTGATTCTTTTTCCGTCATAAATGCTCTTTTTGAGTATAAAGTCTGTAAAAATAAGTATTTTTGCTCATTCAACAAGCATTTTTCTGTATGGACATGAACTTTTCTGAAGAAGGATATAAGGAAATGATAGGGAAACTTTTCGTCAGGTTTCCATCATTTCAAAAGACCGGTTCCGATGCGTATAAGCCGGGAATAGCAAATATGGAATTCTTTGATTCTCTTGCCGGTCATCCGCACAGGAAATACCGGATAATCCACGTTGCGGGTACCAACGGCAAAGGATCGGTTTCCAATATGCTGGCTTCTGTCCTTGCTGCAGCAGGATGCAAGGTAGGACTTTATACTTCGCCGCATATTCTGGATTTCCGTGAAAGAATGAGGATCGTGACACAGTCGGATGTTAGATTGGTGGAAAGAGAGTATATCTGGAATTTTGTCGGCAGGTGGCAGGAGACATTCGATCATCTCGACATGTCATTCTTTGAAATCACCACTGTAATGGCACTGAGCTGGTTTGCCGATAGCGATGTAGATTGGGTCGTTCTTGAAACCGGCCTTGGAGGACGATTGGACAGCACCAATATAGTCACGCCTGTTCTGTCCGTCATAACCAATATAGGGCTTGATCATTGCGATCTTCTCGGAGATACTCTTCCTGAGATAGCATTCGAAAAGGCCGGAATAATAAAGCCTACGGTGCCTGTGGTGGTAGGAGAGAGCAATCCTGAAACGGATTCTGTATTTGAGCGCAAGGTGTTATATACGAATATGCCGGAACCTTCTTTCATGGGAAACCGCGATGCGGTCATGTCTCTTCTGACTTTTGCAGACAGGAAGGAACCGTCTTTGTGGGAGAGGTGCAATGAAATCCTGGAAAAAATGGATCTTCAGGGAAAATACCAGAGATATAACCTCAGAACTGTGCTTGCTGCTCTTGAAGTGTTGAGGCGTCATGGGATGTTACCTGGAATCACGGAGTCACGAATCTCGGATGCAATCATCTCTACAGCAGCCCGTACGGGCTTTCACGGCCGTTGGGAAAGACTGTCAGACAGCCCTGTGACGATATGTGACATAGGGCACAACGAGCACGGCCTGCGGCACAATTTCTCTCAACTTGCAGAAATGAAGGCATCCGGGAGATTTTCTGATCTGATTGTCGTTTATGGCTCTGTGGCAGACAAGGATGTTGACTCGGTGATCCATCTTTTTCCCGGCGACACCGTCTATGTGTTTACCCAGGCCGCATCCAAGAGGGCACTGCCGGCTGACGCCATTCGTGGAAAATATCTGGCATGGTGTTCTGATTCCGGGACAGCCCCATGCGAATGCCATTGCATTCCATCTGTCTCCGAAGCCGTGAAATTCGCGCGTCAGCGTGCAAAGGGACTGACTGCCCCGCTCATATATATAGGTGGCAGCACTTATGTCGTTTCCGAGGCCTGTGCTGAGCAGTGGTGATTGCTTGCGTGGACGTCAGTCTGTCATCTCTTCGTCATCAAAGCCGAAGTCTGCGGCAAAACGCTCTGCTATGTCATCCGGAACATCGAAGCTGAGATTGTCCCACAGACTTTCCATCTGCCTTCTGTCCTTCTTTGTCGGGCGTCCGGCACCCCTGTCGCGCTTGAGGAAGAATGTCTCGACGGGAGCGCGAAGCTTGTCGAGTTCTTCCTGAGGAGTGAGGTTTTCCGCATAAAGCGGCACAAGCTTGGCTCCCTGACGCTTGTCGATCAGCTGCACTACCCTGTAGGTGTATGTGACAGCTCCTTTGCGGGCGACGATGATGTCACCGGCCTTCACTGCCTTGGACGGCTTGGTGTCGGCGCCGTTCACCCTTATCTTGCCTCCCTTGCATGCATCTGTGGCCTCGCTTCTGGTCTTGAATACCCTTATGGCCCAGAGGTATTTGTCTATTCTCAGTTCTTCCATTTCCAATGAATTTTCCGGGACGACATCATGACAACGGTCCATGTCCGCTGCCGAAGAAGCCGAGCGGACTTGCTCCGGAGTGGCTGTGGCCACAGTCGCAGTCATCATCATCGTCAGTCAGACCGTCTTCGAGACCTTCGTAGTCCTCGCCTTCAAGGAATGGGGCGGTGGAAGGGTCGATGTAGTCGTCTTCTTCAGGAACAGGATGTGTGAACGCTTCAAGCAGAACTGTTGACTTTTCGCGGGGAACAAGGAAAAAATCATGCATGTCTGCAGGGATGAGTATGGTGTCACCCTTTACAAGTTCGTAATTCTCCATGGATGCTTCGCCTGCTGCGTTTTCGGACGGAACTTGTATTGAAGCGGAACCTTCTATGCACATGTATATGATGAAGTTGCCGAATTGTTCCGTATATATATGTAGCGGGTCGGTGAGATTGAGCTTTGATACATTGAATTGCGCGCTTTCGATGAGATGATTTACGATCTTGTCATGATTGTGGTCGTGGCAGTGGCATTCATGGCCTTCGTCGTGGCAGTGGCATTCATCCCAAAGCGGTCCTTTAATATAATGACTGTCGTCAAATTTCCTGTAGTCAATGATGTCGATCGCCTCATCCAAATGGAGTGGACGTGCAGTCTCGGGATTGAACTCCCTGCCCCAGTCGTAAAGTCTGAATGTCATGTCGGACGATTCCTGGATCTCTGCAATCAGAAGGCCGCCGTCTGCAGCGTGCACAGTGCCGGGGACAATATGAAGAAAGTCGCCTTTCTTTGGATAGATCACGTTCAGTACCTCTTCGACGCTTCCGTCATGACATCTGTCGTACAGTTCCTGAGCCGTCATGTCGCGATTGAATCCTGCATATATCTTTGCACCGGGTTCGGCATCGAGAATATACCAGACTTCGCTTTTCCCAAGGGAATCATATCTTTCTGCCGCTATTTCGTCGTCGGGGTGGACCTGCACGGAAAGCTTGTCGTTGATGTTGAGGTACTTTATCAGGAGAGGGAACTGACGTCCGTAATAATTATAGACATCTTCTCCTGTCATTCTTTCAAGATAGGTTTCCATCAGTTCTCCAATGGTGTTGCCGGCTAGCCATCCGTCCTTTACGACCGAATCCTCGAAACCCATATCGGCAATCTCCCAGCTCTCGCCTATCTTCACGTCCGGACCAAGTCTGGTCTCGTTGCCTTCGTCGTCGCATTCGGTGAATTCCTTGTTCAGTTCTGTGACAAGAGCATTGCCGCCCCAAGGTCTCCTGGAGGCTATAGGTATGAATCTCAAAGGATATAACTTCTTTTCCATATATCAGAAATTGTTTAACTGTTTGTTGAAACTGCTGTGTTCTCATCAATCTGTCATTCGTCTTTCCTGCAAAATGCATGATGACATTTCTGATGATAAGAATTCAAAAGTTTCTTATTATGTATCTTGCATCAGACGATGCAAACTGCAAATATACGATTTTTCTTTCTTATATGGTATGGATATTGACAATGTCGGAATGCTCCGGCAAGGAGCAAGGTATATAAACAATTTAACAGATAGGAGAAAAACATATGTTACCAGCAAGAAGATTTGGCGGCCAGTATGGCCTTAATGATTTCTTCAACGATTTCTTCGAGAACAGGTCGCTCGAAAAGGTGGGAGGCAATGTTCCCGCAATCAATGTCGTGGAAAACGAAAAAGAATACAAGCTTGAACTCGCGGCACCGGGAATGACAAAGGACGATTTCAAGGTTCATGTCAACAGGGACGGCAACCTTGTGGTGGAATTGGAAAAGAAAAACTGCTGCTGCAAGGATAAGGAAGATGGTAAGGAAAAGAAGGAATGCAAATACCTGAGGAAAGAATTTTCATATTCAAGATTCAGTCAGACCCTTCTCCTTCCTGACAACGCGGACAAGGATGGGATCGAAGCAAGAGTTGAAAACGGAATTCTTTACGTCGATGTGCCGAAACTGCAAAAGCCTAAGGCTGAGGAGGAAAGGAAAATCATAGAGGTAAAGTAGCCGTAAAATTTGAAAATAATTAGAAAAAAGTACGCAAAAAATTTGGAGGTTCCGATTTTTTGCGTACCTTTGCATCCGCGTTTGAGAAAAACGCATAAGTCTGAACAAATGGTGCGGTAGTTCAGCTGGTTAGAATACCGGCCTGTCACGCCGGGGGTCGCGGGTTCGAGTCCCGTCCGCACCGCAAAAGACAAGTTCTTTTAAATGTTGAAGTTTGTTTTGTTCGAGAGCGAGGCGGACGAGTGAGGAGGAAGGGAGTTACCTTTCGGTAATGACCGACCGACGAGCGAAGACCAACGAGGCTGTCGGACAAAAGAAACGAAACGGGAGCGTAGCTCAGTTGGTTCAGAGCGTCTGCCTTACAAGCAGAGGGTCGGGGGTTCGAATCCCTCCGCTCCCACTAAAAATCAAAGCCTTTTCAGTTTAACTGAAAAGGCTTTTTCCTTTTATTTCTGAGCTATGTAATCCTGATAATCTTCCATTGACCGCAGAATCACATCCTTAGCCACGTCCGGACCGTAAATGCTGATGAACTGCATTCTGCTGGTGTGTTCTCCCGGAATGTCCTTGTATGTGCTGAAATAATGGATGAGACGGCGGATGATGTCGGCAGGAACCTGCTCGATGTCAGTCATCATTCCATAGACAGCATCACTTTTGAGGACGGCTATTATCTTGTCATCGGCCTGATTGTGGTCAAGCAGCCTTAATCCTCCGATAGGACGCGCGTTCACGATGACATCCCCGTGCGTTACATCCTTTTCCGTAAGAACGCAGATGTCGAGAGGGTCACCGTCGCCTTCTACGTCGAAGCGTACGAGCGCCTTGTTGGTGAGTTCAGCCATCTTCGGGCCACAATATGTTCTTGGCAGGAAGCCATAGAGGGACGGTACTATGTTGGAGAATTTCTGAGGGCGGTCAAGCGAAAGATATCCTGACTCCTTGTCAACTTCATATTTTACTGTGTCTGTCGGCACGATTTCGATGAAGGCTCTGACCTGATCCGGAACTTCATTTCCGAGGCTTATTCCATGCCATGGGTGAGCTTTGTGTGCTTGGCTGTAATCCATTTCGAATAGTTTTGTTACTGCAAATTTATAAAGAAATCTTCGACTATGTTCAAATATCCTGAATATTATTTGACGCCTTCAGACTCTGACATCATGCGGAGAATCTTTTCTCCTGCGATCCTTGCCGAAATTCCCACCAGTTCCTCGCATGGGCGTTTCCGGTAGTAGTCCTGTGTCCTGTCGGAAGGCTCCGGAGATTCCCGGACCGGAGACTCTGATGACCCGGAGGGAACTATCCCGAGAAGTTCCCGGCATACGATGGAGCCGTTTATCGCCTTGAACTCAGATGCCATTTCCTGCACGAGAGCATAATTGGCTGTCCTTCCTTTCTTGTCTGAAGGATCATCTGCCGGACTGATGAAACCGCTCAGGAACACCATTCCGCTGACGCTCCCGCAGACCTCCCTTAGTCTGCCCATGCCTCCTCCGAATCCGGAAGAGAGTGATGCTGCTGTCTTGTCATCTAAGCCGAAAATGTCGCTGTATGCAAGAACTACGGCCTGGCAGCAATTGTAACCGCCTTCCTTGAAAAGACGTCTGGCCTTGGCGACCCTTTCTTCAATATCGATCATGTTCTGTTGATTTTTATGACGTTGCGAAGATTGCGTATCTGTGATGTAACCTTGTCTAATTCTAGGTTGCTCGGTACGGCGATCTTCATGGTTATTTCATATGTACCCTGTCTGCTGTTTTCCGTTACGTTGAACATTCTGAGTGAGGCGCGGAACGAGTTCACGATGTCCATAATCTCGTTTATTACAGACGGATCCAGAGCGGCAGTCACTCTGAGACCGGTCTGGAAGTTCCCGCTGCTCGGAGTCTCGCTCCATTTGACCTTCTGGATCCTGTACGGATACCTGTCTATCAGACGCGAGGCGTTAGGACATGACATTCGGTGTATCTTTATGCCTTCTGTCCTCGTCACGAATCCGAATACGTCGTCACCGAATACGGGGTTGCAGCATTTCGCCATCCTGTAATCGATTCCTCTTACGTTCTTCGCGTCGATTACCAGAATGTCGTCGGTTCCTTTGCTCTCATCGACTCCCGGCTTGCTGCCGGTCTTCTTCACCGCTTCATTCTGGACCGATGTCTCCTGCTCGGAAGCTGCAGTCAGCATATCCTTGATGTCCGATACGTCGAGAGAACCTTCACCGATGGCGGCGTAAAATGCATTTACTGTCTTGTACTGCAGTTTCTTGAGCATTCCGGCCAGCGTCTTGTCATCAAGTTCCAGCTTCCAGTTCTTCAGACGTCTGCCGAGAAGTTCCTTGCCGTCAGCAGCTTTTTTCAACTCGGCCTCGCCCAATTTCTGCCTGATCTTGTTTCTGGCCTTGTTGGTTATGACGATATTCAGCCAGTCTGCAGAAGGCTTCTGGTTCTTTCCGGACATTATTTCGACTATGTCACCGGTCTTGAGCTGCTCGTTGATTCTTACAGCTTTGCCGTTGATCTTTCCACCTGTGCATCTGGTACCGAGATTGGAGTGTATGTCAAATGCAAAGTCCAGCACCGTTGCCCCTGCCGGAAGCTTTCGCAGCTCTCCGGAAGGTGTGAATACAAATATCTCCTTGCCGGGAATCTCATGTACTTCGTCTTCGTAATAGGAGGCCATGGGATCGCCTTCGGACCCAAGCGGATTCTCAAGTGCCCTACGTACTGCAGTAAGCCATTTGTCGAGTGTGGCTTCATGGCGGATCCCTTTGTATGACCAGTGGGATGCCAGGCCGCTTTCGGCCATGTCGTCCATCCTTTTCGTCCTTATCTGAACCTCAAGGAAGCTGCCCTCCTTGTTCTTGACGGTAATGTGAAGGGATTCATAGCCGTTAGGCTTTGGATTGGAAATCCAGTCACGCAGACGTTTTGTGTCGGATTCGTATTCTTCAGTCACGTATGAGAACACCTTCCAGCACAGCGCATGTTCGACAGCCCTGTCCTCCTCGCAGTCGATGATGAAACGGATGGCGAACACATCGAATACGCCCTCGAACGGAACCTTCTGCTTCTGCATCTTCTTGTAGATCGAAAGCGCGGTCTTTGTCCTGACTTTCAGCTTGTAGCTTATCCCTTCGTCGGAAAGCTTCTGCTTCAGAGGTTCGATGAACTGAGTCATGAGTTTCTGCCTGTCACCTTCGGTACTCTTGAGCTTGTTGTTGATCGCCCTGTACTGTTCCGGATCGGCATAGCGGAAATAAATGTCCTCCAATTCGCTCTTGATGTTATACAGGCCGAGCTGGTGGGCGAGGGGAATGTACAACATCATGGTTTCCAGCACCTTTCTTTCGCGTGACGGCTTCGGGAACATGTCGAGAGAACGCATGACCTCAAGCCTGTCGGCTATCTTTAGTACGGTGACGCGAGGGTCTTTGGAATATGAGACGATAAGTTTCTTGTAATTCTCCGCCTCAAGCCTTGTGTCCTTGGGCTTGATCGTAGATATCTTGTTGAGGCCGTCAACGATCGTGAATACGTCTTTGCCGAAGCAAGGGTCGCTTATGTCTGTCTGCGGGGAGAATCGCACGGCTTCGTGAAGGAATACGGCGGCTATGCATTCCGCGGAAAGTCCTATTTCGTCACATGCTATTGCAGCAACGGCCACAGGGTGTTCTATGAAATCAGCCCCATTCCCTCTTTTTTGTCCGTCAAGTGATCGGACTGCTATGTCATATGCGGTACGTATCAAGTTTATTCCGGCCTCGTCATATCTTGCGAACAGCTTGTCAATCCTATCCATATGCTTTCTTGTCAGTTCAACTTTCAAAGATACGAAAATTATCCGGATATATCAGTATGGCCCGTCCTTTGCCTTTATGCAGTCTTGAATTTTTAAAATTTAGTGATATATGAAACGAATCTTACTGACCATGATGGTCATTGTCGCAGGGCTTTCGATGATGGCTCCCGACATAAACGCACAGACAGATGCCGCTACCAGAAGGTCGCAAAGGCATGAGGCTTGGCAGAATGATATGGCGAAGTTCCGTGCACGCTCGGAACAGGACCGTCAGCTCAGGGCTCTTACCGATTCGATAGCTTCGGTACAGGCAATGGCTGCTGTAAAGAATCAGGATTTTGTCCTGGAAGCCAACAGCGTGATGTTCAAGAACGGTGCTACTACGTTTGTGAATTCGACAACCAATTTCATTTCCGTTAAAGGCAACAGAGCGGTGGTGCAGATCTCCCCAAGCAACTTTGCCGCAGGTCCTAACGGCGTAGGAGGCGTTACAGTTGACGGTATGATAACGGAAAGGAGCATCACCAAGGACAAGCGTGGCAATATAACCTACTCCATGAATGTGATGGGTGTCGGCATAAATGCGCAGGTCGATATATATATGTTTCCGAATTCGAACAGTGCCTCGGCCACAATCTATCCTAACTTCAATTCCAACACAGTCTGGATTCAGGGCAATATAGTTCCTTATGAGAATTCAGATGTGATAGAAGGAAGTTCATTGTAAAACAAAATAAATCATACATTTATGAAGAAGATCTTATTTTTTTCAGCATTGGCTTTAATGGTTGCAGCTTGCCATAAAGAGCCTTATCCACAGGACGGCGACATGGAGTATCTTGTCTATACGGCTCCGTCAAAAGATGTGACATTCGCAGATTTCCAGACGTTTGACATCGCTGACAGCGTCCTGGTTATCGGACAGAGCGAGAAGCCTCAGTATTCGGCCTCCGACAACGCACTTGCGCTTATCCAGCAGTTCAGGATCAACATGGAGAAACTCGGATATATCTATACGCCATCGAATCCTGATGCTGATCTCGGAATGCAGCTTACATATATTGTAAAGACCGAAAGGTTCGTACATTATTACAACGACCCTTACTGGTGGCTTGATTATCCGGGATACTGGCCTTCGGGCTACTGGGGCAACTGGACCGGATGGTATTATCCTTATCCTGTAAGCTATACCTACACGACCAACGCTCTGATCACAGATATGGTTGATCTTACAGGTGAAGAAAAGGAAGGGAACAAACTTGAAATAGTATGGTCATGCTACATCGGAGGTCCTGCAGGTACAAGCATCGCAAATGATGTCAACAGAATGAAGGCATCAATCGATCAGGCCTTTGTTCAGTCTCCATATCTTTCACGTACTACAACTTCAAGATAATTAAATTATTAAATCAAAATGATATGAAAAAGTTCATATATATGATAGCCGCTTCATTGGCATTTCTGCTTATGGCGGGAGAGGCTGACGCCCAGATGGGCAAGAGACATTACATCAATGGAGGATGGCAGTTCAACGGCACTGTAGCCAACGAATTCGTCCAAAGTGCCCAGGGTTACGGTGCTTATATGGAAGGCGGTTACTACATCAGTCCGATGGTGGCCTTAGGTGGATTCGCAAGCTTCAATACCAACAACGAGTATCATCCGAAGCAGACCTATACCTTCGATGACAAATCGGCGCTTACAACCGATCTCGACAGGTCAATCTATCAGGTTCCTTTCGGAGCTACCGTGAGACTCCGTCTGATGAGGACAGAGTTCCAGCCTTACATCGAGGCGAAGATAGGTACGGAATATTCGACCCAAAGTACATACATGTCAACCTTCGTCAACAGACATGACAACTGGGGATTCTATATATCACCCGAGATAGGTTTCACCGTATATCCTTTCCATAAGGATGATTTCGGATTCCATCTTGCTGCATACTACAGTTTTGCTACGAACCGGAACGACAGCTATGACATCAAGGGGCTCAACAACCTCGGCTTCAAACTCGGTATAGCATTCTAAGAATTTTTATAACTTTACACTCTGAACCGGCGCAAGCCGGATCCGCAGTACCTGAAGGCAGTCACGGGGAGGCGGCAGAGTGTATTGTTTTTTTTGTTTATGGACAAGGTTAGAAAGAATTACAGGACTGTTGTCCTCTCGGATATTCATATGGGTTCGAAGTACTCCATGACAGATGAAGTGTGCGATTTCCTGAGCAGCGTGGACTGCGAACGTCTGATTCTGAATGGAGATACTATCGACGGCTGGCAGCTTCAGAAGCATGACTACGGCACATGGGGGGCCGTGCATTCGCGCTTTTTCCGTATCATCCTTAAGATGATCGACAGGAAGAATACGTTCGTATATATACTGCGAGGCAATCATGATGATTTCCTTGACAAGATAATTCCCATGCAGATGGGACAGCTCAACATACTCAAGGATATGATTCTCGAAACCGGTGGGGTACGTTATTTCGTCACGCATGGAGATGTCTTTGACAGCATAACGTCAAATATGCGCTGGATGGCGAAGCTTGGCGACTTTTTCTATAATCTTCTTTTGAAGATCAATGTTCTCTACAACCGCTGGCAGTCGTTCAGGGGCCGGCCATATTATTCTTTTTCCAGAGAAATCAAGGACAAGGTGAAGAAGGCTGTGGCCAAGACTTCCGACTTTGACAGGATGCTTACCGATATGGCCCGCACGAAAGGCTGTCAGGGAGTCATATGCGGACATATCCATCGTCCTGAGGACAGGATTATAGACGGTGTGCGATATCTGAACTCAGGCGATTGGGTCGAGACTCTTTCTGCTCTTGTCGAAGATTTTGACGGCAATTGGTCCATTGTATATTACGATAATCGTCATGCTGAACCTTCCGGAGTGTCTGATGCTGACGGATGCTGTCAGGTCGGGCATGGTGGAACATCTGAAAGTGGTAAAAAATGAAATATATATTCATAGTACAAGGCGAAGGCCGCGGTCATCTGACGCAGGCAATCACACTTTCACGCCTTTTGCGTGGACGGGGGCATACCTTGATAAAAGTGATGGTGGGGAAAAGTCCTCAGAGAAAGATTCCTGCCTTTTTTGAATCTGAAATAAATGCCTCTGTTGAATATTTCGAGAGCATGAACTTCATGCCGTCGGCGGAAAACAGACGCCCGAGCATGCTCAAGACCGTGATGTTCAACAGTATGGAAATGCACCGCTTCTTTCCTTCGATGCAGAAGTTGCGAGATGTGATACGTACTTCTGATGCTGATGTCGTGGTGAATTTCTATGAACTGATGGCCGGAATGAGTTATTTCTTCTATGGGATTGATGTTCCCATGGTATGTATCGGCCATCAGTATCTGTTTCTGCATAAGGATTTCGGACTCCCTCATCTGAAATATCCGGGAAGTCCGGCACTGGACTTCTTCACGAAGATGACGTCCATAGGTTGCGTGAAGCATCTTGCCCTCTCTTTCAGGGAAATGCCGTCAGATCCTCATCATAATATTGTTGTCGTTCCTCCTTTGCTGCGTCCTGAGGTGATGGAGCTCCATCCTGTTTCCGGAGATTATATCCATGGATACATGCTCAATTCAGGATTTGCCAGAGATGTGAGGGAGTGGCATGCGGAGCATCCTGAAGTACCGCTTCGCTTCTTCTGGGACAATTGGGAGGCGGAAAAGATCACGAAGATAGATGACACACTGAGCTTCTATCAGCTGGATGACAAGGAGTTCCTTCGACAGATGGCCGGATGCAGGGCTTATGCGAGTACGGCAGGATTTGAATCTCTTTGCGAGGCCATGTGGCTCGGCAAGCCGATATTGATGGTGCCCTCACATATAGAACAGGAGATAAATGCCTTCGATGCAATGCGCTCGGGAGCAGGGGTCTGTGCGGATAGTTTTGATCTGAGCCGTCTTATCGATTTTGCAGAAGGTTTTGCTCCTGATCCTCGTTTCAGAGAATGGGTTTCGCAGGCTTCATCCATAATAATCAGGGAATTGGAAACTATAGGCTGAAAAAACTTGAAAAAATTTTGCAGGGTAAGAAAAAAAATGTACCTTTGCAGTCCCAATTCGAAAAGGCTCATGAGAGACCCGAGGTGGGACCACGGATTGATTCGTTAGCTCAGTAGGTAGAGCACAACACTTTTAATGTTGGGGTCTTGGGTTCGAGCCCCAAACGAATCACGAAAGTTCTTAAATTACTGCTTCCCTAGCTCAGTTGGTAGAGCACGACACTCTTAATGTTGGGGTCCAGGGTTCGAGCCCCTGGGGGAGCACAAAGGCGAAAGCCTGATAGCGGGTATCCGCAGACATATTGAAGCAATGCTTCCCTAGCTCAGTTGGTAGAGCACGACACTCTTAATGTTGGGGTCCAGGGTTCGAGCCCC
>JAFUQW010000060.1 GCA_017472115.1 Bacteroidales bacterium | reverse complement strand
TGAAGATGTGAAAATGTTAGCCATATCTTTTTTACAATAGTTAATATTCAGTCAGAAATTGCTGTTACGTCATGCAAAGATATATTCTTTCTTGCAAGTTTCATAATAATTCGATACTTTTGTTTGTCAGAATTATTGAAAACATTACAGATATGGGAACATATAAAAGAGTATTGCTCAAGTTGAGCGGAGAGAGCCTTGGAGGCCCCGCAGGCAAGGGAATAGACGAGAACTGGCTTGCTGCTTATGCAGAAGAAGTCGCTGAAGCTGTGAAAAACGGTCTGCAGGTGGCTATCGTGATAGGTGGAGGCAATATCTTCCGCGGACTTCAGGGCGTTGGAAAAGGATTTGACAGGGTGAACGGCGACAAGATGGGTATGCTCGCCACTGTGATCAACTCTCTCGGACTGGCAATGGCCATCCGCAGTGCAGGAGTCGAGGCAGAGGTGTTCACTGCAACTCCTATGATGCCTGTGGCAAGATACTACATGAGGGATGACGCAGTTGCAGTGATGGAACGCGGTGGTGTCGCTCTTATCGCAGGCGGTACCGGCAATCCGTATTTCACTACCGATTCAGGTGCGGCTCTTCGTGCTCTTGAGATCGGAGCGGACGCACTTCTCAAAGGTACCCGTGTTGACGGTGTCTATACCGCTGATCCTGAGAAGGATCCGACAGCTGTCAAATATGAGGAACTCAGCTTCGACAAGGCTATCGAGGACAGGCTCAAGGTCATGGACCAGACCGCTTTCGCCCTCTGCCGTGAAGGCAACATGCCTATCATCGTCTTTGACATGAATCAGAAGGGCAACCTCACCAGGCTCGTCAAGGGAGAGAAGGTCGGTACCCTGGTGCATGTATAATTCTGTCATGTCGAGCGAAGTCGAGACATCCATACCATAAAGAAACAATTAAACGAAAGAACCATGATAACAAAAGCAAAAGAAATCCTGACAGGCGCGAAGGGCAAGATGACAAGCGCAGTCAATCACCTCGAAGAGGATCTCAAGACATATCGTGCAGGCAAGGCCAATCCGCTTGTATTCAACAATGTGATGGTTGACTACTATGGCAGCCCTACTCCTGTGCCGCAGGTGGCTTCGGTTACCACTCCTGACGCTAAGACTCTCATGATCCAGCCATGGGAGAAGAAGATGATTCCTCTCATCGAGAAGGCTATCCTCGATGCAAATATCGGACTTACTCCTTCAAACAACGGCGAGTCTATCCGCTGTACTGTTCCGCCTCTTACCGAGGAGCGCCGTAAGGAACTTATCAAGAAGGCGAAGGGTGCAGGCGAGAATGCGAAGGTAAGTGTGAGAAACGCTCGTCGCGATGCCATCGAGCAGCTCAAGAAAGCCAACAAGGACGGTATGCCTGAGGATATGCAGAAGGAGTACGAGCAGCTCGTGCAGAAGGAGACCGACGCTTTCACAAAGAAGGTTGACGATCTCGTGGCAGCTAAGGAAAAAGACATCATGACTGTCTGATCTGATAAAAAATGGTAACGATATAAATGATTACACAAACTGTCATTCTGAGCCTTCAGCCCTGAGCGTAGCCGAAGGGGCAGCGAAGAATCTTTATTGTAAAGATGCTTCACTTCGTTCAGCATGACAGTGAATGGATGATTTCTGAAGTGCAAACAGATATATCATTACCAAAAAATAACTATATTTGTGACCGTTATGGGAAACAATCGATTTAACAGCTTCGGATTTTATTTCTATTATCAGAAAAGATAATGGACCGGAAGCTGTGTGTCGAATATAGTATATGAATTCATGCTGTCCGGTCTGTGCCGGACAGCGTTTTTTTGGAATTATGTATAAAAAGGTAGCGATACAGGGTGTGAAGGGCTGCTTCCATGAGCAGGCGGCAAGACTCTTCTATGAGGATCATGGACACATCGTGCCCGACATTGTGGAATGTGCTGCATTCGAAGATCTTTACAGAAGCCTTTTGTCAGGTGAGGCGGATGCTGCAGTTATGGCGATAGAGAATACGGTATCCGGAGGACTTCTTCCGAATTTCGAACTTCTACGCAGATATGACCGCAAGATCAAGGGCGAGGTGTTCCTGAGGATACAGCAGAACCTCATGGCTCTCCCCGGTCAGAAGATTGGGGACATAAAGGAAGTGCGTACACATTACATGGCAATCAATCAGACACGCGAATTCTTCAAGGATTATCCGTGGATCCGTCTGGTTGAGTCGGAAGATACGGCGAAAAGTGCGGCTGAAGTTGCTGAATGCGGACTTCTGGGAGTGGGAGCAGTCGCTTCGGAACTCGCGGCCGAACTTTATGGACTTGAGATCCTTGCCCCCGGAATTGAGACATACAAGCAGAATTTCACGCGTTTCCTCATTTTTGATGACTCGCTTGAAGTTGACCGCCCGAAGGTTGACAAGTCGTCCATGTGCTTCACACTGCCTCATACGCCTGGTTCGCTGGCCCATGTGCTGACCATCATGTCATTCTATGGAATGAATCTGACAAGGATCCAGTCTCTTCCGATACCCGGACAGGAATGGCAGTATTTCTTCTACGTGGATATAAAATTTGATGACTACACCCGTTACGAGCAGGCTCTCGCGGCAGTGCGCCCGCTGATGGAAGACCTCACCATATTGGGTGAATATGTAGCGGCGGTTTGAAATGTTGATCTTCTCCACCAAAACGCCTGTTCTCATGGATAAGTGCAGCAAAATATGATGTTTCTCCACCAAAACGGCTGCTTTCGTGGATAAGTAAAGGATAATGAGATGATAATAAGACCGGCAAAAAGAACAGAGTCAGTCCGGGAATACTATTTTTCCAGGAAACTGAAGGAAATAGCGGCAATGAATGCCGAGCGCGTATCTGCAGGCGAGGATCCGGTGATCAATCTCGGGATAGGTTCTCCTGACGGCATGCCTCCTCTTATGGCGATAGAGGCATTGAAGGAGTCGGCGTCCCGGTCCGGCAATCATGCGTATCAGAGTTATGTCGGTATTCCGGAACTCAGGAAGGCCTTTGCGGACTGGTATGCCCGATGGTATGGAGTCAGCCTCGACCCTGCAACGGAAATCCAGCCTCTCGTAGGATCGAAGGAGGCGATTCTGCTTATTTCTCTTGCATTTCTTGATAAAGGCGACAAGGTACTCGTCCCGGATCCCGGCTACCCGACTTATTCTTCTGCATCGCACCTTGTCGAGGCTGAGATCCTGACATATGACCTTAAGCCGGACAACGGATGGCAGCCTGATTTCGATGCCCTTGAGAAGATGGATCATGGCGGAGTGAAGATCATGTGGACCAACTATCCGAACATGCCTACAGGTGCTCCGGCGACGGCTCGGCTCTATGAACGTCTCGTGGATTTCGGCTTGCGTCACGGGATAATGATATGCAATGACAATCCTTACAGCTTCATTCTCAACGACAATCCGCTCTCGATCCTCTCCGTCCCTCGGGCAAAGGAATGTTGTCTGGAACTTAATTCCTTGAGCAAGGCCCACAACATGGCGGGGTGGCGTATCGGAATGGTGGCTGCGGATCGGCAGGTGATCTCGGAAATACTGAAAGTCAAGAGCCAGATGGACTCGGGCATGTTCAGGCCTCTCCAGCTGGCAGCGATAGAAGCTCTGAAGCAGGGACCGGAATGGTTTGCCGCCCTCAATGATGAGTATCGCCGCCGCAGGGTTCTGGCGGGTGAGATTTTCGACCTTCTCGGAGCAGAATATGACCATGACAGCACCGGCATGTTCCTCTGGGGCAGGGTGGGGGATTCTGCAGGTCAGGTAGTGTCGGACAGGATACTTTATGAGGCGGGTGTATTCATCACCCCGGGATTCATCTTCGGCAGCAACGGCGAGGACTACATCCGCATATCCCTCTGCGCCAAGCCCGAAACCCTCCGCCTCGCCGCAGAGAAGATTCGCCACTCGCTGGCATCTAAACCCCTGACCACCAGCAAGATACTTTGAATCGCTGCTGCAGTCTGACGGCAGCGAATGGATAATAACGAATTGAATGACAATGTTTTAAGTGCCAGTACGATAATGAAGGTAGGAATCATAGGATTAGGACTCATAGGAGGATCGATGGCCATTGACCTCAAGAGGAAGGGTTTCGCAAGCGAAGTGCTTGGAGTGGAAGCCGAGCCGGTCAATGCCGCAGCCGCAGAGAAGATAGGGCTCGTTGACAGGGTCGTCTCATACGAGGTATGCATAGAGGAGTCGGATGTGGTCATTCTGGCTGTTCCGGTGGGGACGGCCGTCAGGATGCTCCCGGATATCCTGGACCGTTTCCATGCTATGTCTGCCGGAAAGATCGCTTCTTCAGAAAAGGTGGTCATAGACGTGTGTTCGACCAAGGAGCATCTCGCCCTCAGCGTAAAGACACATCCGGCACGCAGGCAGTATGTGGCGACCCACCCGATGGCCGGCACGGAGTACAGCGGTCCGTGGGCAGCCATGCCTGGACTCTTCGACGGTCATGCGGGCATAATCTGTGATGCGGAAGAGTCGTCTCAGGAGGCCGTTCGCACTATAGAAGACCTTTATGAGGCCCTTAACATGAGACTCATATATATGAATTCGTCCAATCACGATGTCCACACGGCGTATGTGTCCCATATATCGCATGTCACCTCTTTTGCTCTGGCTCTTACCGTGCTTGAAAAGGAAAAGGACGAGAAGCATATCTTCGATCTGGCATCCGGAGGATTCTCATCTACGGTGCGTCTTGCCAAGAGCAGCCCCGACATGTGGACCCCGATTCTGACACAGAACAGCGTCAATGTGCTTCATGTGATCGATACCTATATAGAAAAGATGCAGGCTTTCCGTGACGCGATTGCAGATGGGGATGAAGAATCCATCCGCGGACTGATTGCGGAGTCCAACAAGATCAGACGTATAATAAGATAAACGCAAGACTATGGCAAACAAGAAATTAGATATCATCCCTCTTTACGATTGGGGGATGTTCACAGAACCGAGGCCGAGCGTGATCGCAGGTCCGTGCAGTGCAGAGACTGAAGAACAGGTCATGGAAACGGCAAAAGGACTCAGGGAACTGGGAATCAATGTGTTCCGTGCAGGAATATGGAAGCCGAGGACTCATCCCGGCTCATTCGAAGGTATCGGAACGGAAGGTCTCAGATGGATGCAGAGGGCAAAGAAGGAATATGGCCTGAAGATAGCGACAGAAGTTGCCAGTGAGAAACATGTCTATGAATGTCTGAAGTTCGGGGTCGATCTCGTATGGCTTGGAGCAAGGACTACTGCCAATCCTTTCCTTGTTCAGGAGATAGCCGATGCCCTCAGGGATACCGATATGCCTGTGCTCGTCAAGAATCCTGTCAATCCGGATCTCGACCTGTGGATAGGTGCACTCGAAAGACTGAACAGGGCAGGCATAAGGAAACTCGGAGTGATCCACAGGGGATTCTCGACTTTTGACAAGATAAAATACCGCAACGATCCTTCCTGGCAGATGGCTATCGAACTCAGGAGCCGTCATCCGGAACTGCCGTTCTTCGTGGATCCGAGCCACATGGCCGGATGCAAGGACTATATCCTGGAGCTGTCGCAGCGTTCGCTTGACCTTGGTTTCGAGGGACTTATGATAGAGTCACACTGCAATCCTCCGGCCGCCCTCAGCGATGCAAAGCAGCAGCTCACTCCGGAAGAACTCAAGGATATGCTTCACAACAGGATCAAGGTCAGAGAGAATGATTCCGATTCAAGGGAGTGGAAGGAAAACATTGACCAGCTCAGGGCTAAGATAGACATCATAGATGAAAATATCCTGTATGCCCTCGGATCAAGAATGAAGGTCAGCCGCCAGATCGGAGAGTACAAGAAGAACAGCAACATCGCCATTCTTCAGACATCGAGATGGGATGCAGTCCTTGCGAAAGTCGTGGAGAAAGGAGAGGAATACGGACTTTCGGAGAAATTCCTCACTGCAGTGTTCAATGCGATCCACGATGCCTCTGTCGAGGTTCAGAACGAAGTCATTTCAAGAACGAAGTAAGTGCCTCTACAAAGAGCCTGTGATCATCTTTGCTGATGAATTCGCTCTTGATAGGAGTATAGAACAGTCTTTGCCTGAAGTTGTCAGGGAGTCCGTCACAGTCGCGTACTCTCTGACAATCTTTTTCTGTAGTCATCACCACGGATGTCGGGAATGCCTTCGATTCACGGATCAGTCCGGTCATGTCGTTGCGGCTGAACCTGTGATGGTCTGAAAACTCGAAATGTCGCAGAAGCTTGTACGAACTGCTCAGGTAATGCCTCAGCGGCTTGTCGTTGGCTATGCCTGAGAACAAGATCAGTTTCTTGGAATATACATATCTTGCATCACCCTCAGGGAACACAGCCATCGGCGTGTCGTATCCTATCGTCGTGAAGAAAAGATGCTGGATGCTGCCGTCTTTCCTGAGGCCGTAACCTTTTGTTCCGTCATATCCTGTCAGTCCGATGGCCTCGGCCCATCTGCTTCTCTGCCATGGGTCGATGTCTTTAGGACATTTTGAAATTATGACGATGTCGGCTGCCCCCACTCTTTCCGGCAGGTCTCTGAGACGGCCTAACGGCAGAAGATGGTCTTTCGCTACAGGCCTGTTGAAATCGATCAGGAGTATCGAGACTGAAGGTGCGAGAGACCGGTGCTGATATGCATCATCGAGAATAATCAGATCTGAAGCAGGCATTTCCTTGTTCATGCATTTCCTGGCCTTTTTGGAAGTCAGAAGATTTTCAGGATGGGCAAGAAAATCGCAGCCGGTATGCCTGGACTTGCATACGGCCACTGTCACATCAGGAAATTTCTTCTTGATCTGGAGCGGCTCGTCACCGTAAAGATGAGCGGAACCGTCGGACGGCACCTGCTGGAATCCCCTGGTCTTACGCTTGTACCCGCGCGAGAGCACCGCTATCTTCTTACCTTTCCATCCGTCGGTGTCAAGGAGTGTCCTGATGATCATTTCCGTATGCGGAGTCTTTCCTGTACCTCCTACGGTCACATTACCTATGCAGATGACAGGCACGTCAGCCTTGTGGACTTTACGGAGTCCGTGGTCAAACATGAAATGTCTGCACTTTAGCACAAACCAATATGGGAAAAGCAGTATCTTATCTATCATGGTATTAAACATTCATTCTACAAATCATAAACATTCCCCGCAACAGGTGCCTCATGGTCACCCCAGCGTCCTGCAACATAATCCAATGTCTCATACAGATCCTGCGGGTCGTTCAGCGTCACAAGCTTCAGCCTCGTCTCCTTGAAATCCGGCAGGCCCTTGAAATAGCAGGCAAGATGTCGTCTCATCTCCAGTACCCCGACTCTGTCGCCCTTTATCTCCACGGACTTGGCAAGATGTCTCTTGGCTAAGGCGACCCTGTCCTCCACGCTCATCTGGGGAAGTAGCTCGCCGGTATCAAGATAGTGCCTGATCTCCCGGAATATCCATGGATGGCCGTATGTGGCCCTTCCTATCATCACTCCGTCAACACCATAACGTTCGAAAGCCTGTGCAGCCTTTTCGGGGGAATTGATGTCTCCGTTACCTATTACAGGTATGTGCATGCGCGGATTCTCCTTCACCTTTCCTATGAGCGTCCAGTCTGCTTCGCCCGAATACATCTGGCATCGTGTACGGCCGTGAATGGTCAGTGCCTGAATGCCGGCGTCCTGCAGCCTCTCTGCCAGTTCCACTATGATCTTGGAGTCCTCATCCCATCCGAGGCGGGTCTTGACGGTAACCGGAAGCTTCACGGCATCCACCACCATTTTCGTTATTTCGACCATCTTGTCCGGCTCCCTCATCATCCCGGATCCTGCTCCTCTTTTTGCAATCTTGTTGACCGGACAGCCGAAATTGATGTCAATGAGGTCGGCGCCATGCCCTCCGGCTATTTCGGCAGCCTTTTCGGCCATCAGGGCGGCATCGACCATGGCTTCCGGAATGTTTCCGTAGATCTGGATCCCTATGGGAGCCTCATAGTCATAGGTGACAAGCTTCGCAAGCGATTTCTTCGCGTCGCGTATCAGGCCGTCCGACGAAACGAATTCCGTATATGTCATATCTGCACCGAATTCCTTGCAGATGAATCTGAACGATGCATCCGTCACATCTTCCATCGGTGCCAGCATGAGCGGCTTTTCTCCTAAGTCTATATTCCCTATTTTCATAACAAAACTGCAAAAATAACTAAAAGTTTGGCTTATTCTGCCCTAAAGTTGTAACTTTGTATGAGAAAACAATATGAATATGTCAAAGATACAGACAATAGGCGTCCTCACCTCGGGAGGTGATGCGCCTGGAATGAATGCGGCCATCAGGGCCGTTACAAGAGCTGCCATTTCCAACGGATGGAAGGTCAAGGGAATATACAGAGGCTGGGAAGGCCTTATCAATAATGAAATCAAGGATTTTACATCCGAGAGTGTCAGCGGTACCATCAACAGAGGCGGTACCATTCTCAGAACGGCACGCAGCAAGGGCTTCATGAACGAGGAAGGCAGGGCCAAGGCTTACGAGAATCTCAGGGCACACGACATAGATGCCCTTATCGTGATCGGAGGTAACGGTTCGCTTGCCGGAGCCCAGGTCATAGCAGCCGAGTATGACATACCGTGTGTAGGACTTCCGGGTACCATAGACAACGACCTCTACGGAACGGATACCACCATCGGATATGACACGGCTCTCAATACTATCATGGAATGTGTTGACAAGATACGTGACACCGCCAACTCCCACAACCGCATCTTCTTCGTGGAAGTGATGGGTCGCGATGCCGGATTCCTTGCTCAGAATGCGGCAATTGCAACCGGAGCCGAAGCAGCCATCATTCCGGAGGACCAGACGGATGTCGATCAGCTGGCTACCTTCATCGGCAGGGGAGTGCGCAAGAGCAAGAACAGCTCCATCGTCCTCGTGTCCGAGAGCAAGAAGGACGGCACAGGCGGAGCCCAGTATTATGCAGACCGTCTCGTACACGAGTATCCTGAGTTCGAGGCCCGCGTCACCATTCTCGGCCATCTCCAGCGCGGCGGAATACCTACCGCCAACGACCGCATCCTCGCGAGCCGCCTGGGAGTCGCTGCCATCGAAGCCCTCAAGGACGGTCAGCGCAACGTGATGATCGGTGTGAAGAACGACCAGATAGTCTATGTTCCTTTCAATAAGGCCATCAGGATCGACAAGCCGATAGACCGTGAGCTTATCAATGTTCTCAACGTCCTTTCCATCTGACGGGAAGGCATGGAAAATATGAAGATAGAAAGGTGGCCTGATGGTCATCTTTTCTTGTTTTTTGGGGTTAAGTAATCGGTGGATTTAGTAAAATGTTTATGAAATTTATTAAAAAATTAAAGAAAAACACTTGATTTTTTGATGAAAATAATTAACTTTGGAGCCATGTTTTTTGAAAAATATTAAACTCTATTCCTGAAAACGGATGAAAATGATTTCAGACCTTGCGTTTTCATCCGAAAATATTAACCTCAAGGTCAACACTATTCTCTATGAAAAAATGGTCTAAACTAGTTCTTGCGACCATGTTGTCAGTGGGAACTCTGTTGGTGTCCGGATGTATCGAGAACATCGAGCCGGAAGGAATCGCGGATCTTCGCGGTGCTAAAGCCGAACTGCTGAGGGCGCAGACAGCGCTTCAGGCAGCGCAGGCAGCTAAGGTTGAAGCAGATGCTGCACTCGTACTTGCTCAGGCAAAGGTGCAGGAGGCTATAGCTAAACAGGAGGAGGCAAGAGTTGCCTATGTTGAGGCAGAGGCTCTTGCGGCTCAGTATCGTGCTGAGCGCGAAAAATTGATTAATGAAGGTATTTCTACTGATAATCAGCTTGCTCTTATTGCACTTGAGAATCAGATAGCGGCTCAGGAGGCTGCCAAGGCTGATGCAGAGCGGCAGGCTGCACTCGCGGCAGAGGAATTCAAGATCGAGATGCTTGATGTACTCAAGCGTCTTGAAGAGGCTCAGCTCTCTTATGATCAGGCGCTTCTTGATATAGAACTTGCCCGTAATACTCTTACTTTTGAGCAGGAGTCATACCTTAATAGTCTTCTTCAGACAGTCAAGAGTGCTAAGGCAGCTGTTGTCGAAAAGACAAGGAATCTTGAGGATGCAACAGAGACTTTGACAAAGGCACTTGCTACAGTTGACGAGGCAGAAGCAAAGAATGTGGCAGTTCGTGCTCAGACCAGGACTATAGCAAGGTATCAGGCAGAGCTCGAAGGTCTTAAGGAGGCTCAGGCAGAAATGGAGGCTCTTCTGGAGCTTGATCCTGACCTGACTGATTGGGATGCGGAAAGAGCGGCGCTTGAGGAGGAAATCGCGGCTCTTGATAAAGAAATGAAGGTACTCGAGAAGGAAAGGGAGGATAAGGAAGCTGAAACTGAGAAAGCTGTCAGTCAGTTGAATGAGAGTATAGATCTTTATGAGAATACGACAGGTTACCTTCTGGATTATGACAATTCATCAGATGATCCTGAGGATTGGGGAACCGGTCTTTTCAAAAAGATTCAGAATCCATATGCTATTTCTGAATATATCACGGTGCCTGACGTTCAGATCAAGAACGATGTACTTGGTGATTTTCAGATAATAGGCAATTCATATGCTTATGGTGAGGAGGATGAGGTCATAAGGATATTCGATAATGCGATTATGGAATATAAGTATGCTGATATGTACTTTAAGCACTATGATCTCTATTGGAACGAAGCTTCGGAAGCTGAAATAGCAAAGAAGGAAAGCGCTGAAGATTATCTTGCATCTCTTGAGAGATATAACGACGCAGTCGCAGCTACCAAGACGGGAGATTATCTTGCCTATTTCGCAAAACACGAATATACCGTTGATAACGGTTATCCTGAGGACTACGACTTTGTGGAAGAGGTTGCAACCTATAATGAAGCTCTCAAGGCATTCAAGGCCGGTATCGCCGAGTATGAGGCAGAAGAGGTAAGGCTCACTGTCGATCAGATCCAGGAGGAGGAGATTCAGAATGCATATGATAGTGAATTGGCAACTCTCACGGCAGAGAGGGCTAAGGGCTATCAGGATGCGGAAGCCAAATATGCTGCAGCTGAGGCAAAGTACGATAAGGCTTATTATGTAAATGAAGCTGCCAAGGAAAAGAGAGACAGGGCTATCGAGGTTGCAGAAAAGACAGCGGATGCGACAGAAGCTGAGATGGAAACCTTCGAGGCAACTTATGTCGAGGCAGCTGCGTCAGATGAAGATAAGACAAAGCATGCTTTGTATGTAAAGGCTCTTGCAGATATCAAGAAGGCGAGGGATGATTATCAGAATCCTGATCCTGAGGTGAAGACCGATCCGGAAAGTATCTGGGCTGCTGCTCAGGAACAGTGGATCAAAGATCAGGAACTGTATGATTATGCCGGAGGTTATTATGCTGCTGAATCTTTATATGCAGGTATAGATAAATCATACGCCGACAAGAAGTACGATCTTGATAACAAGTATGCCATCATCTGGGCTGAATTCTATGCCAAGTATCCTAATTTCAGCACAGAATATAGGAATGAATGGGTAACCCGTCTGGATGATCTCAGGACCGGACTTCAGGTAGCTGTCAATGCTTTGAACGGACCGGTTGATGATATGTTACGTCCTTCAGGTTCTTTCGGTGATGTCGAGTATGCAGTAAACCTTTATGCATATGATGGTTCGGATTATGGAACTTTGGATCTTGACATCTATTATGTTCCGGAATTCCTCACCGATGGAGATGAACTTGTTGAAGTGGTTGCTGCCGATCTTGTTGACAAGGATTTCTTTGTCTGGAAAGATGTCGCTTCCCAAATCCCGGGAGAATTGGTTCAGACTGCAAATACCCTTTGGTATGAAGCTGAAGTTACGGTTTACTTCAAAGATGGAACAAGTGATAATTGCTACCTTTACGCAGATGATAATTCGGAATGGCCTTATGTTCTTCCTGATTATGATACATTTGTCGATATGTTTGAGTATAAGATCCCGGCTCAGAGTGAGATAGACTATATTGAATTTGCAAGTGGTCAGGGATATCTCGCAGATATATATATGGAGAAGCTTGATCTTGATATTGATGATGCAGAAGATGAAGCATATTATGCGGCTATTCCTGATCATATCAAGGCTATAGAGACAGCAAAGGCTGAGTTCATCGAGTATGTAAAGACTAAGAATGCTGAGCTTGATGCTTTGAAGGCTGAGATTGAGAAGACTGTTCCTGCTGTCATTGAAGAATACAAGGCTTACTATGCGGAATATACTGCTGCTAAAGACAAGAAGACAGTTCTCGATGAAAAGCTGACTAATCTTGAGGATATAATCGAGACATTCTGTCTTAAGGCCGATCCTTCAAATTCTGCTGCTGATCTTGAGGCTCTTGTGGAGGCTCTTGAGCAGGCATATGAAGACGCAGTAGAAGCTGTGGCATTGAAGGAAGATGATATTATTTCTGCAGAGGAGACTCTTCAGGGCATTCTTGATGGTCTTGTGACAGCTCTCACAATGGCACAAAGAGACTATGAAGATGCAGAAGCTGAACTCGAAGAGGCTCAGGCTGAACTTGAGAAGGCATCTGAAGAACTTGAAGCTGCTATAGCCCTCATTTATGGGGAAGAGGAAATCCCAGAGGATCCTGCACCTGAGACACCTGCAGCCTAATTGTTAACGAAACTAAATCAATCGCAATGATCAGGAAACTTTGCACAATATTACTGACGGCTTTGACGGTTGCGCCTCTCATGGCGCAACCCGGAAGCTGGGTGTCGGATGAAGACTATATTCCACAGAAGGGACAGTGGCAGGTTTCTATGGTAGTCGGCAACAGCGGTTTCTTTAACGAGGACCTCAATTCATACCTTGTTCCGAAGATTTCCACCACGGAGGGCTCCATCGGCCTTCCGAACGGAAGCACGGATGCTTCGGGCAACATGAGTCAGTATCTTAACATAAGCGGATTCAACAACAACAGTTTCAGTATCGTAGGAATTCAGACCAAGGTGTTCCTCACCGACCATTGGGAACTCAACACTTCCTTCGGTGTCAATATCGACCTGACTCCTTCGAGAGACTATGTTGAGGGCGACACATCGGTACCGGACATGATCATTCCGGATCAGCAGTACATCAACGCCCAGACATCCCATAACTGGTATGTGACTCTCGGTACAAGCCGCTATTTCAAACTGTTCAACCCAAGGATTCATCCGTATTTAGGAGTTGCTCTGACCTATCAGATGGCAAGACTCGTGACCATGGAACCTTACATTGGTGAGGACGGGGCAGGAGATGATCTCCATCTTTATCAGTCAGGCACGAACATCGGCCAGGCCCTCTGCGGGAAGGCAGCTCTTGTGGCGGGTGTCGAATACAGTGTGGCGCCGGGGCTGGTGCTCGGGTTCGAGTTCCATCCGGGATCATACCGTTACGACATAATACAGATGGCACCGCGAGGATTTGATGTATATACGGCATCTCATCAGAGCATAAGAGTGTTCGAAATGCCGGTACTCAAGCTTGGTGTCAGATTCTGAAACATTCCATGAAATCATTATGGGAGGCCGGCCGGGCCTCCCGTTTTTGTCTGAATTCCATAAAATTTTGCCAAACCAAAAATTATTTCTATCTTTGCGCCCCCTATGTAGTGTAGGGATCGCAAAGATTTTTTATTAAGTATTAACCATTTAAAAGTACAAGATGGACACACAGAGCTACAAAACGGTATCCCTCAAGGCAGGTGATATCAAGAAAGAGTGGGTTGTCATCGATGCTACCGACCTCGTGCTCGGACGTCTTGCTGCCAGACTGGCCCTCGTTCTTCGTGG
>JAFUQW010000059.1 GCA_017472115.1 Bacteroidales bacterium | reverse complement strand
TTTGAACATGTAGCGAGCGTAGGCACTACTGCCACGTCGTGTGTTCTTCTCTTGTCACGCCTCTGCTTTGAGGCTTTGTGTTTTGGATGTGCCATTTTCTATATTTTTTAATTATTAATAATCATTTAAACATGTCCTTCAGGGCGGCAAAAGGGTTCATCTCCCCTTCTTCATTGAAGATGTCGTATCCGTCGGGGGCGCTGTAATATTTCATCGCTGCCGGATTGCATCCTCCCTCATCATGCGTACGCTGCATCGGCAACGAGAGGCATACATAGTCATAAATTATCTGACTCAGGTCCAGCTCCGCATCATCCTGCGGAACGAATATGACCTCTCTTTCCCCTTCCTGATGATCCTCCGAATTCTCCTCTCTGCCGTACTTCACACTGAGCCTCACCTGAGTCTCCACCGGAAGGTCAAGCTCGTCGAGACATCTGTCACACTCCACCGTAACGCTTCCTTCAAGGTCGCAGTCAACGCCCATGTAACGTCCGGACTTCTCCACAGACACCTCAACATCAATGTCTGCAGCAAGAATTTCGGAATTGCCATAACTGTCGAAGAACTCCTTGCCGGCATGCCAGGAAAAACGACTTTCCCCGGCCGCCAATCCATTTAAAGGTATGATAAAATTATTGTCCATTCCGACCCGTAAACAGATTTGAGCCCGCAAAGGTAACAAAAACTTTTCTCATTAACAATTTATATCCGAACTTTTTCTTTTACGCTCCAGTTCATTCAGAATTATCTTCCTCAACCTCATTGACTTAGGAGTAACCTCAACAAGTTCGTCCTCCTGAATATACTCCAAAGCTTCCTCAAGAGAGAACACTATCGGAGGTGGAAGCATCACCTTGTCGTCACTTCCTGATGCACGCATGTTCGTGAGTTTCTTGGTCTTGCATATATTTATATTAAGGTCTCGCTCGCGGGTATGCTCTCCTACCACCTGACCCTCATATATATCCACGCCCGGCTCTATGAAGAAACGTCCGCGGTCCTGAAGCTTGTCCATGGAATATGCAACCGAGAGTCCGGTTTCGAGAGATACGAGAGAGCCGTTCGTACGGCGTTCGATGTCTCCCTTGTATGGCTCATAATCCTTGAAACGGTGCGCTACCACGGCTTCTCCCTGGGTTGCTGTCAGAAGATTGCTTCTGAGTCCCATAAGTCCACGTGAAGGGATGTCGAATTCGAGATGTGTCCTGTCTCCCCTGCCCTCCATCTGGATAAGGGCACCCTTGCGACGGGTAACCATTTCTATAGCCCTTCCGACAAACTCTTCAGGAAGGTCTATGGTAAGATTCTCGATAGGCTCACACCTCTGCCCTCCGATTGTCTTGTCAAGGACCTTAGGCTGCCCTACCTGCAGTTCGAAACCTTCGCGACGCATGGTCTCGATAAGGACCGAAAGATGAAGGACTCCACGTCCATAGACTACGAACGAATCGGCATTAGGACCCGGCTTCACTCGGAGTGCAAGGTTCTTCTCAAGTTCCTTCTCAAGTCTTTCCTTGAGGTGACGCGAAGTCACGAACTTGCCCTCACGACCGAAGAACGGCGAGTTGTTGATGCAGAAAAGCATGCTCATGGTAGGCTCATCGACTTCGATCGGAGGAAGAGCCTCAGGATTCTCGAAATCCGCCACAGTATCACCGATCTCGAATCCTTCAAGTCCCACCACGGCACAGATGTCACCGCACTGCACCTCCTCAACCTTTGACTTGCCCAGTCCGTCGAATATCATGAGTTCCTTGATCTTCTGCTTCTGTTGTATGTCGTACCTCTTGCAGAGGGTTATGTTCATTCCGGCCTGGAGCACGCCTCTTGTCACGCGACCCACTGCGATACGACCCACGTATGGAGAATATTCAAGTGACGAAATCAGCATCTGAGGTGTACCTTCACGATATTCCGGCGCAGGAATCTGCTCGAGGATGGTATCGAGAAGGGCGGTGATGTCATTGGTCGGCTGCTTCCAGTCATGTGACATCCATCCCTGCTTTGCACTGCCGTAAACCGTCTTGAAGTCAAGCTGGTCCTCGGTAGCTCCGAGACTGAACATGAGATCGAACACCTCTTCCTGTACCTCTTCCGGACGACAGTTCAATTTGTCAACCTTGTTGATGACCAGCACCGGCTTCTTGCCCATCTCGATGGCCTTCTGAAGCACGAAACGGGTCTGCGGCATACATCCCTCGAAAGCATCCACGAGAAGGATCACTCCGTCCGCCATGTTGAGGACTCTTTCCACTTCACCACCGAAGTCGCTGTGGCCCGGAGTATCAATGACATTGATCTTTATACCTTTATATACTACTGATACATTCTTTGCAAGTATGGTTATGCCTCGTTCCCTTTCGAGGTCGTTGTTGTCAAGGATAAGTTCTCCCAACTTTTCCTGCTCGCGTGCCTGACGCGCCTGATAGATCATCCTGTCAACGAGAGTCGTCTTTCCGTGATCGACATGGGCGATGATCGCTATGTTTCTGATATCCTGCATAATATTGATAATTAGTCTTTTGACAGCATACTACCGTCCGTCCGGAAAACCCGTCCGAAAAAGATTTGCAAAAGTAGATATTTTTATAAAATATTTTCCAATCTTTTTTTATTTTTGCGCCCGAATTCAGCAACATATGATGCACTCCCCTGAAGGGTAACGTCGAAATATTTTCATATTTCTGCACGCCCTGAAAGAAGGAACGAGTCAGGAATATCAGATTAACATAATAAAGGATAGAAACTTAAAGCGAAGCGAAAGTAAGTCCCTTTCCCGAGGAAAGGGATTTAGGGAAAGGGTAACGTTGAAATATTTTCATATTTTTGCACGTCCCTGAAAGAAGAAACGAGTTAGGAACATCAGATTAACATAATAAAGGTTAGAAAATATGAAACAGGACATGATCGTAATTCTGGATCTCGGCAGTCACGAGAACACAGTGGTTGCCAGAGCAATCCGTGCTTTAGGCGTTTACAGCGAAATCTATCCCCATGACATCACTGCAGCTGAACTCAAAGCTCTGCCGAATGTAAAGGGCATCATCATCAACGGTGGCCCTAACAATGTTATCGACGGCGTAGCGATCGATGTCCTTCCCGAAATATATGAAGCAGGTTACCCTGTGATGGCGGCAGGACACGACAAGGCTCTCTGCGAAGTGAAGCTTCCTCAGTTCGGAAACGACGAGGACGCAGTCAAGGATGCAGTCAAGAGCTTTGTATTCGACACATGCAAGGCAGAAGCGAACTGGAACATGAAGAATTTCGTGGCAGACCAGATCGAGCTTGTACGCCGTCAGGTCGGTGACCGCAAGGTTCTCCTTGCTCTCTCGGGAGGTGTTGACAGTTCTGTCGTTGCAGCGCTCCTGCTCAAGGCTATCGGCGATAACCTCGTATGCGTGCATGTGAACCACGGTCTCATGCGCAAGGGTGAGTCGGAAAATGTGATTGAGGTATTCCGCAACCAGCTTAGCGCCAACCTCATATACGTCGATGCAACTGACCGTTTCCTCGGACTTCTTGAAGGTGTTGCAGACCCTGAGCAGAAGAGAAAGATCATCGGCGGCGAATTCATCCGCGTGTTCGAAGAAGAGGCACGCAAGCTGGACGGCATCGACTTTCTCGGACAGGGTACCATCTATCCCGACATCGTGGAGAGCGGCACCAAGACTGCAAAGATGGTCAAGTCACATCATAATGTAGGAGGACTTCCTGAAGATCTCCAGTTCGAACTTGTAGAGCCGCTCAAGCAGCTTTTCAAGGACGAGGTACGCGCATGCGGAGTTGAACTCGGACTTCCGTACGAGATGGTTTACCGTCAGCCGTTCCCAGGTCCGGGACTCGGTGTAAGATGCCTCGGAGCGATCACACGCGACCGCCTTGAGGCACTTCGTGAGGCAGACGCGATCCTCCGTGAGGAATTTGCAAAGGCTGGTCTCGACAAGAAGGTATGGCAGTATTTCACAGTCGTTCCAGACTTCAAGTCTGTGGGTGTACGCAACAACGCACGTTCATACGACTGGCCTGTGATAATACGTGCCGTCAACACAATAGACGCCATGACAGCATCAATCGAGCAGATCGAGTGGCCGATTCTCCTGAAGATCACCGACCGCATACTCGCTGAGGTTCCGAATGTGAACCGCGTCTGCTACGACCTTTCTCCGAAGCCAAGCGCTACCATCGAGTGGGAGTAATCTCACTCATCGAGTGCAAAAATATAGCGAAAGTGCTCGCGATACCCTGTTTCTTGTGGGTATCGCGAGCACTTTTATAATAAAACCGCACTTGATGCCAAGCTACTTGCCACCGAAAGATGCGATGATTTCACGCACCTTGGCAACCTTCTCGTCGAGGAGTTCCTTGGAGGTAGCCTCGCAGAGGAAGCGGAGGTAAGGCTCGGTGTTGGAAGGACGGATGTTGAACCACCAGTCAGGGAATTCCACACGATAACCGTCAAAGTCCATATATGCGGTCGCCTTTTCCTGTGACATGAAATAGTCACGCACGGCATCCATAGCGCCTTTCTTGTCCTCGAGACGGAAATTGATCTCTCCCGAGTTCTGATATTTCTCAATGCGTGCGATCAGCTGGCTGAGAGAAATGCCTTGCGCCTTCATCTTTGCCACAACATTCAGGATGAGGATAGCCGCGAGAAGTCCGCTGTCCGAATAGAAGAAGTCGCGGAAATAATAGTGACCGGCAAGCTCGCCTCCGAAAACCCCGTCAAGCTCGCGGAGCTTCAGGGCCGCATATGCACGTCCCACACGCCATGTATTCATCACGCCGCCCATAGGTGCGAGATACTCTCCCACAGCTTTCGAACTTCTGATATCCTGATGGATATATCCCTTCTCTCCTCTCTCCTCGAGGAAATAATGTCCGAGCACGGCAATCATAAGGTCAGGTGAGATGAAGCGGCTGTTCTCATCGACGAACATCACACGGTCGGCATCACCGTCGAAGATGACTCCGATATCCGCCTTTGTCTCGGCAACAAGTTTCTTCAAAGCCTCAACATTGGCCGGTATAAGCGGGTTCGGCTCATGGTTAGGGAAGCTTCCGTCCATCTCCTCATATATATAGGCAGGCTGATCGCCAAAAATATCGCGTACAAAGAGTGAAGCCATTCCGTTCGACACGTCCATCGCAATCTTCAGCCCCGACCAGTCCCCTTTATATTTAAGAAGGAAATCGAGATAGTCCTTGCGGATATCCATCGGATGAACCTGTCCCTTGACAGCAGCCGGTGTGCATGGACGACCCTCGTCGATCCAGTCGCGGATCTGCCCCAGACCTGTGTCAAGACCTACCGGAAGGGCGTTTTCACGTGAGACCTTCAGTCCGTTGTATTCGGCAGGATTATGAGAAGCCGTGATCTGCACTGATGCCTTGAACCCGTAATTCGCCGTACCGAAATACACCATAGGAGTGGTGCTGAGGCCTATGTCATAGACATCTGCGCCGGCATCGGTGATTCCTTTCAAAAGCCAGTCGTGAATCTCCGGAGACGAGACTCTGGCGTCCCTTCCCACAAGGACCTTGTCTGCGGAAAGAAGTTCAGGAAGGAAATAACCCACCTTGTAGGCCACCTCCCTGTCGAAATCTACATTATAGATTCCTCTGATGTCATATGCGTGAAATGCTCCCATAATATTTGCATTTAGATTTCTCCACTCACTTCGTTCAGTCGAAATGACAAAGAATTATCTTTTGGATTTATATCTTGTCTGTACCGAGCCCTTAGCGATGGCCTGCAGTTTGCGCGCAATCATCTTGCGGCGGATCGGAGTCACATTGTCAACAAAAAGGTTGCCATCAAGGTGAGAAAGCTCGTGCTGGACCATGCGACAGCCGAAACGGTCGAACTCCTCGACCACCTTCTCAAGCTTTTCGTTGTAATATTCCACCTTTATCTTCGAAGGACGACGCACTTCGGCATAGATTCCGGGGACACTGAGACACCCCTCGGAGTATTCGCAGGTCTCTTCGCTTTCTTCGAGAACAACAGGGTTGATCATGATTCTCTTGAAATCCTTGAGATAGTCGTATGTCTCTGTAAGGTCGGAACCGTCAACGATGACGAGATTCTTGTTCACACCCACCTGAGGGGCTGCAAGGCCGCATCCGTCAGCGACCTTGAGGGTCTCCTCCATATCGGAGATAAGCTTGGCAATGCCCTCCTTGTCGTTGAGATCGACATCGACGTTCTCGCGGCGGAGGACATCCGAGCCGTATAAGTATATCGGTAGTATCATATTTTGTTTTTTAAGTTTCTACTATAATCTATAATAAAGATCCTTCACTTCGTTCAGGATGACAGTGCTGAAGGACGTTCAGGACGACAGCGACAATGCCATTTCAAGATGAAAGGGTCATTTCTGCCGGTCCATATATGACTGCAAGATTATGGCCGCACTGATCTTGTCAACTGATTCCTTCTTCATGCGGTCCTGCTTCTTCATGCCTCCGTCAATCATGGCCCTGTGCGCAAGAACAGAGGTAAACCTCTCATCCTCAAGCACAACCGGGATATCCGGGAAGGCCTTTGCAAGATGCTTCAGGAAAATATCGATGTCCTTTGCCGCTTCTGAAGGACGGCCGTCCATATTGATGGGATAGCCGACGACAAAGCGTACGACATTCTCATTTTCCGCATATTTTTTAAGATAATCTATTATCTTTGCAGATTGGACCGTATCCAATGCAGATGCAAAGATTCCGAGCGGGTCACTCACAGCGACTCCGACACGTTTCCTTCCGTAATCTATGCCAACA
>JAFUQW010000058.1 GCA_017472115.1 Bacteroidales bacterium | reverse complement strand
TGCCAGGTCGATCTTATCAAACATCTGCTCCTTAAGATTATACCTATACAATCCATCCATCAAAGTTGATATCCAGAGATTGTCCTGACTGTCGCAATCCACAGAAATGACAGACTTCTTGCCCAAGCTCAACTTGAGCCAGCCGTCATTATTAAAACGTCCTTGATAACTGTAAACAACATGGTAACCCTGATCATATGTTCCTATCCAAAGATTGCCGCGGGTATCCGTATACATACAGGTGATCTTCACATCCGGCACCTGAAACGGAAAGCCATTCTCGGACTGATGCTTAAGAGTATTTCCCTCGCTGTCATATACGAACAGTCCATGCTTTTCGGTATTTATATATACGACCTTGGCAGACGAGAAGTGTGCATACGTAACAACGGCTTCCGAAAAGATAGGATGCGTTTTGAAAACTGAGGGAACGTCAATGAAAGATGATGTATTGGTGTCATACAACATGATACCGGAATGAGAACTTACCCATAGGATTCCCTGCGGGGTCATTCCGAAATAAGTCGGAAATCCTTCTAAAGAAACAGTATGTTCAAGCTGCATCGTAGTCAGATCATAACGTCTTAACGAAAATGCTCCTGCAAGTATAAGGTCATTATCAGGAGTAATGAAGCAGGCACTGACCGGTGGCGCATCCTGCCCCACAAGAAGCATCTTATCCTCGAACACTCCCCTTTCCTCATTGTATTCACACAAAGAAACGGAAGTGTTTATGAAAATCCTTCCGGCATTATCCTCAAGAATCTGCACAGAATTACGGCTCTGCGTCTCCATGGGAATCCTGGTAAAATCATCCTTATCGGTATAAAGAGCCATACCGTTGACCGTAGAAACCCAAAGTCGCCCCTTTGAATCCTTCAGCATACACTGCACCTGATTGTCAGGAAGCGAACACTCCGCATCAGTACAGAAATACTGGTGATATTCGTGCACATTATGCCTGTTGAGACCTCGGAATGTACCTATCCAGATATGGCCGTTGATATCCTCAGCAAAAGAAGACACCTTCTGGTTGGAAAGATCATTGGCGATCTGTAGCGGTTCACGATCAGAATACACGTCCTCGGCAGCCCTCCTGACGCATCCTGCCAAAGCGACAATGCAGATAATATAAAACAGTCTTTTCATAAAGTCTTCCATTGAAAATCAAAATTAGCCAAAAAAACATGAACCATCACTCCCTACCACGGCATTTGAACATACGGAAAAACATTTAAACAAATAGAAAAACCCCTCCAAACATATTGAACGAGGCAGAAAACCAAAAATACGCATTGAAAAACCCCGAAGTGATAATAAAGCGAAATTTGTAAAATAATAACCACATACATCACGACACATGAACACCAGAACCCTATTCTCCATTGCACTTGCCGCCCTGGCAGCCATAGGTTGCTGCCAAAAGACCGGCAGAAAGACGCTTGCCTCAGAACTTCTGAGCTCGGAAGAGACAACGGTAGTCCAGATTGCGACCGGCAAAGTAGCAGGTTACATAGAACAAGGCATCTACACTTACAAAGGCATCCCCTATGCAAAAGCGGAAAGATTCATGGCACCTCAACCGGCCGATAGCTGGGAAGGTGTGAGAAGCAGCAGAGCCTACGGTCCTACAGCACCGCAGGAGGTAAGAAAAGGTTGGGCAAGCGACGAACTTGGATTTTCGTTTGCTTGGAACGATGGTTTCCCTGGCGAAGACTGCCTCAGAGCAAACGTATGGACTCCTGGCATAAACGACGGCAAGAAACGCCCGGTCATGGTATGGCTCCACGGAGGAGGATATGCCACAGGTTCAGGCCAGGAACTGCCATCATATGACGGAGCGAGCCTTGCACGAAAAGGCGATGTTGTA
>JAFUQW010000057.1 GCA_017472115.1 Bacteroidales bacterium | reverse complement strand
GGATTTTCTTTAAAATGTTTACCTTTGCGCCGGATCATGGTGAGACGGCAGTCTTGAAAAGGGAATCCGGTGCAATGCCGGAACTGTGCCCGCAGCGGTATGTCCTATCGTCCTTGCACAATCCATTGCACGCATCAGTCGTGTGAGAAGGAGCAAGGATTGGGGGCGAGTCCGAAGACCTGCCATGGTAAGTCAGACAAAGAAGCCCGGGGGCAGGTTTCTGTAAGGCGTTAAATAATGTTAAACTCTATCTTGATCGCGGTGGGACTGCTGTCTGCAGGACTGCCGGAACATGTCACGGATTCTCTTCAGCCCGTGACTGTTACAGCTGACAAAGGTGTTGTGGTGTCGAGGACTGATACCCTTGCCGTCAGAAATTCATTTTTAATTTCAGAAATCCTTCATCAGAGTCCGGGAATCATCCTTGGTGACTACGGCGGCTTTGCAGGCCTAAAGACAGTGAGCCTGAGAGGCTTCGGAAGCCCTCACACTTCCATTTATATAGATGGGGTGAAGGTCGGAAACGTCCAATCGGGTCAGAATGACCTCGGAATGATGGGTGTAGAAAACTATGAAGCAGCAATAATTGATTATGCACAGAACAGTCTTTCATTCCGGACGCTCAGGCCGTCGTTCGACAGGCTCCCGGTAAGAGCATCTGTGAAATTCGCAGGCGGCTCGTTCGGAACTTGGCTTCCTTCTGCCAGATTCGATTTCCGACTATCTGAAAATCTTGCTCTTTCGGCCAATGCAGCCGGAATCATAAGTAAAGGAGACTTCAAATACGGCGACGATGCCGTAAGACAGAATAATGACATACGTCAAGTGCGGGCAGGGCTTGATCTCTTCGGTCTCATGGATTCCGGAGACTATCATATCAAAGGATATTTCAATACGTCCGACAGAGGAACGCCGGGCTCTGTGTCATGGCCTTCAGATGACCGTCAGAAGGATATGAATGTGTTCGTTCAAGGACTTCTGAGGAAGAAGTTTTCGCAGTTGTACAGCCTTCAGGTCAGCGCGAAAGGGGCATATGATGACATATTCTATTCGAGTTCATGGGGCGACAGCCGTTACGGCCAGACCGAATTTCAATTGAATTCGTCACACCTTTTCCGGATAAACCGCTGGTGGAACGTCTCTTTTGCCGCCGACATACAGTGGGACGGGCTGAAATCCACAAATTACCAGGCTTCCCGCTTTACGGCATCCGGATCTTTGACTTCTTCTTTCCGTCTGAAGTGCCTTTCGGCCAATATTGCCTTGGAATATAACGGAGCCTTTGATTCCGGTGCACGTTCGCGTAATGCCTTTTCTCCTTCCGTTGACATGCGTCTCACTCTTGCCGAAGGCCTTGATATGGTCGCATTCGCCCGAAGGGCCTATCGTGTACCGACATTCAATGAACTTTATTATGTCGGTTATGGAAATCCGGACCTCAATCCCGAAGATGCATGGCTGACTGATGTCGGATTCGACTTCAACCGACAGCTGTCGCAGACTTGGCTGTTAAAGGCCAAGTTAGACGGATTTTACAACAGCCTGACCGACAAGATCACATCGGCACCTACGGTTGAGGACCCGAATATATGGCTTCCATACAATATTGGCAAGGTACGTTCGGCAGGATTTGATGCAGTGGCCGGAACATCTTATGCATCAGCCGCCTGGAAATTCTCTTTTGATGCGAAATATTCATTCCAGTCGGCTGTGGATATGACACCTGACAGCTATACTTTCGGCCGGCAGATTCCATATGTCGCGAGGCATTCTGTTGTGCTTGATGCAACAGTGGCATGGAATGGCCTTGAATTCAATCCGCGTTGGAACATGAAGGCAGGAAGAACAGACAGTGCAGGAGCTTTGGCAGACTGGAATACTCTTGATCTGAATCTCGACAGACCATTCAGGATCAGGAATGCAGGAGTCATTACGGTACGGCTGGCAGCAAGAAATATTCTGGATTCCCACTACGAACTTGTCAGCGGATATCCGATGCCCGGCAGAAGCTTCATGGCTGGTCTGGAATTTACATTACTTTAGTTTCGTATGTAACAATATGTTGTTGGTTAATTGAAGGTTAATGAGACTTGCGAAAGTGAAATTACATTATAAATGTTGCCGACGCTTCATCTCTTAGAAGTGTCGGCAACGTCCCTTTTGCGTAATATTCTGTAAGTTAGTTTTTTGTGAAAAGTTTATGTTGCTGACACTATATGGTTTTGCAGTGTCAGCAACACGTTGAATATTACAATAATGCAGACTGTCATTCTGAGCGCTAGCGAAGAATCTATATTGTAAAGATGCTTCACTTCGTTCAGCATGACAGTGAATGATTTCTAAAATCTAAACAGATATATCATCGCAATATTTTTATCGTCTGAAATGCCTGTCGGGGTGCGGATCATAGACCATTTCAGGCATGTCTCTCCAACTGTCGTCCGGCTTACCGCCCGGCATTATGATGTCATAGACTCCGCCCATCTGCGGGACGACGGTGTAGTCCCATCGTTCCGGCCGCTGGTTTACTCCTCTGCCGAAAAACATCCTCAATGTGGTCCTGAGCCATGGCTTCATCTTCAGGGGCTTTACATGCTTCAGAATTTCATACTTGTCTATGGCAGCTCCAGCTATAGCCCTTTCTTCGTTTGCCCGGCGTCTCTCCTCCGGACTCACATAGTCGGACGGTTCAAACAGCCTGTCCGGGATCATCTCCCGTCCTATATATCCGGCCTCATCCAACTTCTGCCGGGCATTGCGGATCATTTCGGCATACTGCTCGTCAAGCTCATCCCTTATCTGTTCCAGCGCCTTGACCTTAAGGTCGGTGGATTCAGGCAGCGAATCTCTGACAAAGCCGAGTATTTCCTGCCGCTCTTCATTGCTTATGACATTATCTCTCACGGCCCGTTCTCCAAGCCTTTCAATGTCTTGCAACAGTGTTGCTTCCCTGATGTTTTCCTGAGCGTTCATGATGACAGGCAGCATGATGAACATCATGCCGCCTATCAACCGTAATTTCTTGATGTTTGGGGACATCAGCTGATTCGTGTATTTGTTAAGATTGAATATTCTGTCTGTCAGGCTTTTATTCAAAGCCTGTGCCATTATTGCTCATCGGAAGAATCTTCTTCTCCCGGCTGATACTCAAGGAGATCACCGGGCTGGCAGTCCAGTGCCTTGCAGAGAGCGGACAGGGTAGAGAAGCGCACAGCCTTCGCCTTGCCTGTCTTGAGGATCGACAGGTTCGCCTGAGTGATTCCCACCTTCTCCGCCAGCTCTCCGGAGGACATTTTCCTCCTCGCCAGCATTACGTCAACGTTTACTATTATCGGCATGATTCCTCCTTATTTAGATTGTGAGACTGTTTTCTTCGCTTACCTTGCATGCAACTTTATACATTATGGCAAATGCGCAAATTACAGTAGGAACAAGTATCTCTTGTATATCAAGCTGAAACACTCGTTTACCAAGCACAAGATCAATATTGGTATTACAGAAGAGGAATATAAATGATGCTGCAGCTGCCCAGAACAGAATACTTATGTTTTTTCGTGGAAAGAGTACTCCACTCTTTAATCCTTTGATTGAATTCAACAGGAAAGCAATGAGTAAGCCGAATAAGGCGATTCCACCCAATAGTCTTAAGATAGCTATGCTTCCTTGGAAAACTTCAAGACCATCAATCCATACAGCAGGCTGAGGTCTGCCATAGAAAAGACCTAGGGTCTGCACAGTCATACGTGCTACTGCAATGAGGCTGAAAAAGACAGCTACGCCTGTCAGCCATTTCAGGGATTTTGTTGAGTTCTGTTTCATAATTCAATAAGTTTTTATTGTTTTTCGATATGCAAATGTAATTCCTTTTTATTGAAAAACAATAATTATATCAAGAAATTTGATAAAAATTTATTTTCAGGCTTTTCTGCTGTCGATGAATTTATGGAAAAGCAGTTATAAAGTTGAAAATTACTATCTTTGTCATAGAAGTGTTTCCAAACTCTGAAGGATATGACGATATTCAGGAAAATAGGGTTGTCGAAGCGGTATGGCAAAGCGATATATGCCATATCTGCTGCCCTGACCGTAGCGATATCATCCCTTGTATTCTTCAATCCTTATGCGATTCCGATGGGAATATTGTTGAAACTGGTGAGTATTCCGATAATACTGTATCTATATGCGAACTTGACCAGAAAGACGGAAATATACTTTTACCTCAATCTCGGTATCAGCAGGAAAGAATACTATTTCATTCCGTTCGTGGTGGAATTCATCGGTTTCATATTATTCATAACCCTAACAGCATATTCAGGCAATGCAATCCGTTAACAGACTTCTGGTTGACAGCGTTCATCTGGAATTTGACAGGCTTCAGGTTCTTCAGAGTGCCTTCATCACCGCGCAGACCGGCAGGGTGACAGGCGTGCTCGGCAGGAACGGCTGCGGCAAGTCCTGCCTCTTCAAATGCATAATGGGAGGAATAAAGCCGCAGAACATCTTCGTCCGCTTCAATGATGAACCGGAAACCGATTACGGTCATATCGGCAGACGGATCAAGTATCTTCCGCAGAATATATTCATTCCTGGCAATATGTCCCTTGGCGAAGCATTCAAGATTTACGGTGTCGATTATGACGGACTTGTTGCATTCGACAATAAGTTCCACTCATATCAGAGAATGACATCCGGTCAGTTGTCCGGGGGAGAGGTGAGAATTGCTGAAATGTATATGGTACTGAACTCCGATGCCGAATTCTGCATACTCGACGAGCCCTTCTCTAACGTCGCTCCTAAGCATGTGGAGATGATGCAAAGGCTCATCCAGACCCATAAAGCTACCAAAGGGATCATCATATCAGACCACATGTACGAACAGGTCATGGACATAACCGACGACCTCTTCCTCCTTCGCGACGGCTACACCTTCCCGATAAAGACCAGGGACGACCTGATTCACCACGGGTATATTCTTCGATAATGAGATCAGCCCTCACGGTGGTTGTTTTTTCTGACCATCATGAGGGCTGATTTCACTTTATTGCCATAAGATTATTTTCTGAATTCTACCGGGATCAGCATCCTGACAGGGATTGGCTTACCATCTTGCAGTCCGGGGGTCCAGTCCGGTGACATCTCGATGACCCTTAATGCTTCGGCATCCAGTTGTTCGTGCACTCCTTTCAATATTCTGATGTCCGTCAGTTTTCCGTCGGTTCCGACTGTGAATCCTACCGATACTCTTCCCTCAATACCTGCTTTCCTGCATTCTTCAGGGTACTGCAATTGTGAATATATCCATTTAGCGAATTCATTTGTATCACCACCGTTGAATGTTGGCTTAGCATCCGCCTGCAGATAATGTGTGGAAGTGTCGTCATCTTCGGATAACTGAAAGATGACAGGGAAGGTGAATTTGATCGGAACCACTTCGCCATCCTTATCTTTGCCCGGAGTCCAAAGAGGTGATTCACTTACGACGCGTACGGCTTCTTTGTCAAGTTCTTCGTTTACGCCTCTTAACACCTTGACATCGGTAACCTTGCCAGTTTCGGTTATGGTAAACTGCAATGTAACCCTGCCCTGAACCTTCGACTGACGGCATTTCTCCGGATATCTGAGGTTCTGAGCGACCCATTTCGAGAACTCATTGGCATCGCCGCCGTTGAATTTCGGCTGCTGCCCCAGGAACTGGAATGGCACCGGTTCTTTCTCTTTTGCCTTTGACGGACCGGTGGTAATGAGGATCACACTTTTGTCTGTACCATATTCCTGCAATGCCTTTTCCGGCTGGAGCACTTCCATCAATACGATTTCAGCAGGATCAATGGTCTTCAAGTCAAATCCTTCCGGCATCCTTTCGCCGTTTACGACAATGACGTGGTCTGAATGAGAGATTTCAACAGTATTGATCGTCAGATCATTAATCTGTACTTTTCCTGTCATGTGGACTCCGGATGGTGTGACGACAGCCCTGACCTTCTTGCCGTCTTTGAGATATGATGTCATCATCACAGCCTCCGGCTCCTCAGCCGCTTTGTCTGCCATGCCCTTGGAGACTATGGTACCGTTGTGGATATAGATGTCCTGATTGAGGTCTATTCCTGTGAACTGCATCTGACATTCATTTTCTTTGTCATCGAAATAGATAAGCGTGATCGTCCTGTTTTCAAAATCGGTGATGATCTTTCCTTCATGAAGATTCTTTTTTCTGAAAGAACTTGGCTCTCCTGAACTCACCTTATGCCAATTTTCACTATCTTTGCCTTTCAGAGTGTCAGCCGCAGCGACAGGCTGCCGGTCTTCATACTGGTAATCTACCTTTGTCTCGGCAGTTGCCGCGAGAGAGATTCCTACGAGAGGAATGACGTAGAGAGCCTTCCAGGCACTCATACGAGATGATTTTTTGTTTGACATCATAGTAATACGAGCTTTAAGTGTACTGTGATTAAAGCTGTTGGCAACTGAGTAGCCGCTCTTGCTGACAGCTTTTCTTATTAATAGATATTGGTATTCCTTGATATTCGCTCCGCTTCTCAGGACTGCATCGTCCGCCTCGAACTCGTGGAGGGCACGTAGATCCTCCTTGAGCATCCAGATTGCCGGATTGAACCACTGCAGGGCGGTGATCATATCGACAAAAAGTATGTCCCACGAATGTCTGAGGGCGATGTGTGCCTTCTCGTGAGTCAGGATCTGAGAGTAGCCGCTCTCGTAATCCTCACGGGAAATCACGATGTATCTCATCCAGCTGAACGGGGCTGTATCAGTTTCTGTAATTATAAGTGTCTCACCGCTTTCAAGCGCCTTATGGCTTCCGCTGCGGATCATTCTTCTGATGCCGATGATCGAAATGGCAACATGTACAAGTACCGCCAATGCGCCGAAGGCGAATAACGAGCAGAGGATGACCGGCCATATAGGTTCTGATATTTCAGGAACCATGGCAGCAGTCTCTGCCACGTCACCGACTATAGTCTCTGATGATGCTGTCATTGCAGGAAGAACCACAACCTTCTTGAGAGTGATGACACAGAGGGGGAGTATGAATGATAGCGCCGCAGTTCCGAGAAGCACGATGCGGTTGAAACGATGGAAGGTCTCCTTGCTGAGCAGCAGGCGGTAGAACATATAGAACACTGCCAATGCTACTGCCGCCTTTCCCTGATATATTAAAAAGTCTGTCATATAGTCAATTTTTAGATTGCCGGTCAGGCCGGCAATGACGATTTTCTATGTAAGTGATGATTCTTTATGTATAATGACAATTCTTTATGTAAGTGACAATTGCTTAATGTATAATGACGATTCTTTATGTAAATGACAATTGCTTAATGTATAATGACGATTGTTTCGTGTAATCAGGATTTTTATCACGTCATTCCCGACTTGATCGGGAATCTCTACTGCCCCTTTTCGATCTGTTCGATGAGTTCCTTCAATTCTTCTACAGTAATCTTCTCTTCCTTTACAAGAGTGGAGACTGCGCTTAGATAAGAGTTGTTGAAGTAACTGCTGATTACGCCCTTGAAAGTCCTTCCGGCGTAGTCCTCACGCGAAACGACAGGGTAGTACTGATAGGAATTGCCATACGCCTTGTGACTCACATAGCCGTTTGCCTCAAGATTGCGTACCATTGTAGAAAGGGTGTTGAAATGAGGCTTCGGCTCGTCGTAATGCTCCAGAAGCTCGCGCACGAACATCGCCCCCTTGTCCCAAAAGAGATTCATGATCTCTTCCTCTTTTTTAGTCAGTTTCTTCATGTCGATATACCTTTACGACACAAAGGTAACTAAATTTTCTTTTAATACAACTATTTTACATAGTTTATTAACTAAAAATTTTAGTTTATATGTTCAAGGGTGATGGTCTTTGGGGGATAAAATATTAAATGCCAGCACTTTATGACAGTGCTGGCAATAATGTCATCAGTGATGTAATTTACTTATCTTCTTGCTGGGGCATCTTTAGGTGCAAGTTCGGACACATTCATCGGGATAACCTGGTAGATTATCTGCGTCTCAGCATCCGAAAGTTCGGCAAGTGGTTTGCCGAAGACTTCACCGGCAAGTTCATCCCTTAGTTCCCTGTATGCCCTCTGCACGAATTCATTAACCTTCTGGTAACCGTCGAAACTTGTAG
>JAFUQW010000056.1 GCA_017472115.1 Bacteroidales bacterium | reverse complement strand
CGGATTCAGATTGGCCGCCACATATATGTGCTTGGGACCTGATGTGGCCTGTATTTCGGCTGTATAGGGATTGGATTCTCCATGCGGGTCTCCCGGAGTCGCAAGGTATCTTTCCGGTGTGTTGGTATAGAACATACGGCAGTCTTCCCACTGTTCCTCGTCTTCCGCGGTGAGCGGTATCACATAGACCGCCAATGCGTGGATCCCGTTCTCATCGATGCCTGTGTTGTGGCCTCCCTCGATCTGCGGATCTGCCTTGGTCCCTGCCACATTGCCGTTGTCTATGCTGAATGTGATCCTGACATTGGACATGTGCATGCCATAAGCCTCTTCCGGTTTTTCCTTCCTGCAGGAATATGCCGGAATCAGCATAAGCAAGGTCGCGGCGGCAACCTGTATGTCAGCCTTAGAGAACAGCATCGTTGAGCCTTATGATCCAATCGTTTATCTTGAGTGATACCACTGTGTAAGGGTTTACGATGGAGCCGGTAGGCATCATGAAGAACACGATCGAGAACACATGTTCGCTGTCGAGATATTCCTGGTCTGAGAGAGCTTTGCCGATCTTGTTCTCGTAATGTTCCTTCGTGAGAAGGATATATCCGCTGAGGTCGATGTCAACCACCTTCTTTCCTCCGGCCCTTTCGTTGAGGACGAATCTTGTGCTGCAGTCCTTCGTGAATCTCAGGGTATTCATCTCCGCCCTGGCAGCTGTGATGCTCATCACAGCGTCATCATCGGCCTTTGAATCCAATGCGACGGTCTCGATGAAATATGCACCATAGCTCACAGGATTATCCGTGATGATGTTGTTGGCATGGTCTATCTTTCCGTTGTCGGAAATTATCTTGTAGGTGAACGTCTCCGCCTTGATGGACTGTCCGCCATAATCCTGAAGGACGATGACGAAATTCTTCGTGTTCTTGGTCATGTCCATGAACACGGTCCTGCACTGGTGCTCCTTGACGATCACCACCTCGGTCATGCCATGGAACAGGGGAGTGAGATATTCGTTCTGCCTTCCTTCCTCGTCCCTGTCCAGCAGGAGATTGAAATCCTTCAGATGAGTGCTTCCGGCCACGGTTTCCGGAAGGATGTAGCTGCTGTCGCTGAGTCCTGCCCATCCTATGATGATATATCTGCCGGGGTCAGTCGGTACATGCACCTTGTAGCCGTTTTCCCTCAGCTCGTCTCCGGTGGCAGTGACCTTGCTTACGAAAAGACTGTCATCCGCATCGAACACGAAGAGAGTGGCGTCATTCACCTCATCGGCCAGAATTCCGACCGCATGCTCTCCCGAACTCGACAGCAGTTTCTGCCTGAGCATCACATTGAACCCTTTCGGACATCTGCTTATATCATCATGCACCCACGCGCATCCGCTCCACGCCATGACGGCGAGGAGGGCTGCTGCGAGTCTGAGGATATTCTTCTGCATCTGTCTTATCCGAGCACTGCACTCTGGGTTCTCACTACCCAAGGTCTGATTGTGAGCTGTACCTGGAAATAAACTTCGTCTATTTCGATATTCTTCAAGAGTTCGGCATCTCCGACCGGATAGCCGGTATCGGTGTTCTTTGTGTTGGAGATTCCCGGAGCAAGAATGCTTGAGACGGTGATGTCATAGCTGTTGTTTCTTACGATTGCATATTCCATCACTCCCATATCTGCAGTTCCGCTGGTAGGATCGATGCCGTTGTCCCAATGCTCGATGTAATAACGGTAGAAACATGTTCCGTCGTAATAATATTTCACACCGAAATCAGCATAATTGGTTTCAGTTACACCCAGATTGGTATGTTTGTTCAGAGCTTCAAGGTCTGCGTAGAATTTATTGTTGAAGTAATAAAGGGGGTTACCCTCACTATATGTCGCGGTTTCAACATCGGTAGTTATGATGTCATAGAAATTACCGGTGGCAGGAGTAATCTTTGCCTTGAAAATGACAGCTGTAGCATATCCGAGCTTCTGAGCTGTTTCATGCATGGAATTCTCCAGCAGATAGCCGACATGGGTCATTTCGGAAGTGGATATGTTTACCTGACCTGACGCACTGCCGATACCTATGAATTCGTGGTCACCCTTGAAGTTCGAGATAGGTGCAGGATATGTGTTTCCAGTTGTGAATGAAGTTGTCAGAGGTGTATAAAGGTAATTTGTTCCTTCTGTTGATGGATCGGATCCGGTTGCAGTCTTGTTTGTAAGAGCTGTGAAGGCTATGTCACCACTTAATTCGGGAGTGATTGTATTCATGTTAAGATTGGCAACCTGTCTGAAAAGATGATAGGTAGAAGGGCAGTTTACTAATTTGTATCCGATCAGAGAGATTGTAGCGATCTCAGTTCCTGTAGTGGCTCTGTTTTCCTTGACAGAGAAACTGTTGCCTGATTCTATCTTACATCTTACCTTTGCCCATGAACGCTCAATGTCGAGAGATACCTGTACCGGATTGTCGAATGTATTAACACTGCTGATATATACACTTGATGCGAACAGGGTACCATCGTTTCCTCTGCTGCTCATCGGCATTCCCTCAGAAGGTACCTCCATATTGAAACCGTCAGTCTGTGTTATGACCATTTTCTGGAATTGATCTTCTGTGGTTGTATTTGCAGTCAGGCCGGCCACCTCATGGTTGATGGTTGCATAAATGTTGTAAGTTCCCGGATCTATCTCCTGAGGCTTGCTTGTGTAATACCAGTTGTTTGTTCCGTTCTGATTTGTTGTGAATTGGTTGTCAGTGCTGTTGTCACCTGCAATTGTTATAGTCTTGTAGTAGGTGTGACTACTCTGGCTGAAAAGATACAGATATGCGTTGTTCACCTGATATTCGTTCTCGACAGCCACTAAATAATCTCCTGAGTCATCGGAATCAGCCTTGGTCTCAGGTTCTGCAAAAGCAATGTTGATCTGAATGTAGGCTTCTGCCTCAGAACCGGTGTTCTGGGAGTAAGGTCCCTTCTCGCAAGACGCCATCATAGCGGCAACAAGTGTGATCGCCGCGATGCAAAAGATGTTTGATCGTTTCATAGTGTTATCTGTTTGTTTTATTTTCATTGTCATAATATTTCTTAAGCCTGTTCAGATTGGTTTCCGCTTCCTTGTCTCCGTTCGCGGCGGCTTTTTCAAACCAGGTCATGGCTTCGTACCACTCTTCCTTCATCATCCGTGCGGCTCCGGCCGTGTTCCATCCGCGCGGATCGTCGATGTGCGGAGCCAGAGCGTCCAAGGCCTCCTGGGGGCGTCCCGCGTCGAGAAGTGCGACCGCTTCATTGATGGCCCTCGCCGCAGGATCCGGCACTTCGTCGTACCATACGTTTATATAGCATGCGTCGCGGAGCTGAGGGTAGAGTACGTCGAAGATGCTCTTGTACGGACGGCCGCCGGCAAGTGCCTTGAGACGTGACTGCCTTTCGGCCTCCGGCACATTGTCTATGATGCGGATGATCTCGTCCTTGTAGTTCATTTCACTTTCGTTGACCAATTCCCTGAGTCCCATCCAGTCCTCTCCTCCGGCAGTGATGTTGAACATCTCCTCGGGAACGCCCTCCTGTTCCATTATGTATTGCATCAGTGACCTGGCTCTGCCGTCGGAAAGTTCGCGGTTTTGCCTTGTGTTGCCCTCAGGGGAAGCATATCCGACGATGTCGATGCTTATGAACCTTGCCAGAGTGTCGTTCTTGACCTTTCTGACGGCCGTGAGAATCTCCTCCAATGTCTTGCTGTTGGATGAAAATTCCGGATCGAGCTCGGCCTTCGCTACCCTGTAACGTATAGATGAACCTCTGTCCGGAATGCTGTCCTCGCCGACTTTTCTGAGGAACGGATAGTCAGGCTTGAGGTCTGCGATGCCGCTTCGGAGGGAGTCTATGCGAGGGGATGCCGCCTCGAACGGCGGGGCCACCGGAAAGGATGCGATGGCTCTGCTGCCCATGTCGGAGGTGCTGCAGCATCCTATCACTCTCGTGCTCATGCTGAGGGTGACCTCCCTGCTCATCCAGAGTCCGTAGTCCAAAGAATCGACATATGTTATGATGGATCCGTTTCCGTACCGTGCCGTGGTGTCCTTCCTGCCTTTCTTCCCCATGAGAAGCCTTTTCTGGTCGTCCTTCTTTGCGGCGGTCTTGCCGCTGATGGTGAATGGAGTCAGCCGGACCGTGCTGTCACCGTTGTGTATCACAGGAGTGATGAGCAGGCTGTAATTGTTTCTGACACAATCCTCTCCTGCCTTTGCCGAGAAAGATACCGTCATCACGTCACCGCCTCTTGACATCTTGTGGTCGGAGGTGTTCAGTATGAGGCTGTCCTTCTGCGCATAAGCCGAGAGGCAGGTCAATATGCAGGTTATCATTATAATTACTCTCTTCATCTTCTTAGCCCCCTATCTTATCATATAAACAAAAGTGACCCCGGCCTTTGTAGGCACGAATGCCGTTCTGCTCCTTCTTTCGATCAGGTCGCCGCACGGCTCGTATGAAAATCTTCCGTATGAGGCATGGGAGATGCCGAGGCCCAGCGTGGCTTCGAGGTTCCACCGTCCTCCTATGATGAAAGTATATCCGTATGAAACTCCGGCCTTGATGTTCCATCCGTCGTACCTGAACTGTTTATCGAGTCCCGGCCATGGGAACGATATGTGCCCGGTGTTGAATTCGCCTCCTCCGATGTGCAGGCCTATGAAATGTCCGTAGAACCGTTCGCACAGCCAATAGCGGCCCTCACCTTGGATAAGGTAGTGCTTCCATTTCGTGTTTTCCTTGAATGTGAACGGATTCAGACCTCCGGATACCTCTACGGTCCATCGTGGCGCTATGCCGGCTTCTACGGAAATGTTCGGGGAGGCTGTCAGCCAGTAGAGGGCGTTTGTCTTTACGCTTAGCGTCTGAGCATCAAGCTGTTGGGGGGGGGTTAAGAGACCTATGGCCATCAGAACGATGGCAAACGTAAGTCTTATTTTGAGCCCTTCCTTCATTTGACAAAGTTAATTAGCTTTCAAATTTAAGATAAAGTAAGTGTTTATCCAAATTTTTCTTGCACAGGGCGTTGTGCAGACCGTTTTTTCGCTTAGCGGTCCGCCATTCCGGCTATCCTTCGGGCTGCAATGAGACGGTGCGCATTCTCGTAATGGTCATCGTCACCCGGAATCAGCGAATTGATCCGGACCATGTGCGAGGAGTGGATTATCCTGTTGTCGCCGAGATAGATTCCGACGTGGGTGACTCTCATAGGCTTGTCGTCAGTTGCCGGAGTGCCGAAGAATACAAGATCTCCTCTCCTGAGATTTGCGATTGCTTCCCGGCTTTCCTTGCTGTCGAGTCCTGCCATAGGAGTCATCTCCACTTCGGTCCCGCACTTCACCATCTGCGAGGCATTGCGCGGCAGCAGCACGTCGTTCATTATGCTGCTTATCCTCACCAGTCCGCTGCAATCTACGCCCTTCGCCGACATCCCTCCCCAGAGGTAAGGCGAACCAATAAGCGTCATGGCTGAAGCGATGATATCTTCCATCTTCGCAGCGCTTACAAGACCTTCTGCGCTGTCGCCCTGCCTGATGTCTATACGGTCTCCGAGAGGTCTTAGGTTATCTTTCCTGACCCATCCTGTCCTTCCTGACGGAAGCATGACTGCAGCCCATCGGCCTTTGGTCAGCGCCTTCCTTTCCACGTCCGCCGGGTCGGCTTTGGAGTTGCCTTTACCTTTGCTGCCGGCTTTCTTGCCGACCACTCTCAGAACATCTCCGCCTACCAGGTCGCAGATCGTGCCAGCCTTCACTGACGGCTCAGAATAGACATGCCCGTAAAGTCCCGTAAACATATATTTCGGTGCCGCATCATATTCCTCGATTTCTTCGGCACTCATCTCGACCAGACCCTTCTCTGTGACCCATGCTCTATAAGGCTGCGGGGACAGGATTTCCCTCCAGTAGCCTTCCTCTCCTACAATCTCGACAACGGTTCCCATCAGTTCCTGAGTCTCGAGCGCCGACTCGTAATCCGGCTTGAGCCTCATATAGCTGGTCGAAAGTTCCACCACCGCCATCCTCTTCTGCCCGACTGCCTTTGTTTCCTGTTCCTGTGCACTCGCGACTGTCATTGCCGCCATCAGCATTATCGTGAAAAGTAATCTCATCATATTGCCTATTTTTCTGATTCTCAATGTTTTAATTCTTAGGGCTTTGCGCTCCACGCATTCTTCTACAAAAATATGAAAAAATGACTAATTTTGCAGAATATGTCAGAAGGATTCGAAAAATATGGTTTCCCGGACGGGAAAAGATACAACTCGTTCGTCGGCTATTTCAAGAGGAAATACGGCGAGCGTCTCCAGAAGATTGTCCTCGATGCCGGATTCACCTGTCCCAACCGTGACGGCAAGGTGGGACGCGGAGGGTGTACCTATTGCGACAATGCCGCATTTCATCCGGCCTACAGCACTGCCGGCAAGTCACTGCATCAGCAGATGGACGAAGGCATCGGATTCCACAAGGTCCGCTATCGTACTACGGAACATTATCTTGCTTATTTCCAGTCGTTTTCAAATACGTACGCTCCGCTGCCAAGGCTGAAGCAGCTCTATGAGGAAGCCCTCGCCCATCCTCAGGTGGTCGGTATAGTGATAGGCACAAGGCCAGACTGCGTGGATGAAGAGAAACTGGACTATCTCGCAGAACTTTCGCAGGGCAAGGTTCTGAAAGAATGGTCACGCAGCATTGACGGAGAAGAATGCACTGCCCCGATAGTCATCGTCGAATACGGCATAGAATCATGCTATGACGCCACCTTGCGGCGAATCAACCGCGGTCACGATTTCGAGACTGCCCGCCGTGCTGTCGTGATGACGGCCGGGAGGGGATTGGATGTCGGTGCACATTTCATTCTCGGACTGCCCGGAGAGACCAGAGAGATGATGCTCGAAGGCTGTGCACTCATAAACGCCCTTCCTCTGCGCTCCGTGAAATTCCATCAGCTCCAGATAGTCAAGGGCACCGGAATGGAGCAGGAGTACTCTGACAGACCTCAGGACTTCGTGAAATTTACGCTTGACGGTTATATTGACTTCTTCTCCGATATGCTCGAACGTCTCCGTCCGGATCTGTATATAGAAAGAATTGCCGGCGAAGTGCCGCCCCGTTTCGTCAATGAGACTCCTTGGGGGCTTATCCGCAATGTCGAACTCCTCCGTCTCCTTGACCGTCGTCTGGAGGAGCGTGGCACTTGGCAGGGCCGTCTTCTCTGATTTGTGATATAAAATTTTTCCTACTTTCGTGACGGCTGTGCCATAGTCGTCTGGCGCTTAAAGTGTTGATTAATAATAGTTTGCTGATAATCGCTGCTGCATTCTGACAGCAGCGATTGTCAGCAAACTTGTGATTTTCAGTGGGTTAGGCGCCAGCCTACACGGGACAGACTGAGTGGAAGCAAATGGTGATTATCCGGTAAATCAATACGTATCTCGGAAAAAATGATTACATTTGCCAAATTTTAGACACATCATGATGCAGACATTTACTAACTCTCCGATTATTGAAGGCCTGACCTTCGACGACGTATTGCTGATTCCTGCACATTCTGAGGTGCTTCCGAGAAGTGTGGATGTATCTACCAGGTTCACGAGAGACATCACTCTCCAGACCCCTATCGTATCTGCCGCAATGGACACTGTGACAGAGGCTGAACTCGCCATCGCCATGGCCCGTGCCGGCGGTATCGGCGTGATCCACAAGAACATGACCATCGAGGAACAGATGAATCAGGTGCGCCGTGTAAAGAGGGCGGAGAACGGAATGATATATGATCCGATCACTATCCATGCCGACGCGACTGTAGGCCAGGTGCTCGGGATGATGGCCCAGCACCACATCGGAGGTATTCCTGTTGTGGATGACAACGGCTTCCTCGTAGGTATAGTCACCAACCGTGACCTCCGTTTCCAGAGAGATCCTAAGATGCCTGTGTCAGAGATCATGACCAAGGAGAATCTCGTTACGGCAAAGAAGGGCATAAGCCTTCCTGATGCAACCGACATTCTCCGTCAGCACAAGATCGAGAAGCTCCCTGTAGTTGACGCGGACGGCAAGCTCGTAGGCCTGATCACCTACAAGGACCTCATGAAGATCAAGGACAATCCTATCGCATCAAAGGACAGCAAGGGACGCCTTCTTGTCGCTGCAGCCGTAGGTGTGAAGTCAGATACCATCGAGCGCATCGAGATGCTCGTGAGCGCAGGTGCTGATGCAGTGGTGGTTGACACCGCTCACGGACATTCGCAGGGCGTTCTCAATGTGATCAAGAGCGCATGCGAGGCTCTTCCTGATGTACAGATAGTTGCGGGTAATGTGGCTACCGCAGAGGGAGCAAAGGCCCTTGCAGATGCAGGCGTAAGCGCCGTGAAGGTCGGTATCGGACCTGGATCCATCTGTACGACCCGTGTCATCGCAGGTGTCGGAATGCCTCAGCTTTCTGCTGTCATGATGGCTTCCGAGGCTCTCAAGGGTACAGG
>JAFUQW010000055.1 GCA_017472115.1 Bacteroidales bacterium | reverse complement strand
TTCGTTCATGAACACCTTAGCCGGCTTGAAAGCAGGGATGTCATGAGCAGGGATTGTCATGGTTGTGTTCTTGGTGATGTTTCTTGCAGCCTTCTCTGCTCTGTGCTTGATGATGAAGCTGCCGAATCCACGGAGATATACTGGGTTACCCTTTGCAAGAGAGCCTTTTACACTCTCCATGAACGCTTCTACGACAATCTGAACGGTTGCCTTCTCAATTCCGGTTGACTTAGCAACCTCATTTACGATCTCTGCCTTTGTCATAACTTATTTATTTTTAATTAACTCAAAAACTTTTTGTCGATATATCTCGCAAAGTTAGTGTGAATTTTTTAAATAGCAAAAGTATTTTTCCAAAATCCATTGAAAAACTGATTTCTATGCGTATTTTTGTCATTATGGCATGCTTGTGACGTTCTTTGTCGTTGGCATGGAGATTGACCATATATGTAGTGCGAAGAAAAAACAGCCGGAATATGACATTTTGTCAGTTTTGGTCGTTGAATTAACTTTCGCATGTGCGAAAGACCTATATTTTAAGGCCATCAGGCCGATAGTAAGTAGGTAACGTAAACGAAGGAAAGTGCGGTGGAAAAAAGTTTCGCAAGCTTCACCAGCTTTCAAATTATGAATAACTTACCGCTTGCGAAACTTGAGTAAACGAATATGACAGCAATGAAAGATATTTTTAATGAAATGATGGCACCTTCAGGGGCGGAAGTGAGCATTATTCCTGTGGTGCAGGGTGAGGTGATGATGAAGATGGACGAATCACAGCTGCCTGATTCTCTACCTTTGCTTGCTTTGAGGAATGCGGTACTTTTTCCCGGTACGGTTTATCCGATCACAATCGGCAGGGAGAAATCGATCCGTCTGATTGAAGATGCGGAGAACAACAACGCCTTCATCGGTGCCGTACCTCAGAACGATCTTGCGGTTGAGGACCCTCGTGAGCAGGATCTCTACCGATACGGTACGGTCGCTAAGATCATCAAGACCTTGGAGATGCCTGACGGAACGATAACGGCTATTCTTCAGGGTTTCAAGCGCTTTGAGATAGAATCTGTTGTGGAATATGTGCCTTATATGCTCGGCAGGGTACGTTATCTGGATGACATAGCTCCGGAAAACGATACAAAGACCCGCATGATTGCGGAGTCTCTGAAGGAGAAGGCTACAGCGATAGTAAAGAGCTCGGCATTGGTTCCGCGTGAAGCGGTTGCTGCTCTCAAGGGTATAGACAGTTTTGAATTCCTGGTCAACTTCATCGCCACGACTATAGAGGTCGAGAACTTCATGGACAAGGTGGAGCTTCTGCAGTACAGCGACCTGAGGGCAAGGGCCATGAAGCTGCTGTCCGTTCTTGATACTCAGGTGGAGCTCCAGAAGATCAAGCAGGAAATCAATCAGAAGGTAAAGACCGAGATAGATCAGCAGCAGAGGGAATATTATCTCAACAACCAGCTCAAGACCATACAGGAAGAGCTCGGAATGGATGATGTGGAGGAATTTGCTCAGCTTCGTGCCCGTGCTGAAGAGAAGGTATGGGCGCCGGCTGTTCAGGAAATCTTCGAGAAGGAGATGGCCAAGCTCGAGAGGTATAATCCGACTTCTCCGGACTACAGCATACAGTACAACTATATTCAGTTCATGCTCGATCTTCCATGGGGAGAGATGTCTGTCGATAACCTTGACCTGAAGAACGCGCAGAAGGTTCTGGATGAGGACCATTACGGTCTCGACAAGGTGAAGGAAAGGATCATAGAGTATCTTGCGGTGCTCAAGCTCAAGGGTGACATGAAGTCTCCGATCCTCTGCCTCTACGGCCCTCCGGGAGTCGGCAAGACAAGTCTCGGCAAGTCTGTGGCAAGGGCTCTCGGCCGCAAGTATGTGCGTATCGCCCTCGGTGGCGTTCATGACGAGTCCGAGATCCGCGGACACAGAAAGACATATGTCGGTGCTCTTCCTGGCAGAATCCTCAATGGAATCAACCGTGCAGGTACATCCAACCCGGTTATCGTGCTTGACGAGATAGACAAGATCAGCAGCGATTTCAAGGGCGATCCTTCTTCGGCTCTGCTTGAGGCTCTGGATCCGGAGCAGAACACGGCTTTCCATGACAACTATCTGGACATCGATTATGATCTGTCGAATGTCCTCTTCATAACTACCGCCAACAACATCGACACGATCCAGCCGGCCCTCAAGGACCGTATGGAGATGATCAACGTCAGCGGTTATCTTGCAGAGGAAAAGATGGAGATCGCCAAAGGCTATCTCATACCGAAGCAGCTTGAAGAGCACGGTCTCGACAAGTCGCAGCTCAAGTTCGACAAGGAGGCGCTTGCCAAGATAATAGATGAATATACGCGTGAATCAGGTGTGCGTGGTCTTGAGAAGAGGATTGCGAAGGTGGCCCGTGTGACAGCGAAGAAGATCGCTCTGGAGGAGAAGTACCCTAAGACCATCAAGCCGGCACATCTGAAGGAATATCTCGGTCTGCCGACCAATTCACATGACATCCAGAAGGGAAATGAAGCCCCTGGAGTGGTTACAGGTCTGGCGTGGACTTCGATGGGAGGTGAGATTCTCTTTATCGAGAGCTCGGTAAGCAAAGGCAAGGGTGCCCTGTCGATGACAGGTAATCTCGGAGATGTGATGAAGGAGTCTGCACAGATAGCTTTCCAGTACATCAAGGCGCATCCGGAGATGACGGGACTCACATACGAGGAGTTCATGGAGCGCGACATCCATGTACATGTGCCGGAAGGAGCAGTTCCTAAGGACGGACCTTCTGCCGGTATCACTATGGTGAGCTCGATGGTTTCAGCCTACAGGCAGCAGAGCGTGAAGAGCGGAATCGCCATGACGGGAGAGATGACCCTCCGCGGACGTGTGCTTCCTGTCGGCGGCATCAAGGAAAAGATCCTGGCAGCAAAGAGATCGGGAATCAATACTATCGTGATTTCCGAGGAAAATCGCAAAGATGTCGAAGATATAAAGGATATTTACATAAAAGGTCTTACATTTGTCTATGTGAACAATATCTCGGAAGTCATCGATTACATCTTTTGATATGGACGTACGCATAGAAGATAGCTGGAAAAACGCACTCGCGGGGGAGTTCGGGAAACCGTACTTCGAGTCGCTGGTGCGTTTTCTTCATGAGGAAAAGGCTGCGGGTAAGAAGATTTTTCCTCCGGGCAGTCAGATTTTCAGGGCATTCGAACTGACACCTGTCTCTCATGTGAAGGTCGTGATTCTCGGTCAGGACCCTTATCACGGTCTCGGTCAGGCTCATGGCCTCTCATTTTCAGTACCCGACGGGGTTCCTGCTCCGCCGTCTCTGAAGAATATCTTCAAGGAGATCGAATCAGATCTCGGAATCCGCATGAGCGGTTATCCCAATCTTGAGAACTGGGCACGACAGGGTGTTCTTCTCCTGAACGCCGTACTGACAGTTCGCAGCGGCGAGGCGGCTTCGCACAGCAGGATCGGCTGGACGGAGTTTACGGATGCGGTAATCAAATATATATCAGATAATTGTGAGGGTGTCGTGTTCATGCTTTGGGGCAATTTCGCACGAAGCAAACGTGACCTGATCGACCGTTCCCGTCATCATGTACTGGAAGCGGCTCATCCGTCTCCGCTTGCACGTGGCGCCTTCTTCGGCTGCAGACATTTCTCACAGGCCAACAACCTGCTTGCCGCGCAGGGCCGAACTCCGATTGACTGGCAACTTTAACTGTCATTCTGAGCACCTTTAAACCTGTCATTCTGAGCACCTTTTAACCTGTCATCCTGAGCGTCAGCGAAGGATCTATACCACAGAAAAATGAAAAGAAAAGCAATGTTTCCAGGGTCTTTCGACCCTTTCACAGCCGGCCATCTCAACATCCTGAAGAGGGCCTTGACAATGTTTGACGAGGTCGTTGTGGCTGTAGGTGTGAATATAGACAAGAGGGGATTCTTCCCGAATGAGAAAAGAATCGAGATCATCCGTCAGGCTACCAGGGACCTTGATGGCGTGTCCGTCATCCGATATGACAACCTTACCATCGACAAATGCCGTGAGCTTGGCATACATCATATAGTCCGTGGCGTCAGGAACATGATTGATTTCGAGACTGAGAGATCGATAGCTGATGCTAACCGCAAACTTGCCCCGGACATCGAGACCATCATCATTCCTACTGCTCAGGAGTTCGCCCACATTTCTTCTACTGCAGTACGCGATCTGCTCAAGCATGGTGGTGACACATCTCTTTTTGTCCCTGAAGGGGTTGTATTGTAATAGATTAAGTCAGGCCGGACAATGTCAAGGAAGATTCTGTTTGCGTTCGTCGTTTTCGCTGCCATGTTCATGACAGTGGGTGGAGCACTGCGGGCGCAGGGCCTGGATTCCTTGAAGAAACTGGAACTGGCCGGTAAGCTCCAGGAATATTTCGAGGCGTTGAAACATGAGAATATCGAGACTCAGAAAGCAGAGTGTGATTTTCTCATAGAGACTGCGACCGATCCGCAGGTAAGGAATTTCATCGCACAGACCATATATGATCATTATATGGATTCAAAGATCATGGGGGCCGAGGCTGTGGCCATCCATATGGCAGACAACTGGTTCATTCCCGGAAAAGTGACTTTCGATGACGAATCGGAACTCTTCGCCGCCAAGATTTTTGCTGAGTTCAACCGCATGTCCCAGATCGGTGCGAAAGCTCCGGAACTATCAATGGAGTCTCTTGACGGAAAATATTTCACCCTGTTCGAGGCAGGGGAGGCCGGGCAACGCTTCAGAGTCCTGTATTTCTACGATACGGATTGTTCAAGATGCCGTATGGAGACCATACTTCTTCGTAATATTCTTGAAACAGAGGATTTCCCGGTTGAGGTATATGCCATATATGTCGGTGATGACAGGACGGAATGGCAGGATTATGTCGCTGACCGTCTTTCTCAAGGAGGAGGAAAAGCTGTTCTCACCCATCTGTGGGATCCTGCTATGGATTCTGACTATCAGCGTAAATACGGAGTACTCCAGACGCCCCGTCTTTTTCTGGTAGCTCCCGACGGTACGATAGTCGGTCGCGGGCTTGATGCACAGACGCTTGCTCAGATGCTTCATGGCATATTTGATCCGGTGGAACTTGAATACGGAGGAAAGGAATCAGAAACCCTTTTTGACGGAATATTCGGGTCTGAGGATAGTCCGTCTGCAGACGAGGTTACAGGAATTTCAGACTATATCGCGACGGCGACCCTCGCCAAGGGTGACACCGTCATGTTCCGCCAGCTTACCGGTGATCTCCTTTATTATCTTGCAGGTCGCAGCGGCGAGGGATTCAAGGAGGGCATGAAGAATCTTATTGACAATCATATCCTGAGCGGACGGAACATATGGCGCACTCAGGACGATTCACTCAAGATCGTCGGCTTTGCCCGTGTCATGGATGACCTTCTTTCCAAGGCGGAGCTGGGTAGTGCCATTGTCGATCTCAAGGTGCCGGGAGAACTGAGAACATGGAAAAGAACAAAACCGGTGGAAGTCAGCCTTAGAAAACTGAAAGGAAACAGAAATATAATCATCTTCTACACTGAAGGATGCAATATATGCGATGCCGAGAAGGCTGCTGCCGATCTTCTTCTTTCTGCAGGACGTTCAAAAGACAAGTCTGTGGCAGGTCCTGCGCGCAGAACCAGGGTCCTGATGGTAAATATAGACAGAATCATGGCTGAAGATCCGGATCTTGCAGCACGTCTCTTCGACAGTTTCGACCTGACGGCTCTTCCTTTTATCATCATGACTGACAGAAATGGAACAGTCATGAGAAGATACCTTTCTCTTCAATGATTTTCCTCTTTTCCTCGTCAGATAGCACCGCTGTCCTCCTCTGAAAACAGAAAAAGTCTGTTCGAAAATACATCATAATATTTCAAATGATAAAATTTTAAACAGTTTCTCAGCCGTTTGTCGATTTTCTAAAAAATAATGGATATTTTCAAAAAACATTGGTCTGCTGTTTGATTCCGTTGCGGCATGGGACAATGTTGTCCCGGTATATATAAACGACAAACATCGGAATCTTATGAAAACCACATTCATCGAGGATTATCTCGGCAACCCGACTTCAGCGGTAGCAGAAGCAGCGCAGTCAATGGCAGGCAGATGGTATGACGAAATAGACGAAGAACTGATATACAGACAGATTTCTTCCCCTGAGTTTCGGCTTTATGAAGAGATAGTATTCTGCCTTTCAGAGGAGGAAAGTCCGCGTCAGGAACGCTATGCCACTGTAGCCTGACAGTCAGGTCAGGCCTGTTTCTGATATCAGAGAACAGGGAGGATATGATCCCAGATCAGGTTGATCTCAGCCTGCATGTCCTCGATCGCAGCCGTAGTGACTACTACGGCGTTCTTGTCCGGAATGACTATTATATATTGTCCGAATGCTCCGTCAGCACGGAAGGCATTGTGACGGCACATCCACATCTGGTAGCCGTATCCTTGTGTCCAGTCGCTGTTGTTGAGGGCTTCTTCGTTCATCTGCTCGAGACGGTCGGAGTTCATTCCTGCATTTATGCAGTGCGTCTGCCTTGAAGATGCCTCTTCAACCCATTCTTCCGATACGAGCTGCTCGCGTCCCCATCTTCCTTTCTGAAGAAGAAGCTGCCCCATCTTCGCCAGATCCTCTGTCTTGAGGTAGAGGCCCCATCCGCCTGTGTTTATTCCGTCCGGACTCTCGTTCCATGTGACTCCTGTGATGCCGAGGGGCTCGAACAGACGAGGAGTGAGGTAATCGACAACTTTCTCTCCTGTAACCTTCTGGACGATAGCCGAAAGCATATAGGTTCCGAGACTGTTGTAGCAATACACTTCGCCGGGCTTGCGGGTCACAGGAAAGGCAAGGAATTCCTTTACCCAGTCTTTTTCTGCCTTACGGATCAACCCCGTCGGGTCGGTCTCATGTCCGCATGTCATGGTAAGCAGGTCTCTTACGGTCATAGCAGCAAGGTTCTCGCTTATTTCTTCGGGAAGGGATTCCGGGAAGAAGCCGATCACCTTGTCGTCTGTTCTGAGAAGTCCTTCGTCAACAGCTAGTCCTACGGCTGTGGAGGTGAAGGTCTTGCTCACCGAATTGAGTATATGCGGTTCGTCCGGCTTTCCTTCACCCATCCATTTCTCGAACAGCACTTCACCGTCCTTCAGAACCATGATGCTGTGCAGGTCCTGGCCGGCTTCCTCTACGGCAGCTATATATTCCGTCATTGCCGCATCAAATCCGGCAGAAGCTTTGCCTCTTGGAAGAGGTCCGTTATCCTGAACAGTGCAGGAAATCATGATGCATGCCGCAGCAGTAGTCAAGGCATACGCAGGTAAATTGTAAAGTTTCATGTTCTTATGGGTTTTCTCTGAATGTCATATGAACCGCCGATGTGCCGCAAGGACACATTACATGCAAATATAGACATCATCATAGAGTTTTCAAAATATCGGAATGTGCATTGTTTTTGCTGTTACAGGGTCATAATTGTGCCTTTATTATGAAAACGGAATGTTTTGAGCTGAAATCCGTCTGTGACGGATTGGGAATAAGCGTATTGGCGGCCGAGCCGGATGTGTCGGCGCCGGAAGTGGTGATTCTCCTTTCGCATGGCATGTGCGGGTGCAAGGAGAGGTTTATGCCTTTTATGGAATTCATGACTCGTAAAGGGGCGGTGTGCGTGGCCAACGATCATCGCGGACATGGCCGCAGCGTATTGTCCGATTCGGATCTCGGATATATGTATGAAGGTGGTTATGAGGCTCTTGTGGAAGATATGGCACTGGTGGCACAATGGATTCACAAGTCATATGAAGGTATTCCTGTCTTTCTTGTCGGTCACAGCATGGGTTCCATGGCGGCAAGAGTTTTTGTCCGCAAGCACGATGAACTCATAGACGGTGTCATTCTATGCGGAAGTCCGAGCTGGAATCCTCTCTCGCTTGCAGGTTATCCTCTGATGGCGGTGCTCGAAAGGATCGGGGCCGGCAGATCAAGGCCTGCATTGCTCTCAGGACTCGTTTCAAAGGTGTATAACCGCAGATTCGCTGCTGAGGGACACAATGCATGGACCTGTTCCGATCCGGAGATAAGAAAGGCTTTCAGGGAGAACGTGCGCTGCAATTACACCTTTACCGTAAACGGTACGAAGAATCTGCTCGCAATGATGATAGACACATATAGAAATGAATCATGGAATGTCCGCAATTCATCGATGCCGGTCCTTTTCCTTTCCGGAGCCGACGATCCGTGCATGATCAGCGAAAAGCGTTTCCATGATGCGGCCAAGCAGATGTACAGGCACGGCTACCATGATGTAAGTTCGGTCATCTATGACGGTATGCGGCATGAAATACTCAACGAGAAGGAAAAAGAGTATGTCTGGAACGACATCTTCCTCTTTGTCGAATCCCGAGTGCACACGTCAGACCGGCTTATTTGACAGCTGGCGGATCTTTTTGTGGTCAGGGCCTTTTATATAACAGATAAATTCATATATTAGGCGGACAAACCAATAACACTGAATCATGAAAAGAATATTTTTGTTTTTTGCAGCCCTGTCCGTCATGGCCGGCGTCATGAGCGCTCAGGAACTCGCCAATTTCAGGTCGTCGGGCCGCAGAGTCGTTTCCCCTGAAGTCCAGGGTGACAGCGTGACATTCAATTTCAAGGCTGACTATGCGACTGTAGTGAAGCTTCAGGGCTCATGGATGCCCGAGGGTGCTGCGGCGCTGGACATGAAGAGAGGAGAAGGCAACGTGTGGTCTGTCAAGCTTCCTCTTCCGTCACCGGAGATATATACATACAGTTTCATAGTTGACGGAGTGTCGGTCAACGACCCTCAGAACGTGATGATGCAGCGTGACGGCAACCGCTACCTCAGCATGCTTCTCGTTGACGGTGAATTCACGGAGAACTACAAGCCTGCCGACAAGAGGGGCACAGTTAGCCATCCTTGGTATGACAGCGCCATCCTCGGCATCAACCGTCGTCTTACTGTCTATACTCCATACGGTTATGAAAAGAATACCAAGACAAAGTATCCTGTCCTTTACCTTCTTCATGGTGCGGGCGGAGACGAGGAGGCATGGTCATCCATGGGTCGTGCGGCGCAGATTCTTGACAATCTCATCGAAAAGGGCCTTGCTAAGCCTATGATCGTCGTGATGCCTAACGGCAATCCTAACCAGCAGGCTTCGCAGACAATCGGACTTCCTGTAACTCAGATGAATTTCCGTGATCCTGCCAACGCAAATGCTTATGTGAGAAGCCTTGTGGAAGAGATCGTTCCTTTCGTGGAGAAGAATTACCGCGTAGTGGCCAAGAAGTCCCACCGTGCGATCGCAGGCCTTTCGATGGGCGGCGGACATACGATAGCGGCTTCAGGACTCTATCCTGACACATTCGACTATATCTGCCCTCTCAGCATGGGCTCTCAGCGTACGGAGCAGCTTGATGCTCAGCTTCAGGGCCTCAAGAAGTCCGGCTACAAGCTTTACTGGCTTGCCTGCGGCAACACAGACTTCCTCTTCGACAGGGCAAACCAGTTTGATGCGGCACTTACTGCAAACGGTCTCGAGCATACTTATTTCGTGAGCGAGGGCGGCCATACATGGGCAAACTGGAGATATTATCTAAACACATTCGCTCCTCTTCTTTTCAAGTAGGATCTGTTTCCCGACAGTTTTAAGGCGGACTTTGAGAAAAGTCTGCCTTTTTTATGCCGTAGATGATAAAATGTATTTAATATTCATTATATTTGTACGATGTATAAGACAATATCTGCAATTAATTATTAATCATCATATTTTATGGAAAGAGATTTCAGAGAAGTTGTCCAGAGCTGGCTGGACGGAAATTTTGACGAGGCAACCAAGGCTCAGATCCGTGAACTTCAGGAGAACGACCTCACGGCACTTGAAGATGCATTCTACCGCAACCTTGAGTTCGGTACAGGCGGACTCCGCGGAATAATGGGCGTTGGTACCAACAGAATGAACAAATACACTGTAGGTATGGCGACCCAGGGTCTTGCAAACTACATGAAGGCAAACTGCGAGGGCCCTCTCAGCGTATGCATCTCGTTCGACAGCCGCAACAACAGTCCTGAATTCGCCAAGATCGCTGCCGACGTGCTTTCGGCAAACGGCATCCGTGTCTATATCTTCGACAAGCTTCATCCTATCGCCCTCATGAGCTACTCGGTAAGACTGAAGAAGGCAACAGCCGGCATCATGATCACGGCATCTCACAATCCTAAGGAGTATAACGGCTACAAGGTATTCTGGTCAGACGGTGCTCAGGTGACCTCACCTGTCGATAAGGACATCGTGGCAGAGGTGGCAAAGATCACGGATCCGTCTATGGTCAAGTTCGTTCCGGGCGCTGACGCGGCTCCTGTCGAGGTCATGAGCCATGAGATGGATGAGGCTTACCTTGATTCTGTGATGACACTCATGCTTTCTCCTGAGTCATGTGCAAGGCACAAGGACCTCAAGATCGTCTATACCCCTATCCACGGCTCAGGAGTGGAGATCGTACCGGAGTTCCTCGCACGCATGGGCTTCGAGAGCATCTATCATGTTCCTGAGCAGGATGTAGTTGACGGTAATTTCCCTACTGTGATGTCGCCTAACCCTGAAGAGCCTTCAGCTCTTGCAATGGCCGTTGCTGTGGCAGACAGGGAGGGAGCAGACCTCGTGATGGCTACTGACCCTGACGCAGACCGCGTGGGAATCGCCGTACGTGACAACGAGGGCAAGATGGTTCTTCTCAACGGCAACCAGACAGGTTCTATCCTTACATATTATATCCTCCGCCGCTGGTCCGAGCTCGGAAAGCTTGACGGCAACCAGTACATCGTCAAGACAATCGTAACCACTGAACTGATGCGCGCCATCGCAGAGAAGTACGGAGTGAAGGTCTATAACGTGCTCACAGGTTTCAAGTGGATAGCTGACATCATCAAGAAGAACGAAGGCAAGACCACATTCGTATGCGGCGGTGAGGAAAGCTACGGCTTCAACGTCGGTGAATTCGTCCGTGACAAGGATGCTCCGATATCATGCGCATTCATCGCAGAGTGTGCAGCCTGGGCGGCAGATCAGGGCAAGACCCTCTATCAGCTCCTTCAGGATATCTATGCTGAATTCGGCTATTACAAGGAGTCTCTTATTTCCGTTACCAAGAAGGGCAAGGCCGGTCTTGAAGAAATCGCTCAGATGATGGTTGACTATCGCAACAACCCTCCTAAGGAGATGGCCGGCTCACCTGTAATCAAGGTGATCGACTACACCAAGCCTGAGGAGACAGGGCTTCCTGCATCCAATGTGCTTCAGTTCTACAATGAGGCAGGTGACGTCGTGACAGTACGTCCTTCAGGTACCGAACCTAAGATCAAGTTCTATTTCGGCATCAAGGGCTCTGATGCAGATGCGAAGAACGAGACATTGAGAGCACAGTTCAGCAGATAGACCCCATTGTTTTCACCATTCAACCATTCAAATCCACCGGTCACTTCTCTAACGATGTAATTGAGTGGAAAGTGATGCAAAAAGTGCATACCTTTAACTACAAAGGAATGCACTTTTTGTTTGAACAACCATTTTAATTAATATCGTAAACCATGAAAAAGTATTTGAAATTCTTGATGCTTTTACCTTTCGCAGGCCTGTTTGCGGCTTGTGATCTCGGTGATTCAGAGCCGGTAGGTAAATATGCATTCGACACGGATGAAAACATGATTTTGATCGAGGCAAAGCTCCCTGTGGGATCTTATGACAGCGACGAAATCTATATTGCCGGTGCTTTCAACGGCGCAGAGGCAGAGTCTTATGTAGCAGACGAGAAATATCGTCTCGTTCAGTCAGAAGTGAACATCAACCTTTTCGGTGTATTTCTTGATCCTGCTGCATTCGTAGAAGGTACCTCTCTTGCAGACGGTTTCTGGCTTTATTCTAAGAACTTGGGTCTTTCATTGACAACCACAAAGGCACTTGCTACTTTCACTTCAAATGCTGAGAAGGGACAGAGGACCAGCATCGTGGTATCTCAGTGGGGTGAGCCTGTCAAGGATGAGGTCGAGACACTTCCTGAGCACCCTGGTACCATCCGAGTTTATGTTGACAACCAGGCAGGTTGGGAGGCAGTGGCTCTCTATCAGTGGGGTACTGAGAACAACCTTGGAGGAAGCTGGCCAGGAATGCAGCCTACAGGTACTGAGACCATCAGCGGCGTAGAATATATCTACTTCGAATACAAGGTCGAGGATGTTGACGGAAAGAGCCAGAACCTCATCTTCAACAACAATGACAATGGTGTTCAGACTGCTGACATGCCTGTGACATTCAGTGCTGACGTAGTCGATCATTTCTACAGAATCTTCAATGAGAAGGATTGTGAGGTTGTTGACAACCCTATCAAGCCTGTCATCAAGATGCCTGAGCACGAGGGAACTATCCGCGTTTATGTAGATGACCAGACAGGTTGGGCAGGAATGTTCTGCTATATGTACGGTACTGAGAATAATCTCGGAGGTAGCTGGCCTGGTATGGAATTCACCGGAACAGAGACTATCGGTGATGTTGAATACAAGTATTTCGAATATACTCTTGCAGATGTTGACGGCAAGGAAGAGCACCTTATCTTCAACAATGGTGACGGCACTCAGATCCCTGGAGATCAGGAGCCTGTAATCACTTTCAGCGCTGATGTCGTCGATTATGCTTTCCTCGTGAATGCTGATCTTGTTTGCGTAGCTGTTGATCCTACTGACAGAAGCGCAGACGAAGCTCCTGCACCTGAGACTCCTGAAGAGCCTGAGACTCCTGAAGAGCCAGAAACACCAGAGGAGCCGGAGACTCCTGCAGATCCAGTCCCTGTTTTCTTCTATGTTCAGGACAATACAGGATGGGAAGTGACTAATCTCTATGCATGGGGTAACGGTATTCCTGAACTCTTCGGAGCTTGGCCGGGTGCTGCCCTTGAGACAGAAGTTACAGCTGGTGGCGTTACATATAATGTCATAGAGACAACTGCAACGGAATATGATCTTGCTTACAATCCGATTGTCAATGGAAGCGGAGATCAGTATGATGCTCCTCAGGTTAAAATTGCAAAATACAACTTCCTCGTGGCAGGCGAGACTTCAGCAACTCTCGGTGAGGCTCCTGCAGTGAAGGTTTATATTGACGATCAGACAGGTTGGGATGCAATCACTCTTTACTCTTGGGGTGATGGCGAGCCTTTCGGAAAATGGCCGGGCGCAGCATGCACAACAGAGACTGTTGATGGAACAGACTATAAGGTGTTCACAGTTCCTGCAGAATTCTTCGGCGGTTCATGCAACCTTATCTTCAATAATAACAACGGTGGTACACAGCTTAAGGACTACAATGTACGAGCTGATCAGGACCACTTCCTTACAGTGACTGCTGAGGGTGTAACTCCAATCGAGTAATTTGATGAAATTCAATAAGTTGAATATTTTAATGCTGACTGCGCTCCTGTTGGGCGCAGTCAGTTGTTCTGAGAAGCCGGATGACAAGAAGCCGGTGAAGAACCCTAACGAGAAGCCTGATGCTTCTTATGTATTCTATGAGGCCAACCCGCGTGTATTCGCCATCTCAAAGCAGCTCAATGCCATTTCCGACCGTCTTCAGGACATAAAGGATCTCGGTGTCGATGTGATTTGGCTCATGCCTATCTGCGAGCAGGGACAGAAGAAGGCAATAGGCTCTCCGTATTGTATCAAGGACTTCAAGAAAGTTCATCCTCAGTATGGTACCCTTGACGATCTCAAGAATCTTGTCAGCAAGGCACACGGACTTGGTATGAAAGTCATTCTCGACTGGATTGCCAACCATACATCATGGGATAATCCTTGGCTTGAGAACGAGGGATGGCATTCTACCGATGGTGCAGGCAATGTGATCTCTCCTCCGGGCTTCAACTGGACCGATGTCGCCGATCTCAATTATGCCAACAACGATATGCGTGAGGCAATGAAGGATGCGATGGCATTCTGGGTTACTGAGGCCGGTGTTGACGGATTCCGTTGCGACTATGCCGAAGGCGTCCCACAGGATTTCTGGACTGATGCGCTTGCATATCTCCGCACTCTCGATGAGGATATAGTACTTCTTGCAGAGGGTGACAAGGACTGGATCTATGAAGTAGGCTTCGATGTCATGTATGCATGGAGTTTCCCTTCCGCTCTCGAGAAGGTGTTCGGCGGAAATTCCGGTGCGTCCACGATTTTTGACTCTTTCAAGAACGATATGAAGTCTGTTCCTGACGGAAAGATGAGGATGAGATACATCATCAACCATGATACTGCGTCGGAAGATTCTCCTATCAGCCGTTATGGCGGTGAAAGGGGATCGATGGCTGCCTTTGTCCTCACCACAATGCTCGAAGGCTGTCCGCTCATCTACAGCTCTCAGGAAATCGGTTACAGCCGCTCATTGTCCTTCTTCTCCAACAATGTGATGAAATGGGATTCCAACAAGGCTTATACCGACGAGTATATAAAGGTGATGGAAGCATTCAACGGAACAAGGGAAATCCGTGTTTCCGATCCTGTATTCGCCAATACGGGAGATGTCCTCAAGATGACCTACAAGAATTCCGTAGGCGAGATGCTTACCGTCATCGTCAATACCAAGAACGAAGCTGCGACTGTCAAGGTTCCTCTCGACTTTGTAGGTGCCGAGGTCACCGACCTGATGACAGGCAAGACCGTCGTTCCTACAGCCTCTATGGATATGGAACCTTACGGGTATTTCCTTTTCAGGAAATAATCTTTACATATACCCTAAAAAGTAATGTCGGTCTGATTTCACAACCAGGCCGACATTTTTAATGCATTCTACTAACCAAACAAAATGCATTATGTTTATCTCTGAATCCTTCTCTGTCCGGATACTCTTGTCTGTATTTCTCCGTCCTGTTCAGGATATCTTTCATATTCCACCTTACCACCGGGTACGAATACTATATCTCTTGTGAATTCCATCTGGAAATCCGCATCCTCGACGCCTGTGAGGAGCTTTCCTCCGACATAGCAGTTGGTGAACACCACATTCTCTACATATTTTGTAGGATGTCCTACGATAGTGAAAGGCTTGAAGGCATTTTCCCATGAGATGTTCTTGAGATATACCCCGGAAATGGAGCCCATCCTGCCGTTTCCATAGCGCTCTGCCTCGGTAAGGATGATTTCAAGATTCTTGTATTCTATCGCGGCTTCCACGCGTATATCTTCAAAGTATATGTTCTTTACCTCCGATGCTCCGTCGCATACGATGCTGAAGGCGGCATGTCCTCCGGTCCTTCCGGAACCTCTTGCAGAAAGAATGTCACAGTTGCTGACTCTGATATTCTCCACGACTCCGCCGTTGAGCTCGAATCCGAGAGTCACTCCGTCGGCATGATCCCAGCCCACCATGGTGCTGTTGCGGATGGTTATGTCCCTTGAACTGAGGTCGAACTTCTCGGGATCGCCGTTTGACTTGATCGCGATGCAGTCGTCACGTGTGCGGATGAAGCAGTCGTTGATGTCAAATCCTTTGCATGACACGGGGTTGATTCCGTCCAGTCCCCATACACCTGTGTGGCTGAATATCTTCACATTGTTGTACGTGGTATTGACACTGTTGGTGATGGTGTTGGCCCAGCCGCGGGTGTTTCTCATGAATATTCCGTCAACTCTGAGGTTTTCGCAGTCATTCAGCCTTGCATTGCCGGTGAAAGAACCGCGTCCGCAGATGGTCACATTCTTTGCGGTACCTGTCAGGCGTCCGTTCACGTTAGCGCCTCCGGCGATGTAGATTGTCTGTCCGTCACGGACCTTTATCTCTCCGACGTCATGATTGCCGGGACCGTAATAATCCACATTCTTGCCTTTCTTTGACGGAACATCCTCCTCGAGAGGATTTGCGAAAATGGCAAGATACGGAAGCTTGTTGATCCTGATATAGAGCTTCATCGGCTTGTCGATGCTGACTGTGAGAGTCTTTCCTTCTGCCTCGCCCTTGATACCGTAGCTCTTCGGCTGGATAGAGTAGCTTTCTATCTCCTCGTTCACGGTTATGACAAAGGTCTGTCTGCCTTCAGCCGAGAAATTCAGGGCATGCAGATCTTCCATTCCGCCCGGACCTACAGCCTCTACCCATGCTTCTTCGTCATTGACAGTCACCGAATAGACCTCGCTTGTCCTCATTCCCGGCACTGCAGGATACAGGACGGTCTCTGCCCCTGATGAAAGACAGAGGCAGAGCATCGCTGCTATTGATGTAAGTATATTTCTGAACATGTCCTATCTCTTGAATTCAACTATGAGTGCCGTTTCCGGAGCGACAACAGTCTCGTCAGTGATCACTGCAGGTTCGCCTGTGACCACATCCTTGCCGTCCTTCAGCCCTTCGGCGATCTCTGCGTAATTAGACCACGGTACATTTACAGGCTCGGCAGACGCGTTGACGAATACAAATACGGCATCAGTGTCGTTGTAGCGGAAATAGCCGTAGTTGTTGCCCCTTGACATGAAGTGAAGGGTCTTTCCGTTGTGGATGACTTCCTTGGTCTTTCTCCACTGGAAAAGATGGCTCACATAGTCGAAAAGGTCTGCGGCCTGTCCTTTCTCCACCTTGTCACCTGCTGTGTTCACTGTCATGGCCTTTCTGCCTTCTTCAGTGAACCAGTCGAGCTCGTCTCCCGGCCATCCGCCTGGGAAATCCACTCTGAGTCCTGGATGTCCCGATCTCGGATCCTTCGAAACGAACATCATCTCGTCTCCGGCGAATATCTGCGGGATACCGCGCATTGTGGCCATCATCGCCATTGCAATCTTCTGCTTTGCCGGCGACTTGCCTACGACATCACCGATGCGGTCTGTGTCATGGTTGCCCGGGAAGATGAGCATCTTGGAAAGGTCATGATAGACGAAGTCGCTTGCAAGAATATCATAGACTCTCGATATGCTGCCGCCACGGCCGCCCTGGTTCCTTCCCTGCTGTCCGGCGGACAGACCTGATCTGATGGCATCATGGAGAGGGAAGTCCATAATTGAAGGGAGGTGTGAGTCAAAGCCGTCATTGTTGGCGTTTCCACCCTGCCAGTATGCCAGCTGAGGGATATTTCCTGTCCAGCATTCTCCAACGATGTTGAAATTCGGATATTCGTTGGTGATCGCTGCGCACCAGTCGGCCATAGGCTGCTTCTCGTTGTACGGATAGGTATCGACGCGGAAACCGTCAAGACCTGAATATTCTATCCACCAGATTCCCCACTGCTGGAAATATTTCAGCATGTATGGATTGTTGAGGTTCATGTCAGGCATTGCACGTGAGAACCATCCGCTTTCGTGGAAATTGAGGTCTCTCTGTGATGCGTTAGGGTCCATGTGGGTGGAGAACTTGCCGTTTGTTCCTGTGTAGGTAGGGAACTGGTGCACCCAGTCCTCGAACGGAAGGTCCTTCATCCACCAGTGCTCGCTTCCGCAATGGTTGGTGACGATGTCCATGATGATCTTGATGCCCTTTTCATGAGCCTTCTCCACATATTCCTTGTAGAGTTCATTGGTACCGAAGCGAGGGTCGATCTTGTAATAGTCAGATGCGGCATAGCCGTGGTATGATCCTCTTCTTGCGTTGTCAAGAAGGAACGGTGTCGCCCAGATTGCTGTAGCTCCGAGTTCGGCGATATAGTCGAGATGATCGATCACACCCTGGATGTCGCCTCCGTGACGGCTGCCGAGTCTGCTTCTGTCAGCCTTTTCTGCTGTATCGTCAGTAGAGTCGTTGTCAGGATCGCCGTTGGCGAAACGGTCAGGCATGATGAGGTATATCATGTCTGCTGTAGTGAAGCTCTGTCTGTCTGCAGAACCTTTCACGCGCTCACCGATCTCATACGGATATTTGAATGATTCGCCATCCTTGGAGAATACTATGTAATATGTACCGGGAGCTGCATTTGCGCTGACTTCAACGTCAACGAACACATAGTTCGGGCTGTCAGCCTTGTGGACCTTTGTCACGCTGACACCCTTGCCTCCTTCGATCGTAACGTCATATGCCGAGACATTTTCGCCGTTGATGAGGAGCTGGAGCGGGGTTTTCATCCCTGTCCACCATGACAGAGGCTCTACATGAGCCACCTGAGTATCATTTGCGTCAGCAACTGCTGCAGGGTCGAATTTCGGCCCTGCGCATGCAGCTGCTACCAGCAATATCGCTGAGTATAATATCTTTTTCATTGGAACTTATTAGTATCTGATTACAACTGAAACAGGGGAGTCGGCCTTAAGAACAGGAAGTTTCACGCTTGCCTCCTTTGTCTTGTCATCATATGTCACTTCGAGGTTCTCGGAACCCATCTTGGCTGATGCAGGCTTCTTCTCGAGGCCGCCGAGCACGATGGTGAGATCTCTCTGAGGGTCGATGCCCTTGTATGAGCCCTGGCGTGCGCCGATTGTCACTGTACAAGCCGATGAAGTGGCATTCTTGGTGATTTCTGTAGTGGCAAAATCTGTCTGGTAAGCCTGGCTGACGCCGTCATCCTCATAATGTCTGTAAGTGGTCTTGCCCTTGCCCGGTGCTACGTAAATGCGGAGTGCATTGGTCTTGTCCTGGAGGTTCTGGATGCCTTCATGCGCGAGCGGAAGGATGGCTCCGGCCTTCACGAACCAGCAGTTTTCGCCGATAGTGTATTCAAGGGTCTTTTTGCTTCCGCCCTTGATCATGGTCTTGTGTGCCATGTCATACCAGTCATTGCCTGCAGGGAACCATACTGCTCTCTTTGCGACTCCGGTCAATGTATCGACAGGCTCGCAGACTGTAGCGACGAGGATGTTGTCACCGAACATATACTGCTCCTTGTACTCATATGCCTCGTTTGTCTCAGGATGAGCATAGTACATCGGACGGCAGAGAGATACTCCTGTGTCATATGTCTGTCTTGCAGCGTCATAGATATATGGAGTGAGTGCATAGCGGAGCTCGAATGCATCCTTCATGTATTCGTAATGGTTGTCGAATGTCCATATCCTTCTCTCTATGATCTCAGAGCTTGTGCAGTGAGTCTTGAAGAGAGGGGAGAACACGCCGTACTGCAGCCATCTTGTGTAGAGCTCAGGATCTGTAGGGATCTGGCCTCTCTGCATGTGGCCACCGAGGTCATGGCCCCAATAGCCGTAGCCTACGTTGGAAGCGGTAGCAGTGAAGTATGGAAGGTAGCCGAGAACCTCCCAGCGGATGTGTGTGTCACCTGAGAAGCCGAGCTGATAGCGGTGGCTTCCGAGACCTCCCCAACGGTGATAGGTCATAGGACGCTCGCTGTCTTCCGGCGCCCTGTCGCGGTTGCGTCTCACCTTGTCGTTGAAGAAGGTATAGTTGAGCCAGAATGTGTTGCTGAGGTTGTCAATGTACTTGCTGAGCTTCCACTGCTGCCAGTCGAGCCACCAGAAATCGATTCCTTCAGCTTCGAGAGGGTGGATCACTGAATTGAAATATGCATCAGCCCACTCCTGCTGTGACATTCTGAAAGGTACGTTGGCACGATAGCCCTTCACTCCGGTCATCGTTTCGGTGATCTTCTCACCGCCTTTGTAAACATATCCTTCAGGACCGTCATAATCGTCAGTCCTTGAGATGTAGTCAGCCACGAAGTCCTCATAGCAGTCCTCTCTTACTCCGATTCCTGAAGCAGGGTGGAGGTTGAGCGAAGTCTTGAAACCCATTTCATGGAGTTCGTTGAGGAATCCCTTTGTGTCAGGGAAGAGGTCTCTGTTCCATGAATATCCTGTCCATCCTATGCTCTGACCGAATTCGTCTCTGCGCTGGGTGCGTGCGCTTCTCTGCCATGTCTCATGCCAGTCCATGTCGATGATCATGACGTCCATAGGGATGTTTCTGTTGCGGAACTCCTTTCCGAGTGCTATGAGCTCGTCTGCAGAGTATGCCTTGTAGCGGCTCCACCAGTATCCGAACACATATTTCGGAGGAAGAGGAATCTTGCCTGCAACCTTGGTGAAGTCTGCGAGAGCGGCTGTATAGTCATGTCCGTATGCGAAGATATAGAGGTCCTGCACGTCGCCTTCCGGACGGGCTTCCACCCATTCTCCCCAGTCTGAATCGTCTTTCACGAAGATGTGGCGCTGACTTTCGTCAACGATTGCCCATCCGTCACGTGATATGACTCCGAGTTCCATAGGGTCGTTGTTGTTGATCTTGTCCGGACCCATGCATCCGTCGAGTGTACGTGCAGTACCCATGAGGTTGCCTGTATCCTCTTTTCCCGGATGCCATGTCACTGTCTTTCCGTTGAGCTTGAAAGATACGGAGAGATTATCCTTGTCGAATTTTCCTTTTCCGGTATAGTTCAATGTCACCGCACCTGTCTTTATCTGCACTCCTTCACCGACCTTGCTTGTTGTGAATGCAGGAACAGGCAGGTTTCTGTTGATTATCGCGAGAGTGGCGTTGTCCTCGAACTTGCCGTTCTCGGCCCACTCCATTCGGATGAGCCTGTCGGTCAATACGGTGAATCTGGCATTGCCGGCTGTTACCTGTGCCTTCTGGTCGGCGACAGGATCGTTTTCAGCATGTGCGATGCCGGCGCAAGCTATGATGCCTGCGAAGAGTAAGGCAATTATTCTGTTGAATTTCATAATGTTATGTTTAGTGCTTTATTTGGTTTCATATCCTGCTATGCGGGCCACGGTCAGAGGAATGTCCGTGTTTTCCGTGCATGTGTTGAACTCTGAGGAGCTGACTCCTTTGGCATAAAGTCCTACAGGAGAGCCGCTGTGAGAGCCGTGTGACCACTGGTAGCCTGCAGCGCTGTTAAGATACATCACAGCCTCCGAAACCAGCCTGGTATTGACTGAATAGAGACTTCTTACGTCGTTTTCACCTTCCTTGGGTCCGAATGTTGACTGAAATATGTCGTGGAATCTTTCTTCGGTCCTCTTGTCAACCGGAACGCTCTCCCATAGTCCTAAGTTGGTTCTGAAGAACTCCTTGACCTGTTCCCATGTAGGAGGGGTATATTGAGTCTGCTGCTGAGGCGGGAACATCCTCTGTCCGCCGGCCTGTCCACGACGCTGCTGTGGTGCAGGCGGCATGAATGCCTGACGGAACTTTGAAGTAAGCTCGTTTTCGGACATTGTCTGAGCCGCAAGCAGCTCTGGCTTCATTTCATATAGGCCGGCTCCAAGCATAAGTCCGCCTGTCTCATGGTCGGCAGTCACGACAATGAGAGTCTCATCAGGGTGCTGTTCGCAGAAGGCCAGAACAACATCCATTGCAGCCGCGAAGTCGTTCACTTCCTGGAAGCAGGCTACGGCGTCATCGTTGTGTCCCGCATAGTCTATCTTGCCGCCTTCGATCATGAAGAGGAAGCCATCCTCGGCGAATCGTCCGTAAAGATATTCTATTCCGGTACTTACGAAGTCACTGAGGGCGGTGTCACCTTCCTTGCGGTCAACGGCAAACGGGAGTTCGCCCATGTTCTTTCCTCCGAGGCAGATGACTCTTTCATATTCCGCAGATACATTGCCGAAGTCCTCTGTGCCGTAGAATACCTTCACACCCTCTCCTCTTGCCTCCTGCTCATAGAATGTAGCATCAAGTCCCGTACGTCTCTCTGTGAGAAATCCGGCTCCTGCCGCGAAATCGACATCGGAAGCGATGAGCTGCCGTGAAATCGCGTCGTAGCTGTTTCGGTCTGCCACATGTGCATAGAATGAGGCAGGAGTGGCGTGGTTGATGCCTACGCTCGTGGCAATGCCGACTCCGGCTCCTGAAGCCTTGGCCCATTCCGCCAGGTTTGCAAGTGTGTCACGGTCAACACTTAGTCCGATGGCTCCGTTATATGTCCTGGTTCCTGTTGACAGGGCAGTGCCTCCTGCCGCGGAATCAGTCACGAGAGATGATGCCGAAAATGTATTGACGAATGTACGGATAGGGAAGTGCATGAAATTGATCTGTGCAGGACCTTTGCCTGTAGCCTTGTTGTACAGTTCGGTTCCGGTCACTTCATTTATGCCCATGCCGTCACCGATCATGTAGAACACGTATTTCGCCTTCGGCTCTTCCTTCACCCTCTTTCCGTATGAGGGAGAAATGGAGCTCACCATGAAGATCAAGGTGAGCGCCATATATAAATATCTGAACGTGAGTTTCATCTGATGTTATTGTTCAATCGTAGGGAAAGTTGTGAGTCTGAGTGTGGTACTTCCGTAAGGGACGAGCTCTATATATGTAACCTCGTCGCTTTCGGCTGTCACCGTCTCAGGAAGTGCAGGTGTGAATCTGTCCTCCTTGAGAGTCCAGTCCTTGACGCCCTTCACCGGAACCTTGATCTTCAGCGGAACGGAATTGAGGTCGAACGGGAAGCCCTTGCTTCCTGTCTTTTTCACTTCGAGATCCTCAAGCATACCTTCCACAAGTGCGTAATTCCACTTTCCTGCAGGGGTAAGCTCCCAGCTCTTGAATTCAGGATTTGCCGATACCTTTCCTGCGAGATTGTCATATATCCTGGTATCTTCCACCCAATTCGTAGGAATTGCATAAGAATAAACGAGCGGTCCTCTCTGTACGCATTTTCCATCGACAGGATTCTCGACGATCTCGATGTCCATCGGGAGTTTTACTGTGAATGTGTCACCGCTCTTCCAAGCCCTGCATTCTGTTCGGAATCCTGGCTCGGCTGCCTTGCACCATCCCGGAATCCTGTAGGTGAAATCCATATGGTGGGCATCCTTAGACTTCTTGCCGTCCTTGTAGAAGGTGAACTTGAATTTCACCTGCTCCTCGAAAGGATATTCTGTGATTTCCTCGATCTTCACCGTCACGCCTTCTCCAAGGTCATAGACCACTGATGAAGGACCGTAGAGAGCGGCTACAGGATGTCCTTTCTTGTCCTTGAGCCACATTCTTGCCACATAGTTAGGCATATATCTGTGGAGGTTGCCGATACAGCACTCAGTCTCATGGATAGGGCGGTATGCCATCCATGTCAGACCATATTTGAAACCGTTGTGATTCGAATTTCCGGTAGCGATGAACTGGTTAGGACATGAGAAATACTGCATCGAGCGGAAGTCCTTGGTGATGGCACCGAGACCGCCGTTGAAGATGCCTTTCTCGATCCTGTCAGCCCACTGTGCGTCTCCTGTGGTCATGAGATAATATCCCATTGTCCATGTATAATCCGAGATGTCGCATGTCTCATGGCTTGCGAGAGGGTCGTTGCCGGCAAGAGCCTCTGTGCTGGAGTTGATTCCGTCGATGAGCATGTTCGGAGTCTCCATCTTGTAGTCTGCCTTGAGGGCAGCCTGAAGATACTCAGGCTTTCCTGTATGTGCATAGAGTATCATCGGAAGCTTCATGAGCTCGTTCATTGTCACGCCATGCATGTGGAATTCCGAGTCGTCGAGACATGTTTCCTGTGTGAGGTTGGAGGCATCTTCGTCCCATGCCTTGACCGCAAGGTCGAGAAGGGCTGGGTTCTTCGTGATAGAATATGTCCAGAGGATACCCTCAACATTCACCACGAAACGGTCCATGCCGAGTTCCTCCACTGAGTAAGACAGATAATTCTTCTCAAGAGCCTTAGGGATGCGCGGATCGCCCGTCACTTCATAATATGCCTGTACAGCCCTGAAGAAAACTGCAAACGGCCAAGCCATCGAGCTCGTCTCCGGTCCGAGACGGCCTTCAGGACGGTCTGTAGCGTTGATTCTCATCTGCTTCTCGCGACGTGCCTGCTGAGCGGCCATCCTCTGACGGATGCGCGGATCGGCAGAAACCTGTGCGTTGAAGTCCCTGCGAGGATTCCTGCGCTTCTGCTCCATCTTCTTCTGTGTCTCGATGTCGATACCTTTCTTAGGTGGAAGAGGGTTTGCGAGGACATAGTCGATGTTTTCCTGCCAGATCTGAAGGAACTTCTCGTCATCGAGGAGATAGCCTAATCGTGTCAGACCGTCGAGATAGTATGCAGTCTGCTCGAATCTCCACCAGTCTGCTCCTCGTGATTCCGAGTCTCTCTCGAGTTCACCTGCCCAGAGGCATGAGTTGTACGGATAAGCCATTGCTTCGGGATGTCCTGTAAGTCCTTCCTGCTGGCGTACAAGAATCTCCTTGAGCCATCCTTCCGGAGTGATGTCGTCGATGAGACCTTCGGAGAATCGTGCATATTCAGGTGCAGGTACGTTTGAGACCGTAGGGGTCTGAGGCTGTTCTGCGCAGCCGGCCATTGCCATGACTGCAATGAACAATGTTATAGCGATCTTCTTCATGTCGTCAGGTCTTATTTCTTGAGGTCGAAGATATATGTTCCTCTTGCAGGGACGTCGAGTGTGCCTGTAAGGTCGATTTCAGCTCCGGTCACCACATCCGTACCCTTTGTGAAGTCCTTCATCACGTCGCTGTATCTCGACATTTTGATTGTAGCGTCCTTGTCGGATCCGTTGAGAACGACCAGGACTGTCTCGTCACCTGCAATCCTTGCATATACATAGCAGTCTCCATGCTCGCGAAGCGGTGCATACTGGATCATCGAACCGGTGGTCACTGCCTTCGAGTTCTTTCTCCAGTTGAGGATGCGGCTCATATAGTTCCATGCCTCGTTTTCCTCGTCTGTCCTTCCTTCAGCTGTGAACACAGACCTTTCGTCGCCTTCCCAGCCGCCCGGCATGTCTTTGCGGATCACACCGTCACCCTGCTGCTTCGAGCCTGTGAAAAGGAGCTCGGTTCCGTAGTATATCTGAGGGATACCGCGGGTGGTGAGGATGAATGCCACACCCTGCTTGTATTTGTTGAGGTTCGTGTCCTCGACAGTCGAGAATCTTCCGAGATCGTGGTTGTCGAGGAAGATGAGCACGCTGTTAGGATCAGGATAGAGGAAGTCGTTGGCCATCGACACGTAGATGTTGAACAGACCCTGAGCCTTTCCGTCATCCGGAATGTTAGTGTCAACAAATGCTGTAGGAACGATGAAGGCGAGGTTGAAGTCCATCACGGATGTGAGGTTGCTGTTGATAGGGCTGAAAGAAGAATTCTTCTGCCACCATGCAGGGAAACCGCTTCCGACAGGATACCATGTCTCACCTGTGATGTTGAATTCAGGATATTCCTCCATTGTAGCCTTACACCAGAGCGATGCGAATTCGGCGTCCATGTAAGGATGTGTATCCTGGCGGATACCGTCGATTCTTGCATATTCGATCCACCATGTCGAAGTCTGGATCAGATAATCCCTTACGAGAGGATTTCTCTGGTTGAGGTCAGGCATTCCTCTGTTGAACCATCCGTCGGTGAAGAGCTTTCTCTCTGACGGTGCCGCATGAGGATCGACCTGAGTCCATTTCTGATGGCTTGTAGGCACGAATGTATTGTCGAAATTGAGCCAGTCACCTGTAGGGAGGTCCTCCATCCACCAGTGAGAACTTCCGCAATGGTTGAAGATCATGTCCATGACTACCTTCATTCCGTTCTCATGCGCCTTGTCGATCATCTCGATGTATTCCTCCATCGTACCGAAGCGGGGGTCAACATTGTAGAAGTCCGTGATCGCATAGCCGTGATAGGTGTTGGCATTGTTTTCCTGTACAGGGTTGAGCCAGATTGCTGTCACGCCGAGATCCTTGATATATGCAAGATTGTCGGTGACACCCTTGATGTCTCCTCCATGTCTTGCGCCTGATCTTTCGCGGTTCACTCTTGCACCGCCTATGGCGTCGTTCTCAGGATTTCCGTTCGCGAATCTGTCAGGGGTGATCAGATAGAGCACATCGGCTGAAGTGAAGCCCTTTGCTCCTTCCTTGGTGCTCCTCGGAAGAAGTTCGAATTCATGAACGGTCTTGTCCTTTCCGTCCTTGAATACGATGTCCATCTTTCCCGGCTTTGTCTTTGGAGCGATGTCAAGATAGATGAAAAGATAATTAGGATTCTCAGTCCTGACGATTTCCTTTACGGTTACTCCAGGATACTTGATGTCAACCGATGAATTCGAGATACCCTGGCCATGCACCAAGATCTGGAGTTCGGTATTCTTCATTCCGACCCACCAGCATGGGGGATCGAGATGCTGGATTTCCACGGCCTCGGCCTTCTGTCCCGCAAGGAACAGAAGGAGAGCCGCTACCAATGTAAATCTGATGTTTTTCATAATTTATGTCATTTGCTTAGTTCAAGTACATATACACCTCTTGGCTCGATCTTCACGAGTGAGGTCAGATCGACAACTTCTCCGGTCACGACATCCGTTCCCTTTGTGTTGTCCTTTATGACTTCAGAGAATCTGTGCATGTCAACAAGTCTCATCGTGTCGCTTCCGTTGAGGATCACAAGAACTGTCTCATTGCCGTCAGTACGTCCATACACATAGCACTTGGTCCTGTTGTCAGGAGTGTAGTGGATGAGCTTGCCTTCTGTCACGGCCTTGGATGTCCTTCTCCAGTTGAGGAGCTTGCTTGCATAATTCCAGCTTTCGTTCTCATCAGGAGTCCTGCCTTCTGCAGTGAAAGCCGATCTTTCGTCCTCAGCCCATCCGCCGGGGAAGTCCGCACGCAGCTGGTCTTTTCCTGTACGACCCATCATGATTTCGGTTCCGTAATATATCTGAGGGATTCCTCTTGTGGTAAGAAGGAACGCAAGTCCCTGCTTCAGTTTCCATACAGGATCGCCCGGCTTCATGAATCTTGCGATGTCGTGGTTGTCAAGGAAGGTGAGAACATAGTTCGGATCAGGAATCAGGAAGTCCTGTGTCACGCACTCATACATCTTGAAGAGTCCTGCCTCAGAGCCTTCGCTTGTGTTGCTTTCCTTGAGGATTTCGTTCTGTGTGGTGAATGTGAGGTCGAAGTCCATGACTGTCTTGAGCTTTGAATCCCTGTCATTTACATTCGAGCCGCCCTGCCACCAGCCTGCAGCTGAGTTGCGAGGATACCATCCTTCACCTACGATGTTGAAATCAGGATACTCGTCGGTAATCTCCTTGCACCATCTTGCCATCATGTCATAGTCGGCATAAGGATATGTATCCATTCTGATACCGTCGATGCGTGAATACTCGATCCACCAGATGCTGTTCTGGATCAGATAAGTGGCAAGATGACGATTCTTCTGATTGAGGTCAGGCATTCCGCCGGAGAACCATCCTTCCACGAGGATGTCTTTCTCTGTCTGTGGAGCATGAGGATCGAGGAGGGTCCACTTGTAGTGTGTGGTGGTCACCAACGCCTCGTCATCATGTGTGTTCATCCTTATCAGGGCGTCTTTCTGCTCCTGAGGAAGAGCCTCGAATTCAGCGATGCTTGCAGGCATCTGCACCTGCTGTCTGCGGTAACCGCTGAACTGCTGTCTCTGCTGTTGCTGCTTGCCGCGGTTTGCCTCCATCTCAAGCATCCTCCGGCCTGTATTAACGGCCTGGTCGTTCTGGTTGAACCAGTCCGAAGTAGGAACGTCGGTGATCCACCAGTGCGAGCTTCCGCTGTGGTTGAAGATCATGTCCATCACGACCTTGATTCCTTTCTCATGAGCCGCGTCGATCATTTCGCAGTATTCCTCGTTCGTACCGAGGCGTGGCTCCACGAGATAATAGTCTGAGATAGAATATCCGTGTGAATTGTTGCCCTTGTTGAACTGGATAGGGTTGAGCCATACGGCTGTGACGCCGAGGTCGTCGATATAATCGAGATGCTCCATGATTCCCTGAAGGTCACCGCCATGGCGTCCGCCTCCCTTACGGTCGGCTACATAGCCGTCAAGATTGTCGTTGTCAGGATTGCCGTTGGCAAACCTGTCCGGCATGATGAGGTAAAGCACATCCTTCGGAGTGAAGCCCATGGCACCCGGCTTTTCGTTTCTCGGACGGAGTTCGAAGCTCTGCGATGTGACCTTCTTGCCTTCCTTGAATCTGAAGTTCAGCATGCCCGGTTCTGCCTTTGCGCTGACATTGAGATAAACGAAGAGATAGTTGGGGTTCTCGACCTTGCATACCTCCTTGATCGTCACTCCTTCATAATTGTCCATGGAGAATGATGTCTCTGCAATCTTGTCTCCATAGAACATGATCTGCAGTTCAGGATTCTTCATTCCGGCATACCAGAACGGTGGATCCATCCTTTCGATTTCCGCTGCATCTGCTGCAATGAGGCAGAGTGCAAGCGCAATGAGGCTTATAAACTTTTTCATAGTATCGGTATTGAATAGGATTATTTCACTACATAGTATTCAAACGGCCTGAGAAGGTCGGTCCCGGCAGCCAATGTCACCTGCTTGCCTGAAACCACATCCGTGCAGGTGCGTCCCTGCCATTCAGCAGGAAGAGTGATCGAATGCTGGTTGTCTCTGAGGTTGATCACGACAAGTATCTTCTCACCTTCATAGACCCTTTCGAACATGAGGATGTTGTTGTCAGGATAAGGAACGAGGGTACCCTTTCTGAGGGCAGGTTCAGCGTTGTATGCGGCCATGAGGGCGCGATATTCCTCGCGCATCTGAGGATTTGCGTTCCAGTCTATGTCAACATAGTTGAAGAAGTTGATCTTGCCCGGATAGCCTACTTCCTGTGAACCATAGACAAGGATACCTCCGTGGATGAAGGTTGTGGCTACGAAAGCAGCCATAGAGCCTTCTGCGCTGAAGAATTCCCTTACAGGAGACATCTTCACGTTCTCGTCGTGGTTGGTTGTGAAGCGGAGCTTGATTTTTCCTTCAGGGATACCTGCATATTCGCTTGAATCGGTAGCGAACAATGTGCTTACGGGAACCATTCCGCCACCTCTTCTACCCTGGCCTGCAGCCTGTCTGCCGAATGTGTTGCCGTTATATACTCTTCTGAGGTCAGAGAGCCATTCCCATGCATAGTTCATGTCGAACCCTGCTTCGAAGTGATCCTTTCTCTGTCCTTCTGCAAGCATGAGCAGTTCTCTTCCTTCGATTGCTCTGAGCTGCTGGAGGCAGTCAACCCAGAACTCGTAAGGGATGAAGTCAGCGGCGTCGCAACGGAAACCGTCAACTCCGACCTCTTCAACCCAGAACTTCATGTCATCAATCATCCTCTGACACATATGAGGGTTGCTGAAATCGAGGTCTGCAACGTCATTCCAGCCTGTTCCTTCAGGACTGATGATTTCGCCTTTCTCATCGTGGGTGTACCATTCAGGATTGTCATAGATCCACTGGCAATCCCATGAAGTATGGTTCGCCACCCAGTCGATGATCACTATCATGTTTCTCTTATGGCTTTCTGATACGAGTCTCTTGAAATCTTCAAGTTTACCGAATTCAGGGTTAACTGATCTGTAGTCCTTGATCGAGTATGGAGAATTCACACTCTTGAGAGATCCTATTTCATAGATAGGCATGAACCATAATACGTTGATTCCCAAGTCCTTGATTTCGTCAAGACGATCAGCTACGGCGTTGAACGAATTCTCCGGAGCGAAGTTTCTCGGATTTACCTGATACATCACTACATCTTCAGGTGAAGGTACATCCGCGTAATTGTCTTGTGCCGGGCAGGTGCATGCGACTGCCAGCAATGCCATTGAAATGGCGGTTATGAGATTTTTCATGATATTATGTTAGTTAGTTTATTTATTGGTTTCAGGCAAGCCAGTCGAGAAAATCATCCACTCTTGCGCGTGATACGGTCATTTCGCATTTCGGTTCGAAATCCGTCACGACCTTCAGTCGTCCTCCCTTGATCTTCATCACTCCCTTGATCTCGGAAAGTGCGATTATGCAGTATCTCGAGATCCTGAAGAATTCCATATTGTCTATCTGTGTTATGATGACGTCTAACGAGAAGTTTATTATATAGCTCATTCCCTGCTTGGTCACTATGTACGTGGCGTTGTCCTCAGTATAGAAGTAAGCTATGTCAGCTGTCTGGACGAGCACGAAATTGTCTCCGAGCTTGATGATGAACCTCTTCTTTATCTTTTCTGCCGTGTTCATAGGCTTGTTGGTCATGAACTGGTTGAATGTCGAAAGGAGCTTCATCGAATTGACGGTATTCATATTCTTCCTGCATCTCTCCACAGAGCGGCACAATGCCTGAGGCTCGATAGGCTTCAGGAGATAGTCTATGCAGCCTACCTTGAACGCTTCGATGGCATATTTGTGGTAGGCTGTGGTCAGAACCACATTGCAGGTGATGTTGATCTGCCTGAATATGTCGAAGCAGTTTCCGTCCTGCAGCTCTACGTCCATCATAATCAGATCCGGAGGCGTAGTCTCGTTTGAACGCAGGAATTCCAAGGTTTCCTTTACCGTACGTGCGGTACCTACTATTTCAATATCGGGGAAGCAGGAGTTCAGCATCCTTATCAGAGACATTTGGGTAACTCTCTCATCTTCAACGATCAGTATATTCATATCTTGTCAGTTAATTATTGGCAGTTTCACTGTGAATTCTTCATCTGTTGACTCTATCTTCACTTCCTTGGAAGTCAGGTCGCCATAGATTTGTCTGATGTATTTCAGTCCGAGATGAGTCGATGATTCGCAGGTGTTCTTCTTAAGTCTGTTGTTATTGACTATTATATGTGTCGATGTATTGTAAATACGTATTTTCAAAGGGGTCTGCACCGTGCTGCCGTTATGCTTTATCGCATTTTCCACCAACAGCTGGATCGAGCACGGTACAACGAATTTCCCGGCTGTTTCTTCTTCAATTTCCGTCTCTACGTTCAATGATGACTCGAATCTTACCTTCATAAGATCCGTGTATTTGTTTACGAAATCCATTTCCTCCCTGAGAGGAACAAGTTTTTCTTCTTCGTTCTCTATCAGATACCTGTAGAGATATGCAAGTTTATACACAAAGTCCGATGCTTCAGGTATCTGCCCGTCACATATAAGGCTGTTGAGTATGCTCAGATTATTGAACATGAAATGTGGCTTGACCTGCTGCTGCAGGCGGAGATAGCTGTATTGGGCTATGTTGTATTTTTCTTTAGCGTCCTGTGCCTTTCTGCCTTCCTTTATCGCGCTTGTCGCGAGATAGAACAGTGCTACGCAGCAGAAAGTATAGTCTATGATTACGTTCAGCGTCGCGTTTCCTTCATAGAGACTCTCGCCGCTGATGAGTATGAGTGCAAGTCGGGCTACTATGATGACTGTGAAAACCAGCAGAAGCCAGTATGTGCTCAATTGCTTCTGTTTTCTCTCTGCTGACTTTCTTTTGTTTATCAGTGATACTATGCCGCATACTGCCAGTCCCATCAGGAATGTCGTAGTGAATGTGGCTGTTCCTCCTCTGATGTATGTGTTTGTGATGAAGGTATGGAGAAATCTTCCGATACATCTGCTGAGGTAGAAACCTCCGAAGTTGACTATGACAAGAATTATTATCATAGTCGCTACATTGCTTCTCTTGATCTGACATAGTGTCACGGCCATCAGCATGGTAAGAGTCGTGAGCATCAGATGGTCTGAAAGTCCCTGCCAGCGTGCGATGACTGTCATCACGACGTGCAGGATGGCGAATGTCAGGATGATTATCAGTTCTTTGCCGAAAGATTTCATGAGTCCCGATTGCTTTATTTAAAAATGGTGGAGGATTTTTACCTCCTCCACCATTCTCTGATAAATTATTGAGCTGCTGCTGACAAGTAGCTTGGGTTCTGTTGCAGACCTGGATTTGCTGCAAGAGCTCTGTCAGGAACAGGGAACCACTCATACTTGCGGTCTCTCTTTGCAGGGAGGTCATATCCGGTCTCAGTTGCACGACCGAAGAACCACCATGTTCCCTGAGTGAACTTGTCGAAACGACGGAGGTCTGTACGACGGCGGTGTCCTTCGTCGAGGAACTCGAGTCCCCACTCGCTGAGCATTCTGTCCATGTCAAATGCAGTGTCGAATCCTCTTGGAGCTGCATCCTGAGCCTTTGTCCAGTCGCTTGCAGAGAAATATCTCTTACGTACCTGATTCACCCAGTTCTTGGCCTCTGCTGAGTTTCCTTCGCGGAGGAGACACTCTGCGTAAGTGTAATAAACCTCGGCAAGACGGAACTCTACAACGTCAGGGTCGCAGAAGTTGTAAGGTGAATCAATGTGGTAGTATGGATACTTGGCCATTCTGATACCTGAGTTTGTCTCACCCCAACGTGGGTTCTCGACAGGCAGAAGAGGATGTTCGCCCTTGCCCTGGAAGTTACCAACCTGATCGACATATACAAGAGGCTGTCCGTTGCGGTCTGCATCGGCAAGCTGTACTTCGCCCTTTCCGAAGTCAGCCTTGATAAGACCGTTCATGAAGTGACCGCCCCAGTTTCCTGCCAGGTCATTGTAAGGAGCAACAAGGCGGATGTCACGAGGGTCGAAACGCTCCATTACAGCTCCGAGCTTGTCACCATATTCCGCATCAAGGAAGCAGGTTGCAAGCTCCTTGTCATACATATCCTTCACGATTGTTGCAACTCCGGTCTCAGCGTCGATCGATACGCACTGCTCATAGAAGTTGCTGCTGTTGTCGAATGAAGGAGTAAGGCAGCAGCAGTTCCATCCTGCATGCTCTTCCTTGGTGTTGAAGTAAGTCGAGAACACATAGCCCATGAACGGACCGTTACGCATGTTGGTTGACTTCTTGTTGTAAACAGGGTCGCTTGAGAATGCGAATACGATCTCGTTGCACTCTGTGTTGTTGTTTGCAGAATAGATTGCCTTGTAGTCTTCAGCAATGGCATATGTTCCGTACTTGCCGTCAATGATTTCCTTTGCAAGATCCTTGCACTCGGTGAAGCGTGCCTCGCCTGTGAAGATCTCCGAGTTGAGGAGGATACGCATCTTGATCATACGGTTCATTGCCTGGTTGCAACGGTTTACCGAGCCGTTCTTTGCAAGTGACTCCACTGTCTGGTCGAGTTCATCGATCATCCAGTCGCAGATCTTCTTACATCCTTCCTCGAAGGTAGTGCCGCTCATTGCGCTGAGTGGGAGAACGGATGTGTCAGTAGATGTTGTCAACGGAATCACGCTGCCGAATACCTCGAACACGTTGTAGTAGCAATATACACGGAATGTACGTACTTCGTCGATATATCCCTGCTTCTGTGACTCGGATATTCCGAGTGATGCTGCGCTGATGCCGGAAAGGTCTGTGATGAAGTTGTTGCAGAGACCGATGGCCTGCCATGCACCGTTCCATATCTTGTTTACATAGTTGGAAGAAGGATTCCATGTATGTGTAGAAAGTACGAACTTGTCACCTGAGTCCCATCCCCAAGATCCGCCGTTCCAGGAACGCCATGTGATCTGGTCAGCTGAAAGCTCCTGTGCGTACCAATAGAGCTCGGAGAGGTCGCCCTGCTCCTGTGCGTAGATGTTTGCAATTACCTGCTTGATTGAGTTCTCATCTGTGAAGTAGTTGGACGCATCAAGCAATGTGTAAGGATGCTCAGTCATGTCAAAACAGCCGGTCAGTGCTATTCCTGAAATGACTGTTACTAAAAATTTCTTTATAGCATTCATATTGATGTTTTCCTTTTACACGTTGAGATTAGAACTTAGCTGAAATTCCAAGAGTGATCTTGGTTGTATAAAGTGATGTCGAACCTGCGATACCAGGAGTAAGTCCCATTGACGATACTGTTGAAGGGTCAACACCAGAGAATTTGGTGATGGTGAAGAGGTTGGTTGCAGCAAGATAGACGTAGATGTTGTCAAGGCCTGCCTTGTTCTGCTTGAAGTTGAAGTTTCTACCGAGAGAAACCTTCTCAAGCTTGAACCAGTCTCCGTCCTCAATGAAGAATGAGTTGAGGTAGTTGTTGTCAGCTGTCAGGTGAGGATACTTCTCATATGCGCTCTTGAGGAGGTTGTCTGAAGCAACGCCAGGGTAACCGTAGCTCTGGAGCTGTGAGTTCCAGATGTCGTGTCCTGCAAGACCACGTCCGTTGAGGCTGAGATCCCAGTTCTTGTACTTGACTGTGATGTTGAGTGAGAATGAATGCTCAGGGAGTGTGTTACCGATAACCACCTTGTCGCTGTCCTGTACACCTGTCTTGGTCGCGGTAATCCAGTTGCCGTTCTCGTCAAGAGCAGGAACCTGGTTGCCGTCCTCATCAGTAGTGTAGGTGTAGTGGAGGAGCTGTCCGTCCTCAGTGTAGCCTGCATACTTGAATCCGCGGAGGCTACCGATCTGAGTACCTTCATAGAGACGGAAGAAGTAGTCGCTTGATCCGAGACCGCCTGTGCTGTAGAGGTCAACGAAGTTAGCTGAGTAAACATCATTACCGATGCTCTTGAGGATAGCTGTGCTGTAAGAGTATGTACCTCCTACCATGAGGCGCCAGTCCTTGCCGAGACGTGTATTGTAGTTCAATGCGAGCTCGACACCCCTGTTCTGGGTTGAACCGAGGTTCAGCTGGATAGAGCTGAATACATATGGTGGCTGTGGAGCTGTATATGTATAAAGAAGGTCCTCTGAACGGCGGTCGAAGTACTCGATGCTACCTGTGAGCTTGCGGTCGAGGAATTCGAAGTCGATACCATAGTTATATACTACTGCAGTCTCCCATCCGAGGTTCGGGTTAGGGTTACGTGAGATACCGTAGCCTGGAACCCACTGTCCGTCCATGAAGTAGTTTGAACCCTTTGAGCTGTAAGTAGAGAGGGAAGCATAGTCGCTACCTGCGTTACGTCCTGTCACACCATAGGATGCACGGATACGGAGTTCGTCAAGCCAGCCCTTTGTTCCGTCCATGAATCCCATGTTAGAGATTGTCCATGCTGCTGAAACTGAAGGGAAGAAACCGTACTTCTTGTCCTTACCGAACTTTGAGCTACCTTCGTAACGAGCTGATCCGGTTATGGTTACGAGATCGTTCCAAGAGTAAGTGACACGACCGAACACACCGGCGAGCTTGTTGAAGCCCTTGCCTGAGCCCATGCTTGCGAGACCTTCATCAAGATAAGTACCTGCACCGATGTTGTACCAAAGGAACTGGTCGTACTGGAAGTTTTTGTTGGTCATGTTCATGCTCTCGTTCATTGACTGGCGGTAAGAGTAACCTGCCACAGCCTTGAGGGAGTGCTTGTCAAGTGCGAGGTTGTAGTTGATCATAGCCTCGAAGTTGCTTGTGAGGCTGTTGCTGCTGTCAAGGCTTGCCGAACCGGCATAAGCATTCCACATCTGGCAGGTCTGCATGGTCGATGGAGTATAGCTGTGACCGTAAGATGATGAATAGTTGAATGCAGCGTTTGCGTTGGCAGTGAGGAGATGATTGTCATTCTTGATGAATGTGATCTTGATGTCCTCCTGAACACTGATGTTTGTGCTGTGGCTCTGGTTTACAGGAACCTGGTTGTTCTCGACAGAGTTTGTTGCACCTGTTGAGTCAGTAGGCCAGAAATATCCTGTAGGAGTAGTAGCGTCATAAACCGGCTTTGTAGGGTTCATGAAGATAGTACCTGTGAGGCTGCCGCCGTTACCGTGGTTGACATTTGCACGGATGTTGGCGATGGTAGTGCTCTCAACGACGTCAGCGAACATCTTCTGGGTCATGAGGAACCTGAGGCTGTATGACTGCCTGTCATTGTTCTTGTAGAGCTGGTTCCTGTCTGTGTAGTTCAAAGAGAGGTTGTAGTTGCTCTTCGAAGTCGAACCTGCGAGAGAGATGTACTGGTTGAGGTCGTAGGTAGGCTTGTCGTTGCGGAGTGCGTTCCAGTAAGCCTTGTCGATTCTGTTACCGTAGTCAGCCTTGCCTCTGGTCTTGTTGAGCTCAAGCCACTCGTCGAGGTTATATACATCCGGCATCTCGTGGAGAGCCTGGATAGCATAATACGAGTCGTAAGTCACTCTGAGCTTACCTGCCTCACCTGAACCTTTGCGGGTTGTCACGAGGATGACACCGTTCGCACCGCGTGTACCGTAGATCGCTGCAGATGCACCGTCCTTGAGGACTGAGATAGACTCGATGTCCTGAGTGGAAACGTCGCTGAGTGATGCTCCTGCCACGCCGTCGATTACAACGAGAGGATTGTTGCTACCGTTGATTGAGGTCGCACCACGGATCTGGAAGCTTGAACTGTTACCGTCAGCAGACATGTCGATGTTGAGACCTGCCACCTTACCGACGAGCAGCTGCATAGGGTCACCTGAAGCTGCCTTGTTGAAGTCTTCAGCCTTTACACTTACAACAGATGATGAAATCTCCTTCTTGCTGAGGGAACCATATCCGACTACAACTGTCTCTTCGAGCATCTCCGAATCCTCTTCGAGGGTAAGCTTTGAAGGAACAGCGTTAGCTGTAAATGTTAAAGTCTTGTAACCGATGCAACTGATTTCTACTGTTGCTGTCGGGCCTGAGACGTTAAGGACATAGTCACCGTCAATGCCTGTAGAGGTACCGTTGGTAGTTCCCTTTTCGAGAACTGTAGCACCCACGACAGGTCCGAATTGATCGTTAACGAATCCTTTAACCTCATATCCGCTCTGAGCGAATGTGAAATTAGGTATCAAACTTGATAGAAAGAAGATGATACCAATCAAGAACACTGTTTTTTTCATGGATTACATTGATTAGTTTAGTGTGTTTTCGTTAAAGTTATGGAATACACGCGCAACTAATAGGTAAAGTGTTCTCTTTTGTTGGTGGTCGGCAGAATTATGGGTGTGAATGGAGCGTGTTTTTAAACATGGACCGCCCCTTTGTTTTTTGGGGCGGTCTATGGCTCAGATGTCATCTGTTCAGATATTCATTAATCGCGGCAGCGGCTTTTCGACCTGCTCCCATGGCGAGAATCACCGTGGCGGCTCCGGTCACGGCGTCTCCGCCGGCAAAAACGCCCGGACGCGTCGTGGCACCGTTCTCATCAGCCACGATGCAGCCTCTGCGGTTAGTCTCAAGTCCTCCGGTAGTCCTGGCGATGAGAGGATTCGGTGATGTGCCGAGAGACATGATGACGGTGTCGGTCTCGATCTCGAATTCCGATCCCGGAACTTCCACAGGACTGCGGCGTCCGCTTTCGTCAGGCTCACCGAGCTCCATACGGATGCATCTTACGGCTTTCACCCAGCCGTTCTCGTTGCCGATCACCTCTACGGGATTGGTGAGCATCGCGAACTTGATGCCCTCTTCCTTTGCATGGTGCACTTCCTCCTTGCGGGCAGGAAGCTCGTTCTCTGTGCGGCGATATACTATAGTGGTCTCGGCTCCGAGTCTGAGTGCGGTTCTTGCAGCATCCATGGCTACGTTGCCGCCACCGACTACCACTACCTTCTTTCCTGCATGGATAGGTGTGTCGTAATCGTCACGATATGCCTTCATGAGATTGTTTCTCGTGAGGAACTCATTTGCTGAGAATACGCCGTTGTAATGCTCTCCCGGGATGTTCATGAAGCGAGGAAGTCCTGCACCGGATCCGATGAACACGGCTGCGAATCCTTCCTTGTCCATCAGATTGTCGATGGTAACTGTGCGTCCTGCTATCACATTTGTCTCTATCTTCACGCCGAGTGCCTTCACGTCCTCGATTGCCGGAGCGACAACCTTGTCCTTAGGAAGCCTGAATTCAGGAATTCCGTACTCAAGCACTCCTCCCGGACGGTGGAGGGCTTCGAAAATCGTTACATCGTGGCCGGCCTTGGCAAGGTCGTATGCACATGCCAGTCCTGCAGGACCGCTTCCGATGACAGCCACCTTGTGACCGCTTGCAGGTGCTGTTTCCGGCCTGATGCCTCCGTTCTCACGGCTCCAGTCTGCCACGAACCTCTCAAGCTTGCCGATGGCGACCGGCTCGCCCTTGACTCCGAGGATGCAGCTTCCCTCACACTGGGTCTCCTGCGGACATACTCGTCCGCAGACAGAAGGAAGCGATGAATCTTCTGCAATGACGGCAGCAGCCTTTGCGAAATCTCCTGCAGCTACATGGGCGATGAATGTCGGTATCTGTACATTCACAGGACAGGCTCCTACACAACGCGGGTTCTTGCAGTTGAGGCATCTCGTGGCCTCAAGCTGTGCCTCTTCTATATTATATCCATAGCATACCTCCTCAAAATTGGTAGCTCTTACTTTAGGATCCTGTTCGCGTACAGGAACTCTTGGAATCTTGTTTGCCATTATTTACCCCTCCCGATTCTGCATTTATGATGTTCGTTTGCATCCTTCTCCTCGCTCACATACATTCTCTGCCTGCGCATGGCCTCGTCGAAATCAACGAGATATCCGTCGAATTCAGGACCTTCCACGCATGCGAAACGTACCTTGCCTCCCACTGTCACCCTGCATGCTCCGCACATTCCGGTTCCATCGACCATCAGAGTGTTGAGACTGACGATGACAGGCAGGCCGAGCTTCTTGCAGGTGAGCGTAGCGAACTTCATCATTATCATCGGTCCGATTGCCACAGCCTGGTCATATACCTTGCCGTCCTCGGCCACGAGCTTCTCAAGCATCGCGGTCACAAGGCCCTTGAAGCCCTCCGAACCGTCGTCGGTGCATATATAAAGGTTGTCGCATACGCTTTCCATCTCCTCCTTGTAGATAACCAGATCCTTGGTCTTGGCACCGATGATAACATCCACAGCCACTCCTCTTTCGTGGAGCCACTTTACCTGAGGATATACAGGAGCGGTTCCGACTCCACCAGCTATGAACACGTACCTCTTTCCTGCAAGCTCTTCGGCCGACATCTCTGTGAAGTCCGAAGGTATGCCGAGAGGACCTACAACGTCTGCGAACGAGTCGCCTTCCTCATATGTACATATTTCGGTGGTTGATGCGCCGATCCTCTGTGTCACGATTGTGACGGTGCCGGCTTCTCTGTCGAAGTCGCTGATTGTGAGAGGTACACGCTCTCCCTGCTCGTCAGCCCTGATGATGAGGAACTGCCCCGGCTGTGCGGCTGCGGCAAGTCTCGGAGCTTCCACCTTCATGCGGCAGATTGTAGGAGTAAGCATGTCCTTTGATGTTATCTTGTACATTTCTTGATGTTTTAAAAATCAGACAAAGTTATAATAAATTCCGTTACATTATTATCATGGCAAGCATATATGCGACAATCGTCGATACGATCACGCATACCATTCCCGGAAGCATGAACGAGTGGTTGAGCAGATATCTGCCGATTTTAGTCGTGCCGGACCTGTCGAAGTTGACGGTGGCGATGTCTGACGGGTAGTTCGGGATGAAGAAGTAGCCATAGACAGAAGGAAGTACTCCGAGAAGTACCGGTCCCGCTATTCCGAGCTTGAAGGCAAGAGGCAGCATGGCCACTACCACAGCTCCCTGAGAGTTGATGAGTACCGATACGAGGAAGAACACGAATGCAATAGACCACGGATATGCCTGCACAATGTCTTCGAGCATCACCTGTATTTCGGCTATGTAATTTGAAAAATATGTGTCTGCGAGCCATGCGATGCCATAGATGGCTACTACGGCAACCATTCCGGACTGCCATACCGCTCCGGCAACAGCTTTTTTAGGACTTGCTTTGCAGAATATGATCATGAAGGCTGCCGCTGCAATCATCACTATCTGGATGACAATGTTCATCTTGAGTCTTTGCCCGTCGAAAACAGGAAGAAGCTGAGGAAATATCGCAAACATCACGATGATGGCCAGGGCTCCGAGGAAGATGAAAACGGAATTCTTTGCCGACTGCGGGATGACGCGGTCAAGGGTGGTCTCTGTGTTTCCGTATATGTAGTTGTACTGCTCCGGATCCTTGAGCTTTGCCTGGAATTCAGGATCCTTGTCCAGATCGAGTCCTCTCTTGAAAGATGCAGCTGAAGCCGCAAGCAGGCCGACAAGACAGGACGGAATTGTTATCATGAGGACCTGAGGGATCGTTATGTCGAACCCGTTTGCATTCGAAATGCTCACGAAAGCCACTACGGCAGCTGCGATGGGGGAGCATGTTATGCCGACCTGAGAAGCAATGGAAGCTACGGCGCATGGGCGCTCGGGACGTATCCCCTTTTTCAGCGCGATGTCGCAGATGATAGGCATCAAGGTGTAAACGACATGTCCCGTACCGACAAGTACAGTGAGGAAGAATGTACAGATCGGAGCGAAGAAAGTAATGCGCTCGGGATGTCTTCTGAGCAGTCTTTCAGCAATCTGAATGAGCCAGTCCATACCGCCGGAGGCCTGCATGATGCCGGCGCATGTGACGGCCGCCACAATTATATATATGACGTCTGTGGGAGGTGTGCCCGGTTTCATCTGGAAACAGAATACGAGTATGGCGAGTCCGATGCCCGAAATGGCACCGAGTGCCAGGGAACCGTAGCGCGAGCCGACCCAAAGTGCTCCAAGCACGATCAGAAGCTGAAGGATCATAGTGAAAGTCATATCCGGAACTTTAAGAAACAGTTTCTAAAAACCCTGCGAATTTACAAATTAAATCGAAAAAAGCTTTAAATTTGAAAACTAAACTGTTGAATATGAAAAAGACTGCTATCTTATTTTCCGCCATCCTTCTGAATCTCATCTCTTTCAGTGCGGCGGCACAGGAGCTGGTCATCAGAATCGATGACATGGGAGCCTTGCATTCTGTCAATGAAGCCAGTATCGATACCTATAAGAACGGCATTGCCACTTCGGTTGAGGTCCTGGTCGTAGGACCGTGGTTTCCGGAGGCTGTCAAGATGCTGAAGGAGAATCCCGGACTTGACGCAGGAGTGCACCTTGCCATTACAAGCGAATGGGAAAATGTCAAGTGGAGGCCTTTGACGGTCTGTCCGTCCCTGGTTGATGAATACGGATATTTCTATCCTATGATGTGGACCAACCCGGCCTACCCGGGTCAGTCTGTACTTGAAAACATGCAGAAATTCGATCTTGCTGAAATAGAAAAGGAATTTCGTGCTCAGATCGAACTCGCCATCAGAACGATTCCTCAGCTTACCCACATCACCGGACACATGATGTCCACAGCCTTTTCTCCGGAAGTGACGGAACTTGTCCAGGAGCTATCCAAGGAATACGGCCTGCCAAGCATCGACCGGGCAGGTGCGTCTCAGCAGTTCGGTTATGAAAGCATCGGTTATGATGGTCCGAAGGCAACCTCGGAAGAGAAGATCTCCAGTTTCATCAAGGTCCTGAACAAGCTCGAGAAAGGAAAGAAATATCTTTTCCTCGACCATCCCGCTTATGACGATTCGGAGATGGAGACCGTGATGCATATCGGATATGAAGACGTAGCCGTTGATCGTCAGGGAGTTACCGACATGTTGAAGAGTCCTGAAGTCCGCAAGGTCATAAATGAGCGCGGAATCAAGCTTATCACTATCGCGGAACTTACCGGTAAAACTTTATGATAAATGACTGTGTTATGAAAAAACGACTTTTATTCTTCTTTGTGATACTTGCTGTCTCATCAGTCTGTCTTATGGCTCAGACTCCGGACGAAACCGACCTTGATGCAAAATATGCTGCTGATATGCTGAAGCCCGGAACGCAGGCTCCGGATTTCACTCTCAACGATATTTCCGGTAAGCCGGTGAAGCTGAGTGACTTCAAGGGCAGAAAGGTGGTGCTTCAGTTCTGGGCTTCCTGGTGTCCCGACTGCAGGGCGGAAATGCCTCTCATCAAGCAGATGCATGCTGCAGCAGACCCGTCTGAGACAGTATTTGCAGCAGTCTCGTTCGACCGCAGCGAAGAAGCTTTCACTAACTATGTGACAAAAAATGAACTGCCCGGAGTCCAGCTGTACGATCCGGCCGGAATGAGGGACTCTGCAATCGCCAAGGCATACCGCATAACCTGGATACCGTCCCTCTATCTCATCGATGAGAACGGCAAGGTCCTTCTCGCCACAGTCCTCGCCGACAGACTTGCCGAAACTCTATACCCGGACCGGCAGCTGTGACAAGTCCTGAACTGCGCCATCCGTAAGAAGGCTTGTTTTACTGACGGTGAAGCATATCTGACAAAAGGCGTTACATCCAGAATACAGACGGGAGCAACATAAGTTACTCCCGCCTGTAAAGTTATCTGTTTGATTTCAGACAAGTTGCCTCATTAGTATTCCTCTTCGTTCCAGAATGTGATTGTATGCATTCTACGTACGTAGGATAGCGATTCTTAGGTGATTTGGTAACTTTCTTGGTAGGTAAAATTTGCGTTAAATACGATAAAATGTGACGACATTAGGCGTTTTAGTACCACTTTCCCATTACTTACCAAATCGAATTCAAAGAACTTACCAAGACCACTGTCATAGTTGACAACAAAGATACAACATTTCTGCAAAATACTTTAATTGTTTCATTGAAGTTTAAATACAAGAAAATAGTAATAGTCGAATTATAAACAGCCCGACTATTTGAAAATTATTCCAAACTGCTCCAAGGGATGTAATAACATTTCTTGATTTCTAATACTCCAAATCTTCCAATTGTGCCACACAATCTTCACGATTAGCATAATGCTCATACCTACCCATCATTTTTGTGAATATTTTGGCAAGTCTAGGATATTTAAACTTAACCTTATCTCGATAAATCTTGAACAATGCTACCAACTCCCTTTCCTGATCTCCGCCTTCAGCAATAGCTCGAGTAGTAACACCTCTGCTATTAAAAATTCTCATCTGAATATGTTCATCTACAGAATCACTTTTCAATTCTTCTACTATTTCTCCGAGAATATCCTGTGGATAGGAGTCATTTCTTGGAAGATTGCCTAAAAGACTACCTACCACCATATCAGTCACTTGAGAACGATGATGTTCTACGGATAATTCATACAAGCGGTATATATATGTACGAAGTGCATCAGGATTCACATTCCCTTGTCCATCAACACCAGGACAACAAGATAAATTATATAGAATTGAGAATGAACATGTTGCCATCAGTTTGCTATTATTAATCTCTGATTCACTTACTTCTTCCTCGTCATTTATATCATCAGATTTATAGGCCATTACCATCAACTCCATCAACAATTCTGGTTTGCTCATCAGTTCTTTTATAAGACGTAAGCTATTTATATCTCTATGATGCTCTAATGCACGATAAGCAAAAAATTCTATTTGAATCAGCGCTGAGATAATCTCAGGATCTTCTGACTTATCTAAATCTTCTATCACACTACCTATATAGTACCAATCAATTCTCGGGGTAAAGTCTCGTTGACCGCTAAATATAAGACCTTTTATGACATTGACTTTAAGACTATCGGGGATTTGCGAATCTTTGTTATGGTATATCAAATCTAGAGCCTCATCATAGCGATTTACCCTAGTAAGCCTATTAATAACTTGTATGGGATTGAGCTTTTTAACATATGCCACTTTAATATTTTGCCAGTAAAGAGTTTCTACTTTTTCGCCAAAGTCATTTGCAATGGTAGCAAGTCTTTCATTGTAGCCTGGAGCATATAGACTTGTCGACAAGCAAATATCGCCATATGCCTTTACCTCCTCTATAATCTTCACATAGTCATCTTCATTTTTTTGAAAGAATAAATTCTGGAAAAAAGTCTGAAGGAAATTAATGTCTACTATGTTCTCACAAAATTTTAAACATACATCTTGCAACAAACCGTCACCGTATAATTGGATCATACTGTTGATTACAGAACTTGGATATTTGGCAATACTAACTAATTCCCATATACCTATTCTGCCTCTTTCTGCAAGTATATCTTTAACAGCATTGTTTCTAACTTCCTGCTTTATCTGACATTCCTTTTGAAAGTCCATCTCTCTTTTTTGAGGTAGCCGTAGAAACATATCCTCGAACATCCAACGATATTTCAAGACAACATCCTTAGGTTCAATGTCAGATAGCAGTCTCTTATATGGTTCAAGTTCTTTCTCTGACAGAGCCCACGCAGCCCCAGGAAATGAAAGATGACGATTCGGTTCACCACGGAGAGTATGTTCTATAATTTCACTTTCACAAAAAGAATCTTTTCTCTTGGTTATTGCATCAAGGATATCTTTTCTGCAGCATCCAATCCATTTATTTGTAGATACTTTCAAAAGCGCACATATATCTTCTTCTGAGAAGGATGTACAGCTCAATAGCAACTTTACCACTGCCATCACATTATCTACTGACACCGAAATATATTCAGGAGAAGAAAGGTCACTAAAGTGTCGCCACTTATAAAAGTGTGTCTGAGATAACACTCTTGGACCGTTACCCTCTAAAATTCGGAAACACAACTCACTTATCTGAGTTCTATAAGAAGATGACAAAGATGTTAGTATCTCCATCCTATTCTCAAATTTTGCGAATGTTTGCGGTAATTGAAAACGGTAAATCTCCGCAAGCGAGTTTGCAGGCTTGTTAGCATAATTACTATCGTTTTTATATGACGAAAAACGTAATAGAAGGGATGTGACCCTATAAATATTGTCTTCATCCCAAGCCAGCATCTCAAGTGCAAAGAGAAGATCCGTATAATATATATTCCAACCTGTTAATCCCATATGGGATTTCTGAGGAGTGAATACGATATCATATATTTCTTTCCCTATTCCTTCAAGGAAATCCAAAAACGCTTCAGGCGAAGCTTCCGCAAAAAGAGTAAAAAACGTTCTATTGGATAAAAAACGTTTCAGTGTCCAGCCATTCAGTAATTCATGTAGCAAACCATCAACCCATACATTTCTACGATTACTCTCATCATTGATCAAAGACAACAATATTAAAGATTGATATGTCCCCTTTTTGATATCAGAAGAAAACTGCTGCTTAAACTGCCACATTTCCAATTCGTCCGAAGCAACCTTGTCTTCTGCTTCTGGATCATCGTCAGCAATCAAGAATCCGCACATCTCTTTCAGTTTGGCTAAATCCCCGTCTGTTAGATAAGCTGAGGCATATGACATAGCATCCATTGGAGACTTTAATCGCCATACTGTTCCGACATTGGCAATTGGAGAATCAGGCATTAATCTGAAATATTGTAATATCTTGACATAATCTGCGTAGGTTTTTCCTGAAATTTTTTCTACGAGTTCCAAATCTCCCTTTATATTCTCATTCCATTGGCCCAGCAAAATAATTGGCAACAAGGCTGATATTCCATCACTATTAGCCCATTCCGGCTTTAGTCTGTCAATCTTCAACCTACGTCTTACAACATTTACATCCCTTGCCGTATCTGTTGCAATCTTTCTTGCCTGAACTGAATCAAAATCACATTCTTCTATTGCTTTAACAAAAGCTTCTCTTTCCACTCTTGGCAGCATCTCAGCGGTAGACACTTGATCTTCTGGCGTTACCGCACAGATTACTGTATGATTGCGTGCCAAGGCATAGGACATATTTGCGCGCAAGGTTGTTATAATTATCAGATTATCATAGTGAGATACTAAATCATCAAATGTGTTTTTATCAGTAACAACAATTGTTTTAGCTGTAAACTTATCTGCTTCAGAAGAAGTCGCAATTGTTGCTAACACAAACGCAACAGCTTCCGACTGCGTCAAAGCTTGAATTTCAAGGACAGATGGATTGAAACAAGCTTTTAACACCTTTTCTGTTGCTTTTTTCCTTCCCGCAGTTACTATTTGATAGGGTAAAGTGTACTGATCGCCAGAAGCCCATTGCATCCAAAATTCATCTGGAAGTAGATAACCTCCTGCATTCAGAATATTCAGTTTGTCTGCTAACCATATTCCTACAGCAGGACATTTCTCAATCCAAGCCTCTAGTTCTACTGCGGTATAAACCACTAATTTCTTCTACCCCGATTGGTTGGCAATAACCCACGCATCTGCTCCTGCCCATTCGCGAGGAGTAACAAAGACGAATGTAGAGTTTGATTTAATATGGCCAAGAGGGTCAGCTGCGCGTTTTATTATGTCATCGTTCGCTTTGGCCTGAATTTCCTTGTTCACTCCACACTCCCAAAGAGAGTCCCCTTCTGGGACCAGATCTATAGGTTCTGGACACGATACAATACCATCCCATCCAGGCATGTGTACAGCATCCCCGCAGGGGAAAGATAGTCTATCTAACTGTTTCACTGAAGCACAGATAAGACGTCTCACCAATTCGGGCAAAAGAGACTGACTCTCTCTTGTGTCAGCCCATCGCTTCAAATCTGTTGATGTAATGAATTTCATAGGAACTATATATTGTAGAAAGTTATTATATTACAAATATATAACTTCATTTTAACTAAAACACGAAACATAATATAAGAAAATTTGATTATACTCAAATCGTTCAAAGTGTGTTGTAATTATGAGATTTTTGTTAGTTTTGCATGTACTCATTTAAACACCATGAATATGTACGACACTTTAGAAAGCAAGGGGGCAGACTTCTCGTGTACAACGATAAACAGTATTGAAGAATTAAAATCCTTTATTTCAGTTCACAACACATATAAAATTCCCCGTAAGCAACTCCAAATACATGGTCTTACTTTAAATAGTGACGATTTTTTCCCATCTAGACAGAATTATATTATTTATCGTGGTGTTAAGGAAAGTAAATATCGTCTGATTACTTCACTTCAATTTCGATGGCCTGAAATTCAACATTTCTATCCAAACTATACTCAAAACAATTATCTGTCCCAAATAATAGAATTACTAAGAAGCAACTTAAGAATTCAGCAATTTCTCAACAAAGACGGAAAGACATACACAGATATTAGTATACTAGCCTTAATGCAACACTATGGCTTACCCACTCCACTATTAGATTGGACCCCGAATATTGAAATTGGCCTTAATTTCGCTTATGACGGAATTAATAGAGACAATAAGCTAGATGAGATATCTAATTATGTATCACTATACTATATTAATTTATATGAGAATTATGAAATCCAAGCAGCTTCCTACCAGAGAATACTTGCAGATGCCAAAGAATCTCTATGCAAGCAAGACATAATTAACAGTGTAAATCATATCGACTTAAGTCAAATGACCTTAAATAGTCTTTTTAACGTTGAAGATCTCGGTCTTGACTTCTTCTATATCGATTATTCTGTCGACGCACCTTTAGTAGAGGATATATTCGGCAATGTCCTTAGTTTAATCAACCCTAACTTAGCCCTACAAGAGGGTGCATTTATTATTAATTTTCATTCTGAAGGGAGCTTAGATTATTTTTGGAATAAGAAGATGCTAACATTAAGAAATAATGCATATTACAATTCTGAAAACATCTCAGTGTCAGAAAATCCCCATGCCGCTGGCATAGTACCTAAAACCAGGATAAATTGCGTAAACATCAATAAAGATACTCTTATACAATGGATAAAAACAGGTGGGAAAAAAGACCATTATGATCATTGTCAAGAATCAAAAGAACTAAAAGAAAGTATACTAGAAACATACTATACCTGGCTTTTAGATGGAAAGAAAGATCTTAAATATTTCCAAGATACATTTATTAAAAACGTTGAAACTGAAGAGCAAAAAATCGCATACCGAGTATTCCAAAAATATAGCATTAATAATCTCCTCAGTAACGAGTAATAGAACATAAAACACCCCAAATAAGCAAGAGGACCTTTTACCGAGATATTTACTCGTTTAGTTTAAAGCACTTACTCAACCAGAGAGAATGTATGTCCAGAGTACATTATAACTCATCAGAAATATCCCAACTACAAACACAAATAGAAACTCTACCCCACATTAAATGCCATAATAACCTTGGCCATAATATTTAGGTATCTCACAGATATCTACTCCGTTTTATATCTGTTACTGTTGACCATTCTTTTTAGTATCAAGACCTCTTAGGTTATCCACAATAATCTAAGAAACATATCATCGAAGTTGTACCATTTATAATGAGTTATTATCTGTTTTATATGTAATTATTGTTCATTTAATTTTAGAATATCATTGAAGCAAAGATCCCTTAAATGATTGATTTCCTTTTGTATATCGACAAATTTATCCTGTGTATAATACCAAGTGTCATCTACACATTTAATGTTATCTTGTTGAGTTGAGGACAATTTCGTACAGATATTTACAAGTTTTCTAGTTTTAATGCCTTCATAATTAATGTCATTCAGTAGGTCGGGATAGTAATGCTTGATAGTTTTATGAAAGCGTTGAGCTAATTGACTTATGTGTTTAGCTTTACTTAATATGTGAAAATTTGATATAGAATATCTATTTTGATCTTTTTCGTAACTAAATAATGCCAATAATTCTACTAATGCGCTATCAACTTCCTCGATTTTTTTGATAATAATATCCTTTTGACTCCTTTTGTTCTGGAGTACATTTTCTATAACATTTGCAATATATAGTGAAATAAATAATGTTACTATACAATAGAAGAGTTCAAATAGATTGAAAGAGGAGTCATACTGAAACCAGTTCCAGTCTTTTACAAGTAAGCCTATAACCCAACCTACGGCAAAGATAATTATTCCGTAAAGAGATCTTTTAATGTGTTTCATTTTCGTGCGCATCCTCAATGTCTTGCCAAATTTCATCTATAAGATCAGGTTCTTCTTCTGAAATAAAATCTAGGTAGTCCTTCAAATCCTGATATTTAAATTTCTCTTCGCGGATTAATCCGCCAAACACCTCCTCCAGAAATGAAGTGCCATACCCTGCTGTTCCATCTAAATCTACGATAAGTTGCTCTTTTTGTGAGATGCACTCCATTAATAGAGGTACCAATATTTTTCTTAGTTTTTCACCAGGATTTTTACCTTCATTCTCTGTACGAGCTGATGGCGTCCGTGAAAATTCTGTCGCAACAATAAACTTTTTCATTATTATGTAAATTAATAAATATGTTCCTTACAATTCTTACAAGTTTCATCTAATTCAAAATAGACGAAAGTGCCATCCAATCCAAAATTCAATCCTGAATAATAATCTTCTTTTGGATTAGCATATGCATCATTAGAAATTACTATAAGTTTTGTAATTGCCCTTTGTTCAAGCGCTTTATATATACCAGGAAGGCCTTTACCTCTAAAGTACTTATTTGTTACTGTTCTATGAAACTCACCAGACAACATTGACGCTAACACTTCATGATGCTCTTCTGGATTAATGATCTGTTTGATTTTTTCCATCCAGCCATAAAACTTATCAGTACTTTTCTTAGAAGATAGACTCTTAAAAATACCCATACCGTAGTCTATGAACGAAAAACACAAAGTGTTTGGATTTGTTCTTCGACTTACACTCATCCACCAGTATTTGTCACCGACTGTGTGACTTGCGTGATTGTTCGTGTTTTGCATCAACTCAATAAAGATTCGCTGTACCCCTTGACATCTTCTCGGCTCATTCCATAAAAATTCAGAATTCTTGCTAATAATTTTTGCAGTAAGTTCTGAGTCAACATTTTTTTGAGCATGAGTGTATATACTCTTATTACTAAGATCTATCGTATCATCATCTTTTCTAAATCTTTGATATAAAATGCGATAAAATCCAGAATCCTCGATTTGCTTTGCTATGTATGGATTTCTTGGTTTGTCTCCGTTAAAATCAATATGGGCAGCTTTAAACTGTGCAACATTTGATAACAATAATACTATTGCATCATTAGTCATTTCTACCACATTATAAAGAACTACAAACACTTTCTTATGTTTGTTATACGCCTCATTTAACTTAGAGATAAACTGAAGTACCTCATTAGGATTATTGATTAGAGAAAAATTGGACGGTGCCTTAATTCTTTTATAGTCCCAGAAGTTCTGTTTCCTATCATTAATTTCTTTTATTACAGCTTTTGACAAACCATTATGAAATTTATTCCTAGCGTGAACAAAAGCTTTATGAGCCAGTTTACGACGTAATGACTTCTCATCATGTCGTTGCTTTATCTTCTTCTGAATTTGGAAAATCATATGTTTGTCAAACTTTCAGTTAGCAAATATAGTAATTTCAAATTAATAAAGACTCGTGTTATCAGCCAATATGTTTCTAGCGAGTTACAAAAGCCTCGTTGTGGGTGGTTTTCATAAATTCCACAATATCATCTCTCGAGTAGTAATATTTGTTGTTGATTTGGGAGTAACCGAGGAGGCCGGAGTCTCTCCACTTTTTGAGGACTGCGGTGGAGACATCTAGTTGCTCCATTATTTCCTGGTTGGTGAATACCATTTTGCTGGCAGATCCCATGCTCTTTCGCATTTCACGAATGTCTTTACGTAGCCCCTTGATATGCTTCAGGATGCTAGTGATGTTTTGATCTCTTTCTTCCATAGTTTATAGTAAGTTTTTGATTGATATCTCGTTGATGTCGTATCCCCGGCAGTTCTGCAGCATTTCATTCAGGTCTTTATGCTCGGAGTATAGTGCTGACATATCCTTTACTTCCTTGCTGGGAAACATCTTTCTGATGTCTTCGAGACATTTACGCCCTGCCTGGTCGTTGTCAAGGAAGCATATATATGAGTCGTGAAGTCTGAGATAGCCGGTTGCTTTGTCAAGGTTGTTGACTGAATTAAGAACGAGTATGTCTGTTGTGGGCGTCTTGGCATTCTGGAGTACTTGCCACGAAAGGAAGTCGAAACTACCCTCAAAGATCGACACGGCTCTGGTTGACGGCATTACCGTCCGTTTGCCTTCGGTATTTATGGTTGTTATACCTCCTTTGCTGCACGAT